>DUBF01000050.1 GCA_012960465.1 Rhodospirillales bacterium | reverse complement strand
TGGGCATTGGGCGCCAGGATGCCATGATAACGCACCAGATTGAGTCGGGGCGGTGGGATGAGGGCAGCTAGCTTTTCAATCAACTCCAACGGCGACAGCAGCAGATGCGTCGTCCCATCCGACCAGGGGGCTTTGAGGCGGAAGGTGAGGTGATCGGCATCGATGAGCTGCAGTCGGCCCGCCGCCAGCGGAGGGCGCGTCACGTAGCGGCAGAGCCGCTCCAGCCCCGCCCGGTCCTCAGCCTTGATACGTGTGGCCGCATGCAAAGAAAAGCCTCGGGCCGAAAAACACAGCGGGCCACTGCGTAGGCCTTCGATGGGATCGGACAACAGACGCCGCACCCGGTGGCCAGCTCGCGGTCCCGTCGCCAATTGACCTTGTATGGACGCAGCCGATAGTGCGGCCAGCAGCGGCTCCTTCTCGGCGAGGGTATCTACCTCGGCCTCAGCAAGGATGCGCAATGCCAGATAATCCTGGAGTGACCCATTTCCCAATCCGTAAACCACCTCGCGTGTTGAGCAAGGCAATTTTATTAGTGCCCTTTGGAAAACGCATGATGAAATGCATCATCACTGGTGGGTAATTGAAGCCGTGTGTAGGAGAAATGAAGAGGAAGCGGGAATTTGGCTTTGAGCTGAGATTAAGTTTGGAGAAGTTTCTACGATCTATGTTCGCGATACTTATTGATTCACATGGAACTTTTAGCTCATCGGCTACTTGTGAAATCCACTCAGCTACCTTACCCGAATTACCTGTTCCGGTAAAATAGAAGATAGTGAGATTATCTACTGTAGCCATTGCCAGATTATTTATCAAGAGGGAGTGTAAAGCTAAAGGTGGCGCCTGCTCCAGGTGTACTTTTCACCCAAATCTCTCCCTTGTGAGCATCAATAATTTTCTTGACTATTGATAGTCCGAGCCCAGTACTCGATTCATTGGCAGTTGGCCGGGCACTAAGTTTCTGAAACTCACCAAATAATTTGGGCTGGTCTTCTTCAGATATCCCTGGTCCCTGGTCACGAACGTTCACCTTTGCCATACCGTCTTCTTGCTCGATACTGATGTAGATATCTGTATCAAGGGGTGAAAATTTGATTGCATTACTGAGCAAGTTGTCGACCACCTGATCAATGCGATTTTCATCGAATAATGGCTGCAGGATTTCCGCAAATGTTGTGTGAAAACGGATTTTTTTCCTGGCGGCTACTTTTTGATAAATCTGTACTCTTCCATCGATCAGTTCACCCAGAGAGCCTGGCTTTAGCTTCAAATCAAGCTTCCCGCTCTCAATAACCGAAATATCCAGCAATTCGTTTAGCAAGCTCAACATTTCATTGCTAGTCTTGTAAATTATTCTAAGCCACTTCAGTTGTTCCTCATCCATTGCATCTTCAGCATCTTCTAGCAAAATCTCACTGAAACCTCGTATTGAACCAAGGGGATTACGAAGATCGTGGGCGGCCATTCCCAGAAACTTGTTTTTTAACTGATTCAACTCAAAAAGTTCTTTGTTTGAAGTTTCCAATTCTTCTTTTTGATTCTTAATTGTATGGCTGGATTCTTCGAGGTCAATAAATAATTTGTTCAATAAAGATTGATTAGAATCTTTGATCTCCTGCAGTTGGAAACGGTTTGCTTCAGATCTTTTCAGTTTCTTTTGAAGAAGTTTAATCTCTTTTTCCAGTTCCCTGTACTTTTTTTCTTCGTTCATTTCGTTCCTACAAGTAGAATAACAAAAGTTGAATTATGAAACCTGCTGGGCTGGCTCTTTTTCAACGGAGCGATTTCTCCATATGCATAGAATCCACAAATATTATCCGGGCATTTTTTTGATGCACTTTCTTTCAAAGTATTATATTCTTTAGATGTATTTACACCTAACAATGCCTTTCGGGCTGCACACGAAAATACTAATGCGAAATCTGCTTCTTCTCCCGGATAGGTATTTAATGCCTGTAAAAATGATTCTTTGGTGGCATCAATTATTTCTGTTGAACTTGCCTGAGTTAGCTGAACTGTTGAATTAAGTGGTATATCTCCCGCGAAGGTGATGGATTTGATGTCTTCATCGTATTTGAGTGCACTTCTCAGATAGTATCCTTCTCCTTCAGGCTCATATACCGCCAGTGGATATTCCCCGGGAGTTAATGAATGATAACCCAAATATGCGTTGAAAAAATCCAGAACCGGTTCTTCATCTACCTCATAAAGTATATTCTGATCGACCTTTGTTACAGTTTTTGGCTTGCCTAATGGCTTCCAACCGCTGGATACTCCATGCGAAAACAGAAGATTCCCGGCAAATAGTAAAATGGGAACCGAATCCGATAAGACTTCATTTCTGTAGAACTGATAAGTCTGTTTTGTCCGCCATTGATCTGCAGCAGTTCCACCAAATATCGGTATTTTCCCACCTAAGGTCTCCTTAAGGCCTTCAAGAACAGAAACGCCGCTAATAGTCAGACTTTCGGGTAGAGTAACACAAAATTTTATGTCTTGGTCAATTCCTGATTTAGCTTCTTCAGTAGCAGTTTTTATTGCTGAGTCAAGGTTTTGAGATATGTTTCTTCCAATACCAAGCTTGATTTGAATATCATCCGAGTAGAATAATATCAGAGTAATTGAATCCTCCAGGAATCCCGAAACGGAAGAAAGCTCCCCGTCAGTGGTACAGCCTGTTAATTCTATATCCGGATATGTTTTATTTATTTCATCCAGTATTACCTGATGTTCAAAGTCGATAGCTGAATACAGGATTCCTGCTTGCGGAGATAGATTCTTTAGAGTTTTTTTACACTGTGCTAAGACTTCTTGGGCTGCATCTAAAGAATCGACATCTTCACTGTGGCCAATGGCTACTTTTAGCATTATTACCTCCAGGTGGTTAGTTTGATTTCATGAATTGGAACTTCTAATATACAACATATTAGCCCAATTCATTAATATTCAGCATACTATTTGGACGAAGAAATCAACTCAGCCGGGCCATATCCCAGTTCCGATAAACCTTCCATTTGCGTTGCTGCATCACCAACTATAAGATAAATCATCTTTGATGGATCAACATATTTTCTGGCCAGAGCCTGAATTTGTTCTACCGTGATATCTCTGACGATTTGTTCCTGCTTGCTAATGAAATCATAAGGCCATCCATAACTGCTGATTTGGTTGAGCATAGATAGCTTGGCCCTGGATGTTTCAAAAGCACGTGCATTTTTCTTGATTAAAAAGGATTTGGTGACACTCAGGTCTTCTTCAGAGAAGGTTACCGGATAATCTTCAAGAATGCCTTGAATCAAAGAAAGGGCCTCCAGTGTATTGCTGGTTTTCACGCTGGTGCTAAGGGAGAAAGGTCCTGTAATTTCGGATCCTGTGAAACTCGATCGTATGCCGTAAGTGAAACCTTTTTCTTGTCTTAGAACCTGCGTTAATCGCGAAGCAAATCCTCCACCTCCAAGTATATAATTCATAACGCTGGCTGAATAGAAATCAGGATCATTAACATCCATACATGGATAGCCAATCATAATAACTGATTGCTTGGCATTAGGGAGGTCGTAGAAATAGATTTTTGACTTGACTGGAGCAGATGCCACCACATACTCAGGGACTTCTATGGTTTTACTTTCCCATTTTTCAGAGAGGTCCTCAAGGGATGAAACCACTGTCTCCTGATCGAGCGCCCCAACAAAGTTTAGTACGGCACCCTCTTGGGAGAAGAAGGCCTCATAATATGTCTTTAGATCATTGAGATTTATACTGGCCAGACTTTCAATATTTCCGCTCCTATTGTTTGAGAAAATATGATCGGAGCCATAGATTAATTTATAAAACTCATTGGAGGAAATGCTGTTAGGACTGGCCTTCTGTTGTTCCAGACTATTTTTAATATTCTCTTTAGCGAGGTCAAATTCTATTTGATCCCATCTGGGTTCAAACATCATCTCCTCAAGCAGATTCAGTGTTTCTGTATAGTTTTTAGCCATACAACTTACAGAAACACTTAGATTTTCTCGACCAGAAGAAAACCTGATCCGGGCTCCAAGTTCTTTGATAGCTTCTTCGAGTTCGGCAGGTGTTCGGTTCTGTGTTCCTTTGTTTAGCATTTGTCCCACAAGGTTGGCAACTCCCACTTTGTCTGGATAATCCAACAACATTCCTCCTTCAATAATCAGGTTGAAACTGACCAGCGGTACTTCATTGTTTTCTATACCAAATACCTTGAGTCCCTTGTTGAGCTTTTTCTCCCAAACTGCCGGAACAGGTGTTTCCGGAGATTCACCATATGGAGGTTCGATACTGCGATCAAAGCTTGATGGAGTTTTCTCATAAGCCACAATCTGATCTACATCAAAGCTTTCTACATCACCCAAAATATTCTCCTCTGAGATTTTGGCAGGCTGAGACTCTTTAAGAGCTAATTCTTGCTGGCCCATTGGAACAAAACTAGTAGCTACAAAGTGTTTGTTTTCAAAATACTCCTGATATACTCTTTCAATATCTTCTTTACTAACCTCCAAAAGTAGATTAATATCCTCTTTTATAAATCCAGGATCGCCAGCAAAAATCTGATAGTGTGCTAGTTGAGAGGATTTTCCCGACACACTTGATAGACGGTTATAAAAGGATGATTCAGCTCCGGCCTTGATCCGGTTAAGGTCTTTTTCAGAAATTCCATTTTCTTCAAATTGTATCATTGCTTCCTGAATTGCCTCATAGACTGCGTCAAGGTCAATCCCCTGAAATGCCATAACGGATAAACTCAGTTCACCGGCAATTTCTCTTGAGGAGGAGCGCAAACTAACATTCCCTGCTACCATTTTGTCTTTCACCAAAACCTGATATAGAGGGGCTTTTTGTCCATTTGAGAGATAATCTGTAAGTATATCCAATGCATAAGAATCAGGATGATATTCAGGAACACCAGGCCATGTCATCGATAAATAGGGGAGGCGGGCAAAATTGTCTTCATAATATAGTTTCTTGCTTTGTGTCAGTACTGGTGCCTGTTTTATAATGTCAGGAATATCCTGTCCAGCCTTTATCTCTCCAAAATATTTCTTTACCCATTCTTTTGCCTGAGCGGGCTCAAAATCACCTGCTACAACCAGGGTTACATTATTTGGTACATACCAGGTATTGTAGAAATCTTTGACATCTTGCAGAGTAGCACTTTGCAGATCATCGAGAGATCCTATAACTGTCCAGCTATACGGATGTCCTTTGGGGTACAAATTTTTACTAATTACAGTTGAAACATGACCGTAGGGACGATTATCATTGCTCTGTCGTTTCTCATTTTTAACCACCTGCTTCTCTTTGGCAAGCACAGGATCAGTAACCGTACTGATGAACCATCCGAGTTTATCAGCTTCTGCCCACAACATCTTCTCTAAAGCATCTTTGGGTACCGTTTGGAAATAGTTTGTTCGGTCGTTACTGGTGGAACCATTTGCTCCGCTTCCTCCAACCCGGGCACTCATATTATCGAGTCCACCGCGACCAAGATTCTCAGATTCATTGAATAAAAGGTGCTCAAAGAGGTGAGCAAAACCAGTTTTCCCAGGTAATTCCCGTGCAGATCCTACATGTGCTGTCAGGCTAACCGCAACAACAGGATCGGAATAATCGGTATGAAAAATAACAGTTAATCCATTGTCTAATGTGAACTTTTCAAAATCGATATTGAAATCGGTTTTTTGATTTGTACAGGCTGAGAATGTATAGGAAATATAAAGGGCCTTTTAGGGAATCGGGTCAAGCCATATGGGCGTC
>DUBF01000049.1:3520-5932 GCA_012960465.1 Rhodospirillales bacterium | reverse complement strand
AAGAAATTTTAAAAAGTTGTCAGAGGTTTTGGGGTGGTAAAGAATTATTCTGGAATTATGCTAAAACTAGATTATCAAAGTTTAGAGGAATGAATAAAAGTATGTTTGAATTACACCTTAAAGAATGTGAGTTTAGATTCAATAATAGAAAGCAAAGCCTTTATAAAATTTTGCTTGTAATTTTTAGAAAAGAGTCGCTTAAGTTGTCTTGACCCTTGATTAATTATACATACAATGGTTAGCGTAATTATTCCCTCATTAGGTGGAGATTTGAGTAAGACATTAAATAGTTTAAATTCAGGCACTGTTAAACCAGATGAGATAATAATATGTTTGCCAAATGACAGACATTCAATTAATAATTTAGATAAATATCGAAATATTACAGTTATTTATTCTAACAAATATGGTCAGGTATTTCAACGTATATGTGGGTTTAAAGCCGCCAGAAATGATCTTATACTGCAAATAGATGACGATGTGATAGTATCAATTAATTGTCTAAAATTACTAGTTGACACCATGAAAAATTCTAAAGAAAAGATATCTGTATCTCCTTGTTGGTACAATTCTTCTGATAAATTTCCTTTACACCAAAAAAAACAAAAAAATATTGTTATGTTATTTTACTATTGGATTATTAATGGATCTAAAGGGTATGTTTCTGGGGAGTTGTCATTAGCGGGAACAAATTTTGGTGTAAATCCTTTAGACATTAGTGAAGATCTTTTTTGCGTGGATTGGCAGCCAGGAGGATGCGTACTTCATGATAAAAACAACATTATATTTGATGATTATTACCCGTATACGGGGAAAGCATTTTATGAGGATTTAATGCATTCATTTCTATTAAGAAAATCAAGTGTAGGCTTAGTTGTTAATATGAGGGCGACATGTATGACAGATATAACTCCAAGAGTAAGTCTGGGCAAGGATATTTATCTTGATATTAGAGCGAGAAAATATTTTGTCAAGTTAGCAAATTTAAGTGTTATTAGAATGTATATCTTCTATGTTATATATATACTTAGATCTATTTTACTCAGTATTACTCGCTAGTAGATTTCATGTATTTAATTATATTGTTAAAATTATTGTGAAAAATTCAGATTTTATTATTTTTTCTTCTATAGATTGGTCTACACATTGGCAGATACACCATCAGCTTGCCACATCTTTGGCATTGAATGGGAATAGAGTTCTTTTTGTGGAAAATACAGGCATTCGTTCTATCAATACTGGTGATTTTAATCGCATTAAAGATAGGTTTGTTAGTTGGAAGAACAGTATGAGGGGATATAAAGATGTGAGCAATCGAATAGTTGTTTATTCGCCATTGTTAATACCTTTTCCATATTCAAAAATAGTGTTGTTTTTTAATAAAATACTGTTTAAAAAATCTTTATTGAGCTGGATTGGTAGTGCTAATTTTAACAATCCAATTGTAATATCTTTTCTTCCGACGCCAGTAGTGCGCCATGTAATCAAAGCTATCAACCCATCTTTATTAGTATATTATTGCGCAAACGATTTTTCAAAGTCTTCAATTTCTGCAAAAGGAATTTCTCCTTATGAAGATCAGTTTATTTGCGAAGCAGACATGGTATTTGTTATATCGCACTCATTAATGGATAAAGTAAAAAAATTTTCCAGTAATAATGTGTACTATTTTCCTCCTGGAATTGATTTTAATAAATTTGAGATTGCATCGAAAGATAACAAGGATATTCCAAACGATCTTAAAAATATTTCTGGGCCGATTGTAGGTTATATTGGCACTTTAGGGAAGGTACTTGATCAAGGATTGCTTTGTTCTTTAGCAGACCAATGCAGTGATTTTACGATTGTGTTCATCGGTCCTAAGTATACAAATATTAATGCGTTAGAAGCCAAATCAAATGTAGTATTTTTGGGTGAAAAACCACATGATCAGCTGCCCTATTATATAAAAGGATTTGATGTTGGAATCGTTCCATATGTCTGTAATGACTTTACAGAGGGCGTGTATCCATCCAAACTCAATGAATACTTGGCTATGGGTATTCCTACAGTGTCAACAAATTTACGTGAAGTTCGAGAATCTAAAGAGGTATACGGTGAAGCTGTAATTATTGCCAACAATACAGAGGAATTTATAGAAGCAGTCAAATTATTGGTTTTTGAAAAAAATAACACTTCCCTTGAAAATCAAAGAATAAAAGTTGCAAAAGCAAATAGCTGGGAATCACGTTTTAATGGAATATCGAATATTATTAATGAACACCTCGTTCTTGCAGAAAGTCGGCAGATAGAATTTAATTGGAAAAAACGGTTTAATAAATATTTCAGTTTTGGTGCTAGGATTAGAAAATTTATATTTACAATTGCATTTAGTTTTTTGGTAATTTTTTACAGTCCTTTATTCTGGTTTAT
>DUBF01000049.1:0-3502 GCA_012960465.1 Rhodospirillales bacterium | reverse complement strand
AAGAGATGCCCCCGAAAGGTCAGATGCTATTGTGGTTTTTAGTGGAGATGGCGAATCTAGTTATCAAAATTTAAGTTATCAACAGAGAGCGTTAGATGCAGTAAAATTTTATAAAAATGGCTATGCTGACAGAGTTTTTCTTTCATCTGGAAGAGAGCAGACTATTGCAGATGTAGAATCAATAAAGTTATACTTAACGAGTAGAGGGATTCCAAAGTCATCTATTTATATTCTTGATAAATATCCTAGTAGTACTTACCAAAATGTAACAATGGTTAAACAAAGTCTTGATAAAAGAAATGTAAATTCTATTTTATTTATAACAGCACCATACCACTCACTGCGCTCAGCACTTACATGGAAAAAGAATGCCCCGAATATTGAAATTATTATTCCTGATGTGACAGATCCGATATCTAGAGATATTCATTGGGGGGTTGGTTTTGATAAGGTGAGAGTCATTACATATGAATACGCTGCCATTGTACATAACTGGTTTGCGGGAAGGATTTAGTTGATTTGTTGTAAAAATACTTTTTGGCCCATTTACCACCATTCGCGCCGAGCAAAAACTCGGGTGGCGTGGATCGCTACGGTTTTTTGAGCGTGCTTGCTAAGCGATGCGGACGTCGAACGGTTCCAAGGTCGTTCGCGAACTGGATACATGGCTGGGTTTGGGCCGAAGAGCCTACGCCCGAGCTTCTTGCGAGCAGGAATTTGCCACGGAATGTGACCATCGTGGTTTGTCAGGAAGCTCGTATCGATACAAGATCCCGCAGCACTTGCAGCCAGCATTACGGAATCTCTCAAAACTCCCGTCGACCGGGAATTGCTGATGCGGCGCGCGCGATTTCTCGGTCAGCACAATTGCTGATAAATATCTCGATTACTTTGGTTTGCATAAGGAAAGCTAAATGTTGATTAACTCCGTACGTCATTGCCCACTTTGCGACGCCAGAACAAGCGGCGTCACTTTTCCGTATATTACTAAATTCAACGCAGTCCAATTTGAATATCTTAAGTGCGTTGCCTGTTCCAGTGTTTTTGTTAACCCTGTGCCGGACAGTCAAACCTTTGCAAAAATGTATGCCAAGGCCGTCTATCATGACTGTAATTATGAAGCACCTGCGGGCTGGTCCTATGCTGATTCCGCAAACTTACTTAAGAACTATCTACCAACCGCTGCGAAAGTTATGGACTATGGATGTGGTGTAGGGGCATTTTTAAAAGCCTTGGCGCAAGAGGGATTCAAACCATATGGAGTCGAGTTCGATGAAGATGCAGCAAGATTTGCCGGGCAGAATGCAAATTGCGAAACATTTTCCGTTGATCACTTTCTGGCGTTAACCGATAAGCCAAAGTTTGATGCAATCCACTTGGGCGATGTGCTTGAACATCTGCCCGATCCTGCGAGCACCCTCAAGAACTTATTATGCTACCTGAAGCCAGGCGGTGTGCTATTTGTTGAAGGGCCGTTGGAGATAAACCCAAGTCCGGTTTATTGGGCAGCCCGCACTTTCGGCGCGTTCAAACGGATTTTGAGACCAGGTTTGGTCGGGAGCGATGCACCTACTCACTTATTCCGAACGGGTGCCAAGCAACAGTTGGCTTTTTTCCTACTTACTGAACCACGTCTTGAGTTGATATCTTGGACTGTTTACGAAACTGGATGGCCCTATGCCGAAGGTGGCACAGTTAAACGTGCCATCGCAGGCATCGCACTACTTATCGGGGGTAAGCACTTATTTGGTACTACTTTCGGCAACCGGTTTCGAGGGGTGTTTAGGTATCAACACGCACTGCCAGCTCTCGGCGTTACGGAGTCAGGTATCGTGCCAGAGGGGTGCAAATGACAAAGCGGGTGGCAATCATCGACTACGGGCACGGCAACGCCAACTTGATTAAGAATGCATTGGCCGAATTGGATGCTTCTTCAGTCTATTCATCTAACGCGGCAAAGATAGACAGTGCAGACTGCCTGATCCTGCTAGGCGTCGGTCACCATCGTTCTGCAATGATGTTCCTGGTGGACAGGAGGCTGGTCGCGTAACTTACAGAAGCAGTGATGATCCACAAGAAGCCTGTTTTAGGGATCTGCTTGGGCATGCAGTTGATGACCGATAGAAATGAAGAGGGCGGAGAGGTAGGACTCGGGTGGGTTAGGGCGGAGACGCGATGCAGCATTACGGGGCCGGATCTTCAAGCGATCGTCAGTTTGCCTCCCAAGTGGTATAAGGATTTTCCAAATAACGAATCCATTCTGGGGAAAATCTATAACATATATCGATTGCTCGCAAGAAAAGAAAAAACGTCGAATTTTTGATGGTGTGATCTTTGTTATTTATATTTGGTTTTTAAGGTGGTATTGGTATTAAATGACTCATATTCTTTATATTAGCTATGACGGCATGCTGGAGCCCTTGGGGCAGTCCCAGGTGTTGGCCTACCTCAAGCGCCTGGCGGATGGCCGGCGTATTCATCTTATTAGTTTTGAGAAGGCTGAAGATTGGGCCAATGTGGTCGCGAGCGAGCGTCTGGCGAGTGACATCACGGCGTCTGGCATCGTTTGGCACCCGTTGCGCTATCACAAGCGGCCCACGGCCTTGGCCACGGCGTGGGACATTGCGTGCGGCATTGCCTTGGGCATGTGGCTGGTGGTCCGCCACCGCTTGCGCATCGTTCATGCGCGGAGCTATGTTCCTTCTGTAATAGCATTGTTTCTGAAGAATGTGTTTAGATTGAAGTTTGTGTTTGACATGCGCGGTTTGTGGGCTGATGAACGAGTGGATTGTGGTTTATGGTCACAAGGAAGTAGCCTCTACCGTGCAGCAAAGTGGTTAGAACGTCGTTTTTTGCTTGCTGCGGATCAGGTGGTGTCTCTTACTCAAGCAGCCGTTGATGAGATGCGGAAATTTCCTTACTTACAAGACCATATGCCAAGGTTCGAGGTTATCACCACCTGCGCCGATCTCGAACTTTTCAAACTCGATACAACTGAGCATGAACAGCCGGCACATGACAGACCATTTACTCTGGGCTATGTAGGCTCGGCTGGTGTTTCATATCTGTTCGATGAAACGTTACAATGTTTCAAAATTTTGAGAAAAGTTGTCCCGGATGCGCAATTGCATATCCTTAACCGTGGCGAACATGCTTATATTCGCGAACGGTTGAATTATCACCAAATTGACCCAACAGCTGTTCGGCTTGAAATGACTAACCATACCGGCGTGGCCAATGCTATGTGTCATATGGATGCTGGTATTTTTTTTATTAAACAGGCCTATTCTAAGATGGCTTCAGCTCCAACTAAACTGGGAGAATTTCTTGGTTGTGGTGTTCCTTGTCTTGGTAATACCAGAGTGGGTGATATGGCCACCATCCTTGAAGGCGAACGGGTAGGGGTTGCACTGGAGGATTTCAGTGAGGCTTCAATGCAAAATGCAATTTCCCGATTACTTCAACTCTCTAGGGAGCCAGATATTGATAAACGGTGTAGGCA
>DUBF01000048.1 GCA_012960465.1 Rhodospirillales bacterium | reverse complement strand
CTTTCAGTTCAGGTCTGGATGAAACTTATCGGGACAAGCATATTCATTGTAATTTCCATTTTTTCCTATTTTGAAATCGAAACCATAAGCTATCCGATACTCTGTCCAAATTAGATGACATATACTATCAAAATCTGTTTTAGCTCCAGGCTTAATAGTCACCATAAAATTTGTGCCATATTCATCTCCATCTACAAGCACATCACTAATTCCGACAATACTAAGTAGTTCTGAATATGCTTCATCATCAAATGTTGGTGTTGAAACCCAAAAATATAGAGCCACTATTCCAGAACCAGCAATAAATAGCAGGAAGATAAAAAGGAAATATTTTTTTAATGGTGGTGATCCCTTCTTCTTCTTAACTTTCTTTAAGTTATTCATATTTGTAAGATCATAAATTTAGCAATAATAATCATTAATTAATAACATTAATGTAACTAAATCAAAGTTAATATTATTAATGTTTTTGTGTAAGCTACATTATAAAAACTACTGTACAAAATGCTTGTTTTAGACTACTATATAAGTGTAGTAATTAAGTAGATATCTCCCAAAACTACGAACCGAAAATCAAGTTTTTCGCAGTACCCCCTAAACCAACTAGTAATAAAAGCGAGTACCACTGGAAGAAATTTCAGTTGACCAGACACGCTCGCCTGAAAAAAAAGGAGGAATCGTTATGCCTTTTAAGATCATCGTCTATGATAATTTTTTCCCTTATGATGACTCGGAATGTGATGTATTGGGTGTTCGCGAGTCTTACGAAGATGCGGTAGCTTACTGTAAAAGCATTGTTGATGAAAATCTCACAGGATATTACAAGGATGGAATTAGTACTGACGAGTTATACGACCATTATAAATCGTTTGGTGAAGATCCTTCCATTCATCCTATTCCGGATGGAGAAGAACTTTTTTCTGCATGGAATTATGCTAAGGAACGCTGTTCAGAGATATGCAAAGAGAACACAAAATCATCTACATTAAAAATGAAATTCGTGAAGCACTCATTGTCGGGCTTGAAGGAGAATCCAAGGTTGGCAAAAAAGGCAGATCAAGCGGTAAAGAATCACATAGAGCAACTCAACAAGTCAATCGACGCGGACGAAGCCTACGACAAGAAACACAAGATAAATAAATACCGCGAACCGGAGGGACCGATGAAAAAATTACCACAACCCTCTACGCTACTATTAAAAGCGGCTCAATTTTCAGCACTTAAACATCGAGATCAACGACGTAAAGATATTGAGTCATCCCCATACATTAATCACCCCATCACTGTTGCGCATATTATTGCTGATATTGGCGGTATAGAAGATCCAGAAATACTTGCCGCCGCATTACTCCATGACACAATTGAGGATACGAAAACTAAACCATCAGAATTGGAAGAAATGTTCGGAGAAACTATTCGTAGATATGTAGAAGAAATGACTGACGATAAGGCCCTTACAAAAGAAATAAGAAAACAAAAGCAAATAGAACACGCACCACACTTATCTGTGGGAGCAACGCTTATCAAACTCGGCGATAAAATCTCAAATGTTAGTGATATAACTCAATCACCGCCCGTAGATTGGGATATAGAAAGACGGACGCAATATTTAGACTGGGCAGAGGCAGTAATTAATAATTGTCAAAAAGTAAACACCGCGCTTGAACAACACTTCTCAGAGGTGCTTAGCAATGGACGGAAGCGCATAAAAAATGAAAGCTAATAGAAAAGGAGAAAATATGAATGAATAATTGGAACCAAGATAAATACATAAAAGCATGGAATTATGCTTCCCGTGTTCATAATGAATCAGGACAAAATGAAGAACTACAATTAGTTCCGGGAACAGATATTCCTTATATAAATCATATCGGATTAGTTGCGATGGAGACAATGGATGCTGTTGCACACGGAGAAGAAATTAATAATCCCGATTTATTAGTTCAATGTGCTTTGTTACACGACACAATCGAAGATACAAAAGCCACGTATGATGATATTAAAAATGAATTTGGAATTGAAGTGGCGGAAGGTGTATCTGCTCTAAGTAAGGACGAAAATATAAAAGAGAAAGCTGCACAAATGGAAGACAGCCTTAAAAAAATCAGGAAACAGCCCAAAGAAATCTGGATGGTAAAGCTATCAGATAGAATTACAAACTTACAACCACCACCTAAACATTGGAATCAAGAAAAGATAAAAAAATACAAAAATGAAGCTGAATTGATATTGGAAGAACTCGGAGAAGCAAATCAATATCTTGCTGATAGATTAGAAAATAAAATTAGTAATTATGAGAAATACATATACACCGAACAATCCAACAATGGAGGCGCACAAATCAACTGGGTATCCGGAGGGGGTATTGTTCTTCCTGTAGAACGAACACAGTTGCCGCCTCATAACGAATTACCACCAGAAGCGACGACGGTTCATTTCGACGGTGTAGATGCCTACCACGTTACACTTATACGCAAGTCCGTAATGTTGCCGCACGAACAAGCAATGTTAAGGTCGGAAGTTTGGTCGTGGATATCAGATCATGCGCCACAAATACCCGAACCAATCTTTTCGGGTGATATTGAATTGAAAGGTGGAGAGAACGGAGAGACTCAGCGTTGGTTTACTTTGCTCGATAACCAGGACGAATATCAAAAAGTCGTTGATAAACTAGTCGGTGTGGTCGAACGCGCTCTGTACCATGAAAGTATAGCGAATTTTATACACAAGCCATTAGATCATAATTTTCACGTTACGCTCGCAAATGACAAGGGGGGTGATCCTCTTGCAGGTAACAACCGATTAACCACAAAATAGGAGGTAGTAGATATGACTGAATCAGATAAACCAGACGTATTCCCCGCTAATGAGTTTCCGGCCGACACCAGGTTCTTTTCTAAAGAACTGTCGTTCTTTGCATTGCTGCCTGACGGCAGATCGTTTGTTGACGTCGCTAGATATGGCGAAGAATTTCCAGAGTTCCGCAAGTCTAACGAAAACTCAACATCACTCGGCTTCGAAGGTAGGGAATTAGATAAGACGTCCCTCCATGCCAAATATCCAGCATTGCTGTTTGACTCGTAGACGTAAGGAATAAAGAATGGAGAAGATTCTATGTCAAATAAGATTATTATTGTTAGCCTATCATTAGCTTTAGTGATTGCCTTTGGATTCTGGTTAACTCTGCCTAAAAACTATGATGATTGCGTTTTAAAATATCTTAAAGATGCAAATACAGACCTTGCTGTGCGTGCAATAGCGCAAGCCTGTGATAATAAGTTTTCTAAAAAAGTTAAGTAAAATTAAAGTAAGGCACTACTATTAATCCTTCAAGAACTCGTCTTTTGTATTTATGGATTCGCCAGCATCCGAGAGTGTTGATAAGTAATCCAGAAGTTGTCGCTTCGGTTCGCGTACCAAGGATCGTCAGCGTGCATTTCTTTGTATCGTTGCACGGCCCGCAAACAACGCGCCGTTTCCTCGGGCGATTTCGGCGGCTGTTTCAAAATCTGTTGTCGTAAAGACTCGCGCATTTTCATCCTCAAATTGTCTTGTCTCAAAATTATAGCTTATACCTTCAAAGTAATTTTGAATACCTCAATGAACGCTTAATATCTCTTTGACAGGTTTCCAGATCATATCTATCTAATAAGTGATCTTTATTATCAACAATTTCACATAGCAGGATATAAGCAGGGGTACATGGAAGTGTTAAATCTTTCAGTTGTGATGCCCAACCAGATGAAACCGCTTTATAGAAATTAGCTGGTGTGTGCATATCGTTCAATATCAAACCAAGATAGCCTAACCAATCGGGGAATTTACAGTTTTGCGCTATTGAAGAAATATTAGCATTCAGACAAATAGAGAGAATTATATCTTTTTGATCGTCAGTGAAGCGTCTTGTTGCTCGTCCCAATTTATTTGATAAGCCCCTAGTGTTTCTGCTGACGATCCATTCTTTGCTTTCTGGTGATTTACCAGTTGCAAGTTCAGCGAACGCATATCGAAAGTGCATATGCCCACAAGTTGTACACATCAGATTCCAACACCAGTTTTCATTTGATGCTAGTTTGCAGAGTGTCTCAAATTGGTTCATATCTATTTATTAAAATTAAAGTCACGATTAACATTTGTATTAACGGTATTTAATATTTTGGTAAGCCCTTCCGAACAAGTCATATTTAAAAAATTACCATTTACACTATTGATAGCTAGTTCGGTAAAAGGATTTTTCTCGATATTTATATCAATGATCGTTCTTTTGTTTTGATAAACAATATTAGCGATTTTATTTGGCAGGGTGGTTGCACCGGAAGTACCTGCAATAATTAAAATATCAGTCTTTTTAGCTACTGCCATGGCACTTTCAAATTTAAAATAATGTTCGTCATAAGATTCATCAAACCATAAGACATGAGGTCGTGTACCAGTACCGCAGTCAGGACAAGATAATAATTTTTTATCATCCCTAGATAATTCTTTATCTTTATTTCGAGGTAATATTTCTAAGGGTAAAGGGTAGAGCCTTTTATTACATTCATTGATACAACGCATGAAAAACACATTGCCATGTATCTGATAGGTTCGCTCCATACTATTTCCTGCACGAAGATGTAATCCATCAACATTTTGGGTAATGAGAGTGAACCTATCTTGAAAAATCTTTTCCATTTCCACCAGAGCAATATGTCCTTCATTAGGTTTGGCATTACTGCAAACACTAAGTCGATACAAATACCATTTCCATACTTCATCAGGTTGTTTTGCGAACATGGCATAGGTTGCCATCTCTTCTGGGTGATACTCTTTTGAACCGACGGTCCAATAACCTTCTGGACCACGAAAGGTAGGGATGCCACTTTCAGCCGATATACCTGCGCCAGTAAGAATAGTAATGATTTTATTCTGATCAACAATGATCTTTCACCTTCCTTTATTTTTTAAATAAATTTCAACAATATTAAATTTCTCTTTCACCTCTCATGTTTTTATTCATTTATACCTCGAGTATTTACGGTGGCATCACGTAGTATTTTTTTATATAGCTTTTTATAAGAGAATTCATCCAAAATATTTAACTGTAGGTTTCCGTTATTGAATGGATGTATTATTCATCTTCAAAAATACCTTTCAAGTTATCTGGGAGTGTTGGCTCACATTGTTCAATTAATTCGGATAACTCATCATACGATTCTTGTATCCAGGAACATACTCGGGGAGATTTAATGATTTCTAAAAATGCTGACTGGTCTTCTTCTGACCATGCGCATTTATCTGTTCCAATATCTGCAATTACTAATTCAGAAATATAAGGTTCTCCTAAGAGAGGATCATCAACCGAAGGAGATTCATTTTCCGATTTATAGTAGACAATATTAACTATCGATTTCATATCTTCAATAGAATTAACTGCCGTTGTATATGCCAGCCAAGCAGTAAAGTCGTCTGCCTTGATTTTTTCCCTGGCAACACCAATAGTAAATCCGACATGTCGACCACTAGGTAATTGAGGCATTATTTATACTCCTATCTATCTTAATCTGTTTAATTACAGTCCCAATCTACGTTGACCAGGTTGCCACTTTTCTAATTCAACATGTAAAGTACCTATGCCCATTGAATGTATCCACTTTGCTGCAGCGTCAATCGTTGCCCATGTTTTTAATTTTCCTTTTAGTGTATTAACAAGAGAGGGTTCACCTTTTGTAATTATTTCCATATAAAAATGACTACCATCACCAATCACTCGGATTTTCTTAATCGCTCCAGCTTCAATTAGGACTTTAAGCGACTTGGAATCCATTAGTCTTTGTCCTCAAATAACTGTTGTTGAGTTGGTATCTCGATTCCTGTTTTTTTGCAATATTGTCGTATCAAAGTCTCCATGAAATTAGCGACGCTACGGTGGTCTTTCTCAGCGGCAATTTTGACGGCATCTTTCACT
>DUBF01000047.1 GCA_012960465.1 Rhodospirillales bacterium | reverse complement strand
GCAGATTGTTAAAGTCATTTGGTGTAAGCGCTCTTAGTTTCGTTTGAACCTCAATATTTCTTTTTTTATCCACGACAAGTTTTTTGGGCAACCGTAACGAAGACAGAGCCATAAAATCAGATAATTTTTGAAGTTTTTGTAATGTTATCCAAGTATTTTGATCCTCATTTAATATATTTTGAAAAACTTTTGCAGTTGCTTTATAAAAATCTTTTTCATAATTAGAGTTAGACACTGAAAAAAACTTCCTTTTTTCTTCTATCTTTTTTGAAATGGAGTTAAGGTTATTTTTCAGGTCTCTCGACCAATGAGACCATGGTTTTGGAGGAAAATTTTTATTATCTTGTGAAGTGATCGTCCGAAATTTGTCAAAATTTATAGGTTCAGCATTCTTAAGGTAAGGGTAAGGTTTGTCCTCAAACTTTAGTTCCTTTATACCCAGTTTTTTGGATATATTTTGATTCTGTGCAGTGATCATATTTAACTTGGCTGTGACAATGGCTAGTGTAATTAAGGACTTTACCTCACTTAAATTTTCTTGGGTTGTGACTACAGATTCTGCTAATTCCAGCTTGGTAAATTTATTGATTTTCATGAATTTAGCAGTGCTCCAATACATTTTTATCATTTTTTTGGGGGGTGCGTAGAGTGGCATACCTAGTGCATCACGGAGATTTAGGACAATCTTCTTTACTGATTTTTTCGTACTTACGACGGTAGCTAAATCTTGTAGAATATCATTTAGTAAGTATTCTAGATAAGCTAAACCACGTAACATTTCTGGTGGGTTGGATTTTGTTTTATCAATATCTTTTGCGAACAACCATAGTACCATCATTTGAGCTTCTTCACGTGCTGCGGGCTTAGCAGCAGGAAGCATGCCCACCGGCAAATCAATGTGCTCCAAGTCTTCTATTGGGCCTAATGCGTAATGATTAACATCGGAACATGCTGTTACACATAAAATGCTGATTAAAAAAAATAATACTTTTATCGGTATTTTAAGTGTCATGGATTCCAAACCGTCATTTTAATCTTAAGGATTATAGATGATATGTATCAACTTTCGAATATTAACCCACTAACGTCCGTGCACTGCATTCCTAATATTTTTACACCTATGTTATGCCAACAGTTATTTAAATGCCGCGTCAGTTTAATTCACAAATTTTTTGAGGGTTTCCAATTTGGTGCATCTGGTTTAGTAAAGTAAAAATTTTATATCTTCCAGAATTTAATAATTTGTTTCATTAAACCTCATCTACCGATGCTTGTTCAAAATTATAATTTGATCTAAAATTAAATGGTTTAGATCTAAAGTAATAAGTTAATTGGGGTGGTTAGAATCTATGGGTGATTTACCATTATCGAAAACAGATAGGAAAAACAAGGTTAATAATCCGAAGAGTGACTATGAGACAGGCCTTAGCGATGACGAACAGCTTGATCTTCGGATTTGGCTGAGGCTCCTGACTTGTACACATTTAATTGAGCGTAGAGTTAGAAAAAATTTGCGGGATGATTTTGATACTACGTTACCTCGTTTTGATGTTTTGGCGCAAATTGACCGGGCGCCAGATGGGCAGCCAATGCGCGAACTATCAAACCGTTTGATGGTGACAAATGGGAATATTACGCCTTTGGTTGATCGATTAGTCGATGATAATTTGATTAAACGAGATCCTTCAACTGAAGATCGGCGCGTACAGCATGTAAGCCTTACTTCGGAGGGTCAAAATGCACTCGATAAAATGATCCCAGCCCATAGTTCTTGGGTCAATAGTCTTATGGCTAATTTAGATCGAGAAAGTGCATTAGATCTGCACAAGTTATTAGGAGATTTAAAGAACTCTATACTAAAGGCTGAAATTGAATAGTTTGGTTTAAGGACGATATAATGGCACATAAAATCCCGGGCGGCGTCCCAACAGCTTATAATGATACTTTTGCGGCTGATCGCCTCCCACCTAAAAATTTGTTACCCACTTTTGATTTTTCTGCTACGCCGGAATTGTCCGCCTATCCTGACTATATGAACGTCGCATCAGAACTTTTAGATAACGCCGTTAACCAAGGGTTCAAAAATAACAATGTTGTTCATTTAGGTGATGTTAGCTGGACATATTCAGAATTATTAGATCGGGCAAATCGCATCGCTGAGGTTTTGACAGAAGACTGTGGACTGGTAACCGGAAATAGGGTTTTGTTGCGGGCTCCTAACACACCGATGCTCCTTGCAGCGTGGTTTGGTGTTTTGAAAGCTGGCGGAATCTGTGTGACCACGATGCCTATGTTGCGCGCTCGAGAACTTCAAGTTTCGATAAATCGGGCAAATGTATCAATAGCTCTTTGCGATTTGGATCTTGCCGAAGAAATGCAGAGCGCATTGGACCTTACCAGTAGCATCAAGCACACATTGTATTTATCCCAGGTGGGTAATGGTGGAAAAAGAGCGACACTTGAATATTTATGTGAAAAGAAAACCGGCAAATTTATTAACATAAATACCGCCGCCGATGATATAGCATTAATAGCATTTACATCTGGTACGACAGGCCAACCTAAAGGGGCTATGCATTTTCATAGAGACGTAATCGCGACGGCAGATACCTGTGGCCGTTATATAGCTAAGTTAGAGCCCAATGATATTGTTACCGGCACACCACCGATGGCATTCACCTTTGGGCTTGGTGGAATTGCGATTTTTCCTATGCGATTTGGTGCGTCGAGCCGTTTTTTAGAAAGCCCCTTGCCAGATAAGATACTGGAAACTATTCAAAAATATAAGGTGACACAAATTTATACCGCTCCAACGGCCTACCGAGCTATGGCGGATATGGTTCAGGATTACGATGTGTCATCACTTCGACAAGGCGTTTCTGCGGGCGAAACCTTGCCAAAAGCAACATGGGAGGCTTTTAATAAAGCTACGGGTATTCGTTTAATTGATGGCCTGGGATCAACCGAGATGTTTCATATTTTTGTTTCGGCTCCGCCAGAAGAAATGCGAGCCGGTTATACTGGTAAAGCTATTCCTGGCTATCGGGCACGTGTAGTAGATGATACTGGAAATGAAGTGCGTGCAGGCACGCCGGGCCAACTTGCGGTTCAGGGACCGACAGGTTGTAAATACATTGATGATCCAGAGCGCCAAGCGATTTACGTCAGAAATGGGTGGAATTTTCCTGGTGATATTTATGAAATGAATAAAGATGGTTACTTTAAGTACGTTGCGCGCGCTGATGATATGATCATCTCATCGGGCTACAATATTTCTGGACCTGAAGTTGAGGGTGTATTGTTGGAACACGAGGCAGTCGCGGAATGTGCTGTTATTGCGTCGCCGGATCCGGATCGTGGTAATATTGTCAAAGCTTTCGTTGTTGCCAGGGATGGTTTTGACTGTAATGAAGGGCTGATTAAGGTGCTACAAGATTTCGTTAAAGAAGAAATTGCACCTTATAAATATCCCCGATCTGTTGTTTTTGTTGATGAACTTCCTAAAACACAAACAGGTAAACTGCAGCGATTTCGTTTACGTGAACAAGAGGTCTCTTGACAGATAAAAAATACAGTTCTTGCTTCGAATTTATAATGACGATTAAATGTATATCTAGATAAACCATTGTGGGTGAGTGTGATGGATTTTTTATGGGGCCGTTATTCAGTATTAGTATATTCAGCAATAGCATCAATAATACTTCTACCTCTCGTAATCATGACACCCCTCCTCGCGCTTATTTTAATATTAACAGTATTTCTAACTGTAATTGGCATTTTTGATTATTTTCAAAAAACTAGTTTAGTGAGGGCAAATTTCCCTATCGTTGGCCATATGCGTTACTTTTTTGAGAGTTTCCGCCCAGAGTTACGCCAATATTTCTGGGAAGACGATAAAGATGAGTTGCCTTATTCGCGAAATCAAAGATCCATGGTCTATCAGCGCGCAAAGTCGATTACAGCAGCAAGGCCTTTGGGTTCTATAGAGAATATGTACGAAGAAGATTTCACATGGCTCAATCATTCATTAGCGCCAATACATCCTGAGCCAGAAGATTTTTATACGGCTGTTGGTGAAGGTGATAAAGCTTATCAAATGTCACTATTAAATATTTCCGGTACGTCATTCGGCTCGCTTTCTCCTCGAGCTATTCAAGCCCTTAATACTGGCGCAGCCCTGGGTAAATTTGCGCATAATACGGGTGAGGGGTCGTTGTCAAAATATCACGAGGCAGGCGCCGGCGATTTAGTGTGGCAAATCTCAACAGGCTATTTTGGCTGTCGTACACCAGACGGGCGTCTAGATAGAAAATTATTCGAAGAAAAAGCTAAACTTGATCAAGTCAAAATGATTGAGATTAAATTAAGCCAAGGAGCTAAGCCAGGACATGGTGGAATGCTCCTTGCAAGCAAAGTAAACCAAGAAATTGCATCAACTCGAGGTGTGCCAATAGGGGAAGATTGTATTTCACCCGCATCTCACCCTGAATTCTCTACACCTGATGAATTGCTAACATTTGCTATTGAATTAAGAGAGCTTAGCGGCGGCAAACCCGTTGGCATAAAACTGTGTATTGGTCATCCTTGGGAATTTATTGCGATCGTAAAGGCTATGGTTAATCGGCAGCAATTTATTGATTTTATAACTGTTGATGGTGCTGAAGGTGGAACCGGTGCTGCGCCAGCGGAGTTTACCGATCATTTGGGCTCTCCCCTTAAAGATGCACTTGTGTTTGTTGATAACGCTCTCATTGGCGCAAATCTGCGCCACCGGATAAAAATTGCTGCTTCAGGAAAGGTCGTCAGTGCATATGATGTCGTACAACACTGCGCTTTAGGTGCTGACTGGATCAATATGGCTAGACCATTTATGTTTGCACTCGGATGCATCCAGGCTAGAGATTGTGCCTCAGGCCACTGTCCTACTGGTATTACAACCATGGATCCTCGACGGTATCGAGTATTAGATATTGATAAGAAAGCGGCTCAAGTTCGGAATTTTCATCACAATACTCTTATAGCGATTGGTGAATTGATCGGAGCCTCAGGAGTGGAGCACCCCCAATTTTTAACTCGGCGACATATCGTACGAAGGCTCTCGGGAAGTAAAATACTTCTAGCCGACCAGATTTATCCAAAGGTCGAAACAGGGGCGTTATTAAGAGGTGAAAGCATTGAAGACGCCCGGCTTGACGTATACTGGGATCGCGTCGATGGCTCTAGTTTCAATGCCCAAAACTAAGCATTAGGTAATAGTTTAACAAAATTAAAGCGGTTTAATCTTATATAACCTAGCCATCTTGTCTTGGACTTTAGTAAAAAAAGCAGAGATAGTAAAAAATCAAGATAAATTGGGATTATTACCCATTGACATTTGCCCCTTAGACCGCTAATTTCCGCGCCTTCCGTGTGGGCTCCAGAGTTGGTGCCCTATTTTTGTACGGCATAAAATTAAGTGAAAAAGAGAACCATGTACGCAGTCATAAAAACCGGCGGTAAGCAATACAGAGTAACACCTGGCGATGTTATCGTCGTTGAGAAACTTTTAGGCGATGCTGGTGCCAAGATAAAGCTAGATAAGGTGTTGATTGTTGGAGAAGATGGCAAAGACCCAGAAGTGGGTGCGCCTATGGTTTCTAATGCTGCGGTTAACTGCGAAGTGATGGATCAATCACGTGCCGATAAGATAATCGTTTTTAAGAAAAAAAGGCGTCAGGGTTACAAGCGTAAAAAAGGTCATCGTCAGAATCAGACTGTTCTACGTGTTTTAGACATCAATGGCAAAGGAGCAGTAAAAACGGCAGCTAAAAAAGAGACAGTGTCTCAAGATAGTGGTTCAAAGCCAGCAGAAAAGGAAAAGCCTAAGGCTGATAAGCCAAAAACTGCAGAAACCAAAGCACCAGCCGAAGAAAAAAGTACGAGTGCTAAGTCGCCAGCTACGAGGAATAGCACTGAAGTTAAATCGCCTGCCCCAAAGAAGAAAATTGCCGCTGAGAAAAAGGCTACCGGAACTGAATCTGATGTTGAAAAAAAAGCACCAACTAAAAAGAAATCTGTCCCGAAGACGACTAAGGAGAAATAGATATGGCACATAAAAAGGCTGGAGGCTCATCTCGGAATGGTCGTGATTCGGCTGGCCGTCGACTTGGTGTTAAAAAATTTGGTGGCGAAGCCGTTCTTGCGGGAAATATAATAATCCGGCAACGTGGTACAAAATGGCATCCAGGCGAAAATGTTGGTATTGGAAAAGATCATACGATATTTTCTCTTACTGAAGGTAAAGTTAAGTTTCGGAAAGCAGGTTCCGGAAAAACATTTGTTGGCGTGGAGCCGTTGGTCTGAGTATATTGACAGCCAATCCAGAATTTTTGAGGGGAATGGCTATTTGTTCCCCTTTTTTAGTGTCAAGATTATAAGATATCTATTCGGTTTTCTTTAAAGTAATGAGATTTTAGCACCTAACCTTTAAGGATGAAACTCGTGAAGTTTCTAGATCAACAAAAGATTTATATCAAAAGTGGTGATGGCGGAGCTGGCTGCGTTGGCTTTCGCCGTGAAAAATATCTCGAGTTTGGTGGTCCAGATGGCGGTGATGGTGGGCGCGGGGGCTCTGTTGTTATTGAATGTGTTGAGAATTTAAATACTTTGATAGACTTTCGTTATCAGCAACACTTTAATGCGCGCCGCGGTGGTCATGGCCAAGGGCGTAACAAGAATGGTAAAGCAGCTGAAGATATTATTCTAAAAGTTCCTGTTGGCACTCAAATTTTCGGAGAGGATAATGAATATTTATTAGGCGATTTGATGAAGCCTGGCCAGCGCATGGTTCTCGCAAAAGGAGGAGATGGTGGGCGAGGAAACGCGCATTTTAAAACTTCAACTAACCAAGCCCCCCGGCGGGCGGAAGATGGCTGGTCCGGCGAAGAATATTGGCTTTGGCTGCAATTGAAGCTTATTGCGGATGCGGGCTTAATTGGTCTCCCCAACGCCGGAAAGTCAACATTTTTAGCATCGGTCACGCGTGCACGACCAAAGATTGCCGATTATCCATTTACCACCCTCTATCCCAATCTTGGTGTTGGTTATGTTGATGGGAATGAGATTGTGTTGGCAGATATTCCAGGCCTTATTGAGGGGGCTCATGAGGGAGCAGGACTTGGCGATCGTTTTTTAGGACACGTTGAGCGTTGCGGTGTGTTGCTTCATTTAGTTGATGGAACAGAAGATGATATAATCAAGTCCTATGTAACGATTAGGCGCGAATTGGAAGAGTATGGTGATATACTCAGTTCAAAATCAGAAATTGTGGCTCTGAATAAGATAGATGCACTAACATCGGAGCTTATCAAGGAGAAGCAGTTAGCACTTTCGGAAGTGTCACGGCAAGATGTAGTAACGATTTCAGGGATTTCTGGTATGGGTATAAAGCACGCATTGCGCGACGTTTTTCGGTCCGTAACCGAGTTTCGGTCGATAAAAGAGGCTGCCGAGCAGTTGGATAAGCCAAACGAGACAATCAATGCTAAAGTTCTCGATCAAGATGAGGCTGATAATGAATAAAGGCGTTTTAGATAATAAAAGTTTCTCGGAAGCTAGGTGTGTTGTCGTCAAGATTGGCTCATCACTTTTAGTCGATAATGAAACGGGTAGCCTCAGGCGAAGTTGGTTAGAGGCTTTAGCGGAAGATATTGAGCGATGCCGTAAGAGGAGCCAAGACGTTATTATAGTATCTTCTGGAGCTATAGCTTTAGGACGGCGTTATCTAAATATGAAGTCGGGAGACTTACGTTTAGAGGAAAAACAGGCCGCGGCAGCGGCCGGTATGGTGCGTCTTGCACATGCTTATCAAGAGTGTTTTGAGCCCCATGATCTATCTGTAGCTCAGATCTTGCTAACCCGCGATGATAGCGAAAATCGCCGCCGTTATTTAAATGCAAGATCAACTTTGATCACCTTACTTGGGGTTGGTGCTATACCTTTGATCAATGAAAATGATACTGTAGCTACAGAAGAAATACGGTTTGGTGATAATGATCGATTAGCGGCTCGTGTAGCAGTAATGGTCTCAGCTGATTTACTGGTTTTGTTATCAGATACTGACGGCCTTTACGATGGAGATCCAAAGACTAACAGTGATGTAAAGCTTATAACTGATGTCACTGAAGTCACCGGAGAGATAGAAAAAATGGCAGGAGTTGCAGCTTCTAATGATAGTTCCGGTGGAATGGTTACAAAATTAGCAGCAGCTAAACAGTGCCTTGGATCAGGTTGCTCTATGGTTATTACAAAAGGCCAACACATGAAGCCTTTGCTGGCTTTGGAAAATGGCGCGAAGTGTACGTGGTTTCGCTCAGTTGGCAATCCGCAAAGCGCTCGTAAGAACTGGATTGCCGGAACTTTGCAGCCATGTGGTACCTTCGTTATTGATAAAGGCGCAGTCAGCGCACTTAAGGCTGGATGCAGTCTTTTACCAGCCGGTGTTTCCGGGGTTGATGGAAGTTTTCAACGGGGCGATACGATTTTAATACAAACTATGGAGGGTGAGGAAATTGGTCGTGGTCTAACAGCCTATTCTTCGGATGACGTTCGGTTGATTATGGGCCATAACACCGATGATATTCTTACGCTTTTGGGTTATCGTGGACGGGACGAGATTATTCACCGTGATGATCTGGCCATGAATTAGGACGGAGAGATGTCTAAGACTGTTACAAAAATTATGAGGGACATAGGCAAAGAAGCTAAAGATGCCGCTCAGGTGCTCGCCAATTCTTCCACTGAAGCTAAAAACCACGCTATCAAAATAGCAGCTAGTTCCTTGCGTGATAATATGGAAAAAATAATTCAGGCTAATGACAAAGATATTGAGGAGGGAAAACAAAAGGGTCTAACACCAGCGATGTTAGATCGATTAGAATTAAATCGCGAGCGAATTAATAGTATGGCCGATGGATTGGACGCTATTTCAGGACTTAGTGATCCTGTTGGCCGTATTATCGATAGTTGGAAGCAGCCCAATGGGCTTTCAATCTCTCGGGTTGGTGTGCCTCTCGGAGTTATTGGTGTAATTTATGAGTCGCGGCCAAATGTGACGGCCGATGCGGGGGGCTTATGTCTTAAGTCTGGTAATGCATCTATTTTGAGAGGTGGCTCCGAGAGTTTTCACTCTTCTTCTGCTATTTTTGACTGCCTAGAATTTGCTCTAGAAGTTGCCGAACTGCCTGCAGGAGCAATACAGATGGTTCCTACAAAAGATCGAGCCGCTGTTGGTGAGATGCTGACGATGACTGACTTTATTGACGTAATTGTGCCACGCGGCGGTCGTTCTTTGGTTGAACGGGTCCAGACGGAAGCCAAGATACCCATTTTTGCGCATTTAGAGGGTATTTGTCATACCTACGTGAATGTTGATTCGAGCCCTGATATGGCGTGCGATATTGTATTAAATGCAAAGATGCGCCGCACGGGTATTTGCGGAGCGACGGAAACCCTGTTGATTGATCATGAGGCGGTTGGAACACATCTAGCACCTATTTTAGATGCGCTAGATCAGGCAGGTTGTGAGATTAGAGGGGAAGCTGAAATTCGGGCGCTTGATGACAGAGTGTTTACTGCAGATGAGGCTGATTGGGATACTGAATATCTCGATTCAATAATAAGTATTCGCGTGGTTAATGGCGTTGAGGAAGCTATTGACCATATTAACCACCATGGCACAGAACACACCGATGCTATTGTTACGAATGACGTAGATATAGCAGAGTTTTTTTTGAGGGGTGTTAATAGTGCTATAGCAGTGCACAATGCTTCCACTCAATTTGCAGATGGTGGTGAGTTTGGTATGGGTGCAGAGATTGGTATTTCGACAGGTAAAATGCATGCTCGCGGGCCAGTAGGAGTTGAACAACTCACCACCTTTAAATATATTGTTCGTGGTGATGGTCAAACACGTCCGTAAAAACATCACGTTGGTTTTGAAATTTCAATGGTTATATTATCAAGTTTTATCCGACCTACCCAAAAAGTTGCAGTTAACTAAATGGTTGTTGGTGCGTATGTTATTTGTCAATTTTTTGATCATGGAAACTTTAAAGAATATTTATAAAACGCTAAAGTCATAAAGTTAAGGTTGCTACTTTGAATAGAGACAAATCATTCGCGCATAAGCGAATTGGAATATTAGGTGGTTCATTTAATCCCGCGCATAGGGGACACCTACATGTTAGTCGGCAAGCCCTTGACCTTATGTATCTGGATGAGGTGTGGTGGATGGTTTCGCCACAGAACCCTTTGAAGCCATCGAATGGAATGGCTGATTTTGACGTTCGTATACAATCAGCCCACACAATGTCTCAAGACCGGCGTATCAGGGTGACGGATATTGAAATTGAGCTGGGTACAACGTACACGGCTGAAACGTTAAAGAAACTAAAACAAATTTATCCGAAAGCCAGTTTTGTCTGGCTTATGGGTGCCGACAATTTAATTCAAATCTCAAAGTGGAAAGATTGGCAGGATATTTTTAGGACCGTCCCCATTGCGATTTTTACAAGGCCAACATACACTAACAGAGCTTTAGCGGGATTTGCAGCCAAACGGTTTGCTCGTTATCGGGTAAGTGAAGGTCAGGTGCGCCGCTTAAGTGTTATGCAAGCACCTGCCTGGTCTTTTCTCAATATTAAACCGGATGCAATTTCTGCAACGCGTGTTCGTGCTGGGATTGGCGCGATAAAATTTTATTAATAACTTAATGTAATAAACTAAAGGAGAAGTGCACTATTCCTCGTAAAGCTAAGACGCTAATTAGTTCAAAAAGAAAATCAAATGCAAATCTAAAAACGCGTGCGAAAAAACTTTTGGATATAACGAAAGCGTCCCTAGAAAACGATAAGGCTCAAGATGTCGTCGTTATCAACCTCGCTGGTAAAACAAGTTTTGCCGATTATATGGTCATTGCAACGGGCACGTCTCAAAGGCAAGTTGCGGCTATGGCCGTTCATCTCAAAGAAAAAATGAAATTGACTGGTCAGACGGAAATTTCGCTCGAAGGAACAGATCAAAATGATTGGGTTCTTATTGATAGTGGAGATGTCGTCGTGCATCTTTTTCGACCTGAAATTAGAGAATTTTATGCTTTAGAAAAAATCTGGAGTGGTGAAATGCCACGGTCTGATGAAGTTGCTTAATCAAAAAAGCTACCTAGAATGAATATCACTATAGTTGCAGTTGGCCGAATGAGGAAGGGTTCAGAGCGAAGCTTGTGGGATGTTTATGCCAAACGCTTGAAGTGGCCTTTGGCACTTAAAGAAGTTGAGGAAAAGAATTCATTTGGGGCTAAACAAATAAAAAAGAAAGAAGCAGATTTGTTATTGTCTAAAATCCCAAAGGGTGCGGTTCTTATAGCAATGGATAAGAACGGTTTGTTCCTTTCGAGTGGTGACTTCGCAAAAAAAATTAGTACCTGGCAAGATGACGGGATTAATGATCTAGCAATAACTATTGGTGGCTCTGATGGTCTTGACAAGGTCATCCTCGATAAAGCTCATCTTAGTATTTCTATGGGGGCTATGACTTGGCCCCACATGTTAGCGCGGGTTATGTTGCTGGAACAAGTGTATCGAGCCCAATGTATTTTGAACAAGCATCCATATCACAAATAAATTTTGAACATAAAAATTTTCCACCTTAATATAATGCTAGGTTATGGGATCTGAATCGATAAGTACAAAGGCGATCTTGCATGGTTTTGTACCCCTATTTACCCAAGCGTGATTGTTGCCGCGTTGTACGACAACGTCGCCGGCTTTAACGTGGACCTCATCGTCATCCACGAGCATATCAATTTCACCGCTCATTATAATTGCATAGTCAATGGAATGGGTTTTATGCATACTTGGGTGACGCGCGCTTTCATGCTGTGTAGCGCCGACGGATGATAAATACTCTCGTTCGTCAGATCCTCCCTGGCTACTTTCTGGCCCGAATTCTACAACCCGAAAGATGGAGCCATTTGGCGGTGGTGGAATTCCAATATCTTGATCCGCGGTATCCGCACTGCCTTCATTGTTTGCTGGGGTCTTATCTGTAACCCATAAAAGAGTTGTCTCGATGTTGCCTGTCGGTTTGTGTACATTTGATGCTTCGCTATCAAATTGGATAGTGGCGTTTCCGGTTTTATCATGCCCGGCAACTATTCGACGTACCCCCATGGTCGACTATCTCCCTTGACCAGTTATTTTAATTATACTGAGAATTTAAATGTTTTGATTATGTAGTTTAAAATTCAATCCTTGAAAATGTTAACCACTAGCATGTTATCTCTTATTGACTCTCAATTCCAACAATCCTAACGTTAGGATATCTATCAAATTGAGTCTAATTAAATTCTAGTTGTATCAAATTATAAAAATTCAGATTTATAAGGGAGTAAGTTAATGAGTATATTCAGGACTTTCACAAGTCTAGCTGTAACAGGTGCAATGATAGCCGGAATTAGCGCCTTTTTAGTCGGCAGTGCGTTTGCACAGAAATCTAAAGATACGGTTCGCTTTGGGCTCTATCAGCCGATTAAAATATTGGATCGGATCTACAATCCACATCCAGAAACTAATCTAACAGCGCCCGCGGTTTTTGATATGCTATTGTTTTATGATGCTGAAAAGCGGATTTATAAACCTCAATTGGCTACTTCCTGGAAACGCATCAACAAATTGACAATGGAGTTCAGTCTCCGTAAAGGTGTGAAGTTTCATGATGGTTCTGACTTTGATGCCGATGACGTTGTATACATGGTTAAATTCGTGACAGATCCAAAAACCAAGTTTCGCTTTAAAGGGTCGCGTTTTGGCTGGATAGCGAGCATTGAAAAAGTGGATAAGTATACCGTTCGCTTTAAAAGTAAACGACCCTACGCACCGATATTATCAAGGCTTGCGACAGGATTACCGATTTATCCTTCGAATGTCCATGGAGCGCTAAAAGTAAAAAGTGACTTCGGTCGTAATCCTGTTGGAACAGGTCCTTATAAAGTTACTAAAGTTGATCCTAATAAAGGGATATTCTTCGAAAAAAATGAAAATTACTATAATGGCGGCAAACCTGCTGGTATTGTTAAGAAACTTATAGCCCGGCCTATTCCAGATAAACAGACACAGATCGCAGAATTGATGGCTGGTGGTTTGGATATCATGTATAATGTTCCAAAAGATCAAGGTGAAAATTTAGCAGAAAATCCAAATTTCTCAATTTCTGTTACACCCACAGTATCTTTTGTTTATGTTTTATTTGATTCTGCTGACCGTTCGGGATTTGGACATTTTAAAAACAAAAAAATTCGTCAAGCAGTATTACACGCTATTGATCGGAAAGCCTTGGTAAAGGCGCTTGTACCATCTCAATTGCATGGCCAGCCGTTACAGCGTGCCATTTGTCACGATTGGCATGTTGGTTGTGTTTCCTCTGTTCCGCCTACCAAGCATAACTTGGCTAAGGCTAAGAAATTACTTGCTGAAGCAGGGCTTTCAAATGGTTTTGATGTTGAAATCACGACTTGGGGTCCATCTCGACAAATTGCCATAGCCGTATCTGGTCAACTTCGTAAAGTTGGTATTAAAGCCAAAATAGATAGTTTAAAAATTGGGGGATTTGTTAAGAAACGAGCCAGAGGTAAGGTTCAGATGTTTGTGAGCCTTTGGGACAATGGTGGGGCTGCCCCTGACGTTGATGTAACTGCTGGATTTTTCTTCATGAAGGGTTCCCGGAATTACATGGGTGACAAAGAATTGACGGCGGCGCATGCTGCCGGTCAAGTGACTTTTGATCTCAACAAGCGGAAAGCTGTATATCAAGCAGCTTTTGATCGGGTTAATGATCAAGCTTATATGATGCCTTTGGTTCCGCTGCCGGTTGTACTGGCTCATACGAAAGACATAGTTATACATGGTGGTCATAAAAATCCAGAAGGTTTTGAATTAAATCGAGTTAGCTGGAAGTAATGTTGGTTAGAAGATAACACCGCATAATCTATTGGCATAGATTATGCGGTGTTTTTTCTTTTTTGTTGAGGATGACCTTCGCATGCAATCGGTGGCTAGGTCAAAACAAAGGGTGTTCTCGAGGTAAATATCATGGTTACCCCAAGGGATAGTGAAATTCTAACGCAAGTTGGTGACGGTACTATGATGGGTAACTTGATGCGTAAGTATTGGATACCTGCTGCTAAATCGTCCGAATTGGTTGCAGATGGAGATCCTATTCGTTTGATGCTATTGGGTGAAAAACTTGTGGCATTTAGAGATAACTCTGGAAAAGTTGGGGTAATGGATCATCGGTGTCCACATCGCTGTGCCTCACTATTTTTTGGCCGAAATGAAAAGGGTGGTATCCGCTGTGTTTATCATGGTTGGAAGTTTGATGTTGATGGCAATTGTCTGGACATGCCAAACGTTCCAGAAAAGCAGAATTTTAAACATAAAGTTCATTCTAAAGCATATCAAACGAGAGAAAGTAATGGCTTAATTTGGGTATTTATGGGAGATCAGCAGAATATACCAGCACTTCCGGGAATAGAGCCAGCTCTCCTGGAAGAAGGTGAGGTGCGTATTATTTTTGTCCAACGGGAATGTAATTGGTTGCAAGCATTAGAAGGAGATATAGATACCTCTCATTTTAGTTGGCTGCATGCTGGTAGTATTGAACTAGACCAAGTTCCCGCGGATAATCCTGGTAAATACCAACTAATAAACCGAGCACCTGATTTGCACGTCGCAGATACTGAGTGGGGAACAATGTACGGTGCCTATCGGGATACTGGAGAGCCAGATAAGCTTTATTGGCGCATGGCGCAATTCCTCTTCCCTTTTTGGACCATGCCGCCGGATGGTGATTTAGCGGAGCACATTATCGCCCGCGCTTGGGTCCCTATGGATGATAAACACACTATGTTTGTTCATATTTCATGGAAAGGAAATGCACAGGGGCTGCGAATAGATAAAGATGGCAAGCCTCTACCGGGGATCAAATTGGGAATGGATTACAAGCCTCGTGATACGTCATGGTATGGCCGTTGGAGGTTGACCTCCAACAACTCAAATGATTATAAAATTGATCGTAAAGCTCAACGTAATTCTTCCTTTACTGGGATTAATGGGATTCATCTACAAGATCAGGCAATCACTGAGAGCATGGGGCCAATCACAGATCATAACTTTGAGCATCTAGCGCCCAGCGATTTGATGATCACACAAACACGCAAGGCGTTGTTAAAAGCTGCAAAAGAAATGGACAAAGGGGGAAAGCAGCCGCCAGGCTTAAATAGTGAGAATGGTTTTCTACGAGCCCGTGCTGGTGATTTTGTATCTGATCGTGCGTCTAAATGGCAAGATGCCTATGCAGAACAACTTCGTCGTTGTGTTGATCCAACTGGTCTTTTAAATTCCGCTAGTAATTGATATTTATAAGAATTATTGACACTTTTTGTAAACAGACCTAACGTTAGGACTATTTAAAATATAAGGTAATTTATGATACAAATTCAAGAACGTAAACGCCAAAAATTCGTTACAAAGATTAACTCTTTACGCAAACCTGTCACAAACGCAGATGCATTAGTGGCCCAAATTCGTGATGGAATTCTTGCTGGAGCAATGCGTTCAGGTGATTTTCTTGGTTCAGAACGCGATATTTCTGAGAATTTTAATGTTAGCCGCAATACGGCGCGTGAAGCGTTACGGTCTCTAGCTGCGATGGGTGCAGTTGAAATTAAAGTTGGTGTTAAAGGCGGCGCCACCATTGCTGAAGGCGACGTTAATGCTATTGGAGAAACGTTAGCTATTCAACATTGTTTATCTGAAATTCCGGAAGATGGGGTCCTCGAAATTCAATCTGTACTTGAGGGGTTGGCGGCAGAGCGCGCGGCAGAATATGCTACTAAAGAGGACATTGAAAAATTGGAAATGCTTCTCAAAGAAGCTAGTGAGCTTATTGATGATACTGTTGCATTCAGCAATTCAAGTTTAAAATTCCACACGGCGATTGCAGAGGCGGCACATAGCCAAGCGTTGCATATGCAACTTAACAGTTTGCGGTATGTGATTTGGCCGCCCCACAACACCATTCCTCAACCCGAGGTTGCTGAGAATGTAATCAGATCTCACCGTACTTTATTAGATCTCATTAAAGACCGCAATGGGGCTGGAGCACACGAGTTTATGCGAGATCATATTGAACATATTCGAAATCAACATCGTAAAATTAGAGAAAAAGGATATTTGGAAGACGCTATCTGCTGCTGAGTTTATCGGCCAAGAATATAACCATAATTAACGACAATTTTTTTTAAACAGGGAAAAAATTATGCAAAAGTTTAAGTTAACTGAATTATTATCCGTGGTATTCGTACTAGGTATTGTAGCAAGCCCTGTGTGGGCTCAAAAGTCCAAAGATACTCTCCGAATTGGGTTTTATGATCCAATATCGATCGTGGATGCTACACACGATCCTAAGCCCGAGACTGGTTTTTTATCTAGAGCCGTTTATGATAATCTTTTGGCCTATGATAGAAAAACAAATACCTTTCGGCCAGCACTAGCAAAATCCTGGAAAAGGATTAATGCGAAAACTCTTGAATTTAAATTACGTGATGACGTCAAATTTCATGATGGATCGGAGTTCGATGCAGACGATGTGGTGTATACAATTAATTGGTTTGCAAATCCAAAAGTCAAATTTAGAATTAAGACCCGTTACCTTTGGATTAAAAATGCAGAAAAGATAGATAAATATACTGTCCGCATACATTCCAAGAGGCCAGCTGCAGTGGCTTTGGCGAGGTTTGCTATATCAACACCTATATATCCATCAGATGTTCATGGCGCACTAAAAGTAAAAAGCACTTTTGGAAAAAAAGGTATTGGTACGGGACCCTATATGGTCGAATCTGTAGATCCAAACAAAGGAGTTGTATTAAAGGCTAATCCAAACTTTAAGCACAGCGGTCCAGCGCGGCCTGCTGCTAGAATTGGTCGTATTCATGTTTTACCAATGCCCGATGTCCAGACGCAAATAGCTCAGTTACTAACTGGTGGTCTTGATCTAATGTATCGTGTACCCAAAGACCAACTGGATTCATTAAGAAATAATCCGGCATTGACTGTGACTACGCAAAAAGGACAATTATTTTATTATATAGCTATGGATTCTATCGGGAAATCTGGCCATAAGGCACTTCAAGATAAACGTGTCCGTAAGGCTATAATGATGGCGATAAATCGAGAGGAGATCAAGAGAACGCTTATCCCTGGCGGTAGCAAAATGGAGCAGATGAATGCAATGTGTCAGAAATGGCAGCGCGGATGTGGTTTTACCACCAAGCCACCGGCTTATAATCCAACTGCCGCAAAAAATTTGCTAGCTCAAGCCGGTTTCCCGAATGGCTTTGAAGTAAATATCACATCGACGTTACCCCGTATTATTCCAGTGGCTGTTTCAGGAGATTTACGTAAGATTGGTATTAAAGCTAGTGTTTCCAAGTTAACTTTCGGAGCTTATCGAAAAAAACAACGCCAAGGTAAAATTCAGATTCTTGTAAATCAATGGGCGTCGGGTGGCATTCCAGACGTACAGTCTACGGCCACATTTTTTCATGGCAAGGGTGCTCGAAATTACTATGGAGACAAAGTAATTTCTAAAACTATTCCAAAGGCTGAAGCTTCTTTTAACGATACTGAACGACGTAAGATTTATTCAACGTTATTTGATCGGAACAATACCGAAGCCTATATGATGCCAATTACACCAAATCCACCAACCTTCCTTCACACAAAAGATTTGGTCATTGATGGCGGCGAGACAGAGACGTTCGGTGTTTCTGCATACACAATGTATTGGAAATAATTGAGGTTTGGAGCAACACGTGAGGAATTCCTGCGAAAAACGTGGCGAAATAATAAAGGGAAAAATTTAAAATGGCAGAAATTGTTCTAGGTTTTGGTACTGCACATGGGCCTTTATTGTCTACTCCGCCCGAAAAATGGGATTTGCGGGCAGAGGCAGATAAGAAAAACCCAAACCATGCGTTCCGTGGGGGGACCTATAATTACGATGAATTATTAAAATTGCGCAAAGCAGAAAATTTATCAGAACAGAATGTTATTAGTGTTCGTGTTGAGCGTCATGGTCGGTGTCAGAAACAGTTAGACTATTTAACAGAGAAGTTGGCAGCTACTAAACCTGATGTAATTTTACTCGTTGGTGATGATCAACGTGAATGGTTCATGGAAGATATACAGCCTGCCTTTTCAATTTATTATGGTGATGAGGTGATCAATACAGCGTACGATGAGGAGAAGGCTTTGAGTATGGCTCCGGGTCTAGCATATAGTATGCGGGCAACCCATCCGCCTAAAGCCCAAATTTATCCATGCGAGGCAGAGCTGGCAGGTAGAATTATTGAGCAAGCTATTGAAGATGAATTTGATATTTCTGCTTCGAAGTCACCTCCGGTTGGTCCAAAAGGACCTAAGGGCATCGGTCATGCCGTTGGTTTTGTCTATCGGCGACTATTGAATGATAAACCAATTCCACTAGTTCCCGTGCTTATAAATACATTTTTTCCTCCCAACCAAGCTAAGCCAAAACGATGCTATGAATTTGGCCTCATGATCGGGCGGGCCATTAAAAATTGGGATAGCGATAAGAAAGTTGCCGTGTGTGCTTCAGGCGGGGTCAGTCATTTTGTGATTGACGAAGAATTTGATCACCGCATTTTGAATGCCATGCAAGAAGGAGATTTTCAGACCATGTTTGATGAACCAAATTCTATGTTTAGGTCTGGTACATCAGAGACAAAAAACTGGATCGTTACCGCGGGAATATTGGCTGAAACAGGATTTAAAATGAATTTACTCGATTATGTGCCGTGTTATCGGTCGGACGCCGGCACTGGCAACGCTATGGCGTTTGCAACTTGGGCGCAAGAATGAGGAATAAATGTTATCAAAAGAGGATAATGAACTCCTAACACGTGTTGATCGCGGCTCTCCAATGGGCGAGTTGTTAAGACGTTTTTGGACGCCTGCCCTAATATCTGAAGAATTGCCGACACCTGATTGTAATCCGGTAAGTTTGCGATTAATGGGTGAGGACTTGGTTTGTTTCCGAGATAGTAATGGCTCTATTGGTATTCTTGATGCTTACTGTCCACATCGACGCGTTAACCTATTCTATGGACGTAACGAAGAATGTGGCATTAGATGTGTATACCATGGTTGGAAATTTGACGTTGCCGGTAATTGTATTGATATGCCATCGGAGCCTGAAAAAACAAATTTTAAAAATAAAGTTAAACTGACATCTTACCCTACGTTTGAGCGTGGAGGTATAATTTATGTTTATATGGGGCCTGTGGGATTGAAGCCAGAACTCCCAGATTTGGAATGGGCCTATTTACCGGAAGCAAGGCGAACGGCGACAAAGCGTTTGCAAGAAAATAATTGGGTGCAGGCCGTTGAAGGAGGTATTGATTCAAGTCATATTTCTTTTTTACATAACCGCTCTATTGGACAAGTGGTTAATGAAAAATCACCTATCCCACGAAATAAGTATCATGCTCAGGATAGACACCCGGTTTTTGAAATAGAAGAAGTGGATTATGGACTTAGGGTAGCGGCCCGACGTAATGCTGATCCTGGAAAATTTTATTGGCGGATTACTCAGTACCTTTTTCCATATTATACAATAATTCCGCCTGTTGGGGATTTTGAGACTTCCGAAGGTCAACCTTATGCGGGTCACGCCTGGGTTCCGATTGATAATGAGAATACCTGGACATGGTCATTTGGCGTAAATCCGACCCGTGATTATACAAAAGAAGAACGTGAATTTGCTGGCGGTCAAAATGGCATGTGGGGGCCAATTGATGAGAATTACCACCCACTCCAAAATAGTAGAAATAATTATTTAATTGATAGAGACGTTCAGCGCACCCAAACATTCACAGGTATTAGTGGAATTCCAAATCAAGATGCAGCGGTGCAGGAGAGTATGGGTCCTATTATTGATCGTTCCAAAGAACGTTTAGGTACATCTGATGCAGCGGTTATAAAATTCCGAAAATGCCTGATCCAGTTAGCAAAGGATCTTACAGAGGGCAAAGAGCCTTTGGCGGCGTCTCGCGGACATTTATACAATGTGCGGTCGGTATCAATTTTGCTTGATGACGATGTAGCTTTCTCAGACGGGGCTAAGAATTTATTTTTAGGGGGAAATATTAAGTCTGCAGCAGAATAAAGAATGAACTATTAGATAGGAGAGTAAATATGACTAAATTTGTTATTCGTCCACACATGCGATTACAAGAATGGGTCGCCGAGGAGAAAGGCTATTTTAAGGACGAGGGCCTAGATTATGTATTTGGTAAAAACACAGCTCCTTCAAAAACGGTGGGTGCAGGACAGCAAAATAAAAAAGGTGCCTATCAAACATTTGAAGATGGTCGAGACGCTGATGTTAGCTGTGCATGCCACTGGACTGTTAATATGGCAGCTTCCGCAGGGCACGGTCAGTTGTGGGGAGACGCCTATTCTGTTACGCCCTCGGGTATTTTCGTGGCACCAGACTCCAACATAGAAAAGCCTGAAGACCTTGCCAATATACCTGTTACCGTTGGATATCAATCAGGAAGCCATTATTCGACTATTCAAGGATTAGAGCCGTTTTTAAAACCAGAGGAGATAAACCTGCACTTTGGAGGATTGTTAATGGGTCGTTTGAACCTGCTGGTGGATGGTGAAGTGCCTGCAGGTAATGCATTTGGAGCACCCATGTATATACTTGAACAACTTGGTTTTAGAAAAATACTTGATACGACATTTATGATCGCAACAATGGTACCTCCTAACGTAAACAGGGATGACGTTGTTAAATATTTTAAGGCTCTAAAACGAGCCCAAGCCGATATTGATCTAAGGCATGACTTATATACTCATTACTTTCTCAATGAATTACCTGATCGTTATACCGATATGGCAGATACTCGACGTTTTGGTCCGGGAGAACGCATTGTATTTGAACCGTATTCAAAAGAAATATTTGACGGTACGCGTGAGTGGGTAATTGAAAGAGATATTTTCCCCGAAGATAAAATCGGCGCTGAGAATTATGACCACGCTGTTGTTAACGCCGTTTAGAGATTGAAGGAAGTATAAGATGGAGCGTGAGAAGGAACGTGCAATCGAATGGGATTGTACACAAGTCGTTAACAAATTTTATAATTCACTTGATGCACGTCTTTATGACGACTTGGTTGACTGTTTTACGGAAGAAGGTATTTGGAAGCGACAAGGCAATGAATTACAAGGTCGTGAAGCAATACTGACGGCAATGCACGAACGTAGTTATAATTTAGTCATTCGTCATATTGTAACTAATATTGCGGTGATAATCCAAGATGAGGATCATGTGGAAACTAACGAATACGTGACAATTTATCGTTACGATAGTAATGAAAAAGTTGAGGGTCCTGCACCACTTGACGGTCCTGGAGTAATTTTCCTTTATAAAGATAAAATGTTGCGTACTGAAGTAGGTTGGAAGATCAGCGATAAGCGTGGGCAACCTATTATGCTAAAAAAGCGCATAAATAAATAAAAATAGGGGGTTTAAAATGGATACCATTGATCATGAACAATATGCAGGCAGTGGCTATTTAAATCAAAGTTTGCCCTATGATCCGACGATGACCGAAGTGACGCGAGGCACACCGATGGGTGAACTATTGCGGCGCTATTGGCATCCAATTGGGCTGAATTCCCACGCGACTGAAACGCCAAAAAAGGTTAGCGCGCTTGGCGAAGATCTGATTCTTTTTCGAGATCGGCAGGGGCGTCCTGGTCTGGTACACGCCAATTGTTGTCATAGGGGTACGACTTTATACTATGGTAAGGTTGATGAAGATGGTCTTCGTTGTTGTTATCACGGTTGGGCATTCGATGTTGAGGGGCACTGTACCAGTCAGCCTTGCGAACCCAATGGAGGCCGTGGTAAGCAGAAAATTCGTCAACCTTGGTATCCTTTAAAGGAGCATTACGGCTTGATTTTTGCCTATATGGGACCACCTGATAGAATACCTATTTTGCCGACATATGAATGCCTTGAGGTTTTGGCGGAAGATGAATTTCTTGAAGCCAATGATACAAGCGTTGGAAGTGGGGGACCTGTAATTGTCGACTGTAATTGGTTGCAACACTATGAAAATGTTGTCGATCCGTACCATGTTCCCATATTACACGGATCATTTAGTGGCACTCAATTTACTAAACAGATGGGGGCTATGCCAGATGTTGAGTTTGAGCAAGTTGAGCTTGGAATTAAGGTAACTTCGTTACGACCACTTGATGGTGATCGAACACATCGTAGGATAACAATGGCAGTTTTGCCAACTTTACGGGTTGTACCTAGTCCACGTGTTAGTGAGTTTGCTCGGGTGAGCTCTATTGGTTGGGTTTTGCCAATCGATAACACCGCGTTTCGAATATATACTTGTGGCCGCACACGGGAAGAAGGAGCAATGACTAAAGGGCGTTCGCGTCTAAATGGAAAGCTTTGGGAGGAGCTTACTCCTGATGAACATCAGAAATTTCCTGGTGACTATGAAGCTCACAGTGGGCAGGGAGAAATTGCTGTTCACGCAAATGAACACCTTGGTCAGTCCGATGTTGGAATTGTAATGTTGCGTCATTTTTTAAAGAAGCAGGTCGATGCCGTTATGGAGGGTAAAAATCCGGTTGGAGTTAGTTTTAATAAAAATGATTTACCAATTGTGTTGGAAGCCGGGAACTATGCTATCGATGAGCCTTACATGAAATAGTTAAATAATAAATTACCTAATTTAAGGAGCTAAGAAATTTATGTTGAAGTCAACCCAACTTGATGCAGCCGATATCCGATCTAAAGTGTCTCATCCTATTGTTGATGGCGATGGCCATATACTTGAAGCTCGTTTGACTATCTTGGATTATGTTAAGAAGATTGCTGGTCCAGAGGTTGCCCTGCGATATGAAAATCTAGAATCGCCTTGGAAGCATCAAGATTGCCAGCAAATCTTCTGGGGCATGCCCTCTGGCCCACAGTCAATTGACCGTGCAACGGCAATGTTACCAAAGCTTTATCGTGAACGCCTTGATGAGGCTGGTATTGATGTAGGAATAGTTTATTCAACTGCTTGTTTACCACTCATGCATGTGCGGGATGATGAAATGCGTCAAGTGGGTCATCGAGCACTAAATACGATGTTGGCAGATATATTTAGCGAAGTTGGGGACCGTTTGATTATGAATTGTGTTATCCCGATGTTCTCGCCGGAAGAAGCTATTAGTGAACTTGATTTTGCAGTAGGTGAACTAGGTTTTAAGGCCGCAACTTTTGGCACTGAGGTTAGGTTGCCTGTTCCTCAAATTGCAGAACATGCTCCGGAGCTTGGTAAGTATACCGAACGTGTAAACCCTGTCGCACTTGATGGCCTCTATGACTATGATCCCGTTTGGCAACGTTGTGTTGACTTAAAAGTGCCCGTGGCCTGTCACACTGCAGCCCGAGGCGGCGGCAGTCGGCATTCTTCGCCATCAAATTTTGTTTTTAACCATCTTGGTGGGTTTTCAACTGCTGGCGATTATTTTTGCCGTGCTATTTTTATGGATGGTGTGACGCGTCGCTTTCCAGAGTTAAATTTTGCTTTTCTAGAAGGAGGCGTTGGTTGGGCTGTTCAACTTTACAATGATTTATTTGAGCACTGGGAAAAACGAAATCTTGATTTTATGAAGGGTAATCTCGACCCCGCAAAATTGGATACTGATCTCATCCGAGAAATGGCTGAAAAATATGGCGATGGAATTTTGACGGGTGACGCATTGATTGGAGAAAGTACAACTAATCGGATGGGTGGTATATTACGGGAAGAAATTGAACTCGATGAATTTCGCAGATGTGAGATTAGTAAAAAAGAGGATATTCGTGATCTTTTTGTTCAACCTTTTTATTTTGGGTGTGAAGCGGATGATGCGATGAATGCCGTGGCATTCAATACAAAAATTAATCATTATGGTGCTAAACTCAAAGCTTTTTTCGGTTCAGATATTGGGCATTGGGACGTAGAGGATATAAGAGACTGTGTCCCTGATGCTTATAAGAATGTTGAGAAAGAGCTTTTCACTGATCAAGATTTTGAAGCTTTTATGTTTACCAATCCTGTTAACCTTTACACGCGCCAGAATTCGAGATTTTTCGAAGGAACCATTATAGAGAAAGAGGTATATGAATTAGTTCAGGATACCGAAAAGGTGGCTTGATTACTTTGATCTTATGGAGGCTTATATAATAATTTTAGAAATTTTTTTTAAATATTAATATTAACTACGGGGGGATATGATATGGGAAAATTAAAAATTAACCTGGCTGTTGCGCTTATTGGTTCGATCGTTTTTACCACCAATGCACTTGCCCAAAAATCTAAAGATACACTGAGAATAGCGTTTGCTGATCCAATTTCGGTTATAGACCTTGCTTATGATCCAAAACCGGAGATCGCTCTAACAGCCAGAATTGTCTACGATGGTTTAGTCCACTACGATGATTTTACAGGCAAGTTTTACCCATTGCTGGCAAAATCCTGGAAACGCATTGATGCTAAGACCATGGATTTTGAACTTAGAAACGATGTTAAATTTCATGACGGGTCGGAATTTGATGCTGATGATGTGGTTTATACAATTAATTGGTTGATTAATCCAAAAACCCGAATTCGTTTTAAAACCAACTACATCTGGATTAAAAAAGTTGAAAAAATTAACAAATACAAAGTACGTATCCATACCAAACGGCCTGCAGCGGTTGGTCTAATGAGGCTGGCAAAATCAATTTTGATTTATCCATCGGATACGCACGGCAAGCTTAAAGTAAAAAGTACATTTGGCAAAAAACCGATTGGCACGGGCCCTCTGAAAGTTACGCAGGTTGACCCCAATAAAGGTATTATTTTGGTCCGTAACAACGAGTACAAGCACGGTGGGACATGGAAACCTAAACCAAAGATAAGAACTATTATCGCGAAATCTATTCCAGACGTTCAAACACGTATTGCTCAATTATTGACGGGAGGTACGGATCTTATCCGCAGTGTTCCAAAAGACCAAGTTGACGATCTGAAAAAAAATCCCGCATTAGCAGCTACGGCTACCGGCGGTTTACTTTATACCTATCTTTCAATGGATTCTGTTAATCGCTCTGGTAATAAAGCGCTCTCCGATCAACGTGTTCGTAAAGCGATCTCCATGGGATTTGACCGATTGGCTGTTGCTCGTGCAGTGCTTGCCGGTGGTGATAAGGTTAAAACCTTGGATTCAATGTGTCTGCGTGTGCAGAAAGGTTGTGATTTTTCAACCAAGCCCCCTGCCTTTAATAGAGTAGCTGCAAAAAAACTTTTGGCCGAGGCCGGTTATCCTAAAGGCTTTGAAGTTTCAATAACGGCTTTGGGTTCGGCGGGCCCCGTTGCGGTAGCTGTCGCAGGTGAGCTTCGGAAGATAGGAATTCGTGGCAAAGTTAAACCAGTTAGCTTTGGAGTTTATCGAAAATTGCAACGTCAAGGTAAATTTGAAATTTTGGTGAGTCTATGGAGTTCGGGAGGGCTACCCGATGCATCTTCAACCTTGAATGTTTTCTTTGCGAAAGGTCGCAAGGGAAAGTGGAGCCCGCGTAACTACTGGCATGATGAGATCATCAATAAAGCTCGAATTAAGGGTGGCGCTATTTTAGATCCAGAGAAAAGAAAGGCTGTTTACAAGGTTGGTTATGACAGAGTTAACCAAATGAATTATATTCTGCCAATTTCTACATTGCCAACGTCTTTTGTACATAGCAAGGATTTGGTAATAGAAGATGGTTCGCTTTCGCCCTATGGAGCAACGTTAAATCATATGCATTGGAAGTAGTAGGACTATATTCTGGAAATTATTCTGGTTATAAAGCCGTCACGCTTCGTGGCGGCTTTTTCTTAGTTATAAAGGTGGCATTCGATACTATAGTTTTTCTCTTTCTTTAAGAGGGGGCTTTTCTCACTGCATTCTGTACTAGATTTGGGACAGCGTGGATGGAAATAGCAGCCACTTGGTGGTGATAGTGGATTGGGTAATCCACGTCCAAGAGTAATTTCGGGAAGGCCTAGACTGGCATCTGGAGTTAAAACCGATTCCAATAGTGCTTGAGTGTAAGGATGCTTTGGGTCTCTGAATACATCGGTTGCTTTCCCAAATTCAATTAAACGGCCTAGGTACATTACGGCTACCCAGTCGGCTAAATGTTCAACAACGGCAAGATCATGGCTTATAAAGGCGTAAGTTAAGTTTAATTTTTTCCGCAAATCTTGGAGCAAGTTAAGAATATGGGCCTGCACGGAAACGTCCAAAGCAGAAGTTGGTTCATCACATACAATGATTTTTGGTTCCATAATTAGGGCCCGGGCAATTGCGACCCTTTGGCGCTGACCGCCAGAAAGTTGATTTGGATAGGAATGAATGAGGCGATTTGGCAAACCGACCAGACGCATATACTCTTCGACCCGATTTTTTTGCTCTATTTCAGTGCCAATATTATGGACTTTCAAAGGTAAAGAGATGATAGACTTAATGGTTTTCCTTGGATTGAGTGATGAATAGGGATCCTGGAATACAGGTTGAACTTTCCGCGCTATGTCTAAAATACTGACGGAGTTTATCGGAATGCCATCCAGAAGAATTTCTCCAGTTGTAGGAGGTAATAGGCCAAGTAACATTTTAGCTAGGGTTGTTTTTCCACAGCCAGATTCTCCTACAATCGCGATAACTTCGCCGCGGTTAACACTAAGGTTAACGCCTTCAACAGCCTTAAGAGGTTGTTTTTCAGCAAAGATACCTGACTTTATCATGAATGTTTGACTCACATTTCTGCATTCCAAGGCAGGGATGTTGCCATTGTTGCTTTGGGAATTTAATTGGTTCATTGTGTAATTCCTGGATTCTGTAAAGTCGTCTTACGTTCCTCGGGCGTCAGTATACAACGAAAGGCACGACCCTTACCTAGTTCTTTTAAAGCAACAATTTCGTCCGCACACTGGGTGATAGAAAAATCGCAACGATTTCTGAACGTGCAGCCTTTTATATCGCCGACGAGGGCTGGCACTATTCCCCGGATAGAGCCAAGCTTTGAGCCTGGCTTTCTGCGGCCGGGAACTGGAATGCAATCTATAAGCCCTCGTGTGTAGGGGTGATTGGGGTTGTCAAATACTTCGACAGCCGTTCCTATTTCGACAGCGTACCCTGCATACATTACCATTACTCGGTCTGCCATTCTGGCAACAACACCTAAGTCGTGTGTAATAAGTATTAAGCCAGTATTAAATTCTTTTTGCAATGATCGTAAGAGGTTTAAAGTTTGTGCTTGCATAGTAACATCAAGAGCTGTTGTGGGTTCATCGGCAATTATTAACGCTGGATCACACATTAGTGTCATTGCAATCATCATTCGTTGTCGGAGGCCTCCGGAGAGTTGGTGTGGATATTGCGAAAGACGTTCCTTCGGAGCGACAATCCCAACTTTCTCAAGCAGGTACTCTGCTCGCTCACGAGCTTCCTTTCGATTGCCTTTGCCATGCTCCATATAAACTTCCTCCAATTGGTTCCCAATTCGGAAGACTGGATTAAGTGAAGTCATTGGATCTTGAAAGATCATGCCGATTCGATCACCGCGCAGGTTAGAAAATTCTGCTTCACTCAGACTTAATAAATCACGTCCTTCGAGAGCTAGTGTTTTGGCTGTCAGAGAAGCCCTCCGTGGGAGTAAATTCATTATTGCAAGTGACGCTATTGATTTGCCGCAGCCGGATTCCCCAACAATACATAAGGTTTCTCCTTTTTTGACATGGAGGCTTAGATTGGAGACCGCGTGCAAAGTGCCAGCCGGCACGTTGATATCAACAGATAAATCTTTAACCTCAAGAACTATTTCTTGGGACATTAATTGCGCCCTTCCGGTGCTGTAATGTCCCGGATGCCATCGCCCATCATGTTGATTGAGATTACAAGGAAGAAAATAGCTACACCGGGCAGTACTATTAAATATGGTTTGAAAAACATAAAAGATCGGCCTTCTGAGACGAGCAAACCCCATGAGGGTGTCGGTGGTTGAATACCTAAACCGAGGAACGATAAGGCGGCTTCAATTATAATGGCAACGGCCATCTCGAGACTGGCGATCACAATAATTTGGTTCATTACGTTCGGAAGGACTTCACCCAAAATAATCCGCGTCCGTGAAGCCCCTAAAGCCTGTGCCGCAGTTATATAGTCATTCACGCGGATTTGTTGAGTGATACTGCGTGTTACCACAGCATAGCGATCCCAAAATAAGAAGGATAGGATGATAATTAATGCTACTATGGAGCCGCCAAAAACAGAAACTAATGAAAGAGCCACTAGCAGTCCTGGGAGAGCTAACTTGACATTAATTAGATACATAATGAAATTATCTGTGCGACCGCCGAAATAGCCGCCCATCATGCCAATTGTAGACCCAACGACAGCTGAGATTATTGCGGCAAAAAATCCGATCATTAATGAGACTTGCGATCCAAACATAATTCGGCTGAGATAATCGCGTCCCAAGGCGTCCGTTCCAAATGGATGTTTCCAGGTGCCCGTTGGATGCCAGATCGGCTGAACTAGCCGCCGAGTTAGGTCTTGATCATAAGGGTCAAAGGGTGCCAAGAGCGGTGCAAAAATGGCAACGATTAATGCAAATAAAACGACACTCCCTCCGAGAATAAAACCTAGGTGGGATTTTGCCCGTCGTTTCATCAATTCGGGTGGTGAGGGGACCGCTATTTCAAATTCGTCGGCTTGATTATTCTCACTGTTTTCAGTCGTAAGGTTTAGCATTTTTTTATCCCAGCCTTATTCTTGGATCGAGTTGAGCGTTGATCAAATCGGAAAACAACGTCAGTAAAATGTATGATAAGGACAAAATAAACACTATCGATTGAACCACAGGAAAATCTTGGCGCATTATTGATTCAAATGCTAAGAACCCAACACCGTTTAATGCGAATATTGACTCAATAATCACCGTGCCCCCGAGTAGAAAGCCGAGCACGACAGCCATTAATGAAACAATTGGCAGGATTGCATTGCGTAACGCATGTTTAAATAAAACGCGCATCGGATTAAGTCCTTTGGCTCGTGCTGTGCGAATGAAGTCTGAGTCTAGAACATCGAGCATCCCAGTTCTTGTTAGACGCATAAACTGTGGCATTACACCAATTCCTAAAGTCATTGTCGGCATAATAAAATGTGCAAATGTATCATTGCCAGATATTGGTAGCCATCGAAGTTGAACACCAAATAATAATATGAGTAACAGCGCAAAAAAGAAGTTTGGTATTGCTTGACCAAAAACTGCCAAGCCTAATGACATCCGATCTATCCATGTATTTGGTTTTATCGATGCTAGAACGCCAAGGGGAATTGCCAATATTAAGCCAAGCGTAATGGAGTAGAAGGCTAGTTTGATTGTCACACCAAGTCTTTCAAATATCATTTCAGCGACGGGTTCATTTGTGAATAAAGAGCGACCTAGGTCACCGGATACTGCATTCTTGGCCCAGTCAAAATACTGAACGTATAGGGGACGATCGAGCCCATATTGGTGTGCGATGAGGGCAATTTCATCTTCGGTTGCATCTTCGCCAGCAAGTTCTGCGGCTAAGTCACCCGATAGGCGCAACAAACTGAACGCAATTACGGAGACCGTAATTGCAACAAGGATCGATATGTAGAAACGATGGAGTAAAAAACGTGCCACGATTATTCCTACTGTTAAATTTGTTAAATCAAACTTTTATTGAGTAATCTTGGTATCCTCACTGTTTGCCGTTTTAATTTAACACAATATTCTTGACGTTAAACCAAATAATGATCTAATTGTTATATCATTATATCAAAATAATTATTTGGGAATTCAAATAGAATTCAAATGGATAAGTCTTTACTTAATCGAACACCGCCATCTTGGGCACCTGTGCGCGCTAACTCAGTGGCGAACCAAATAGTTGCGCAAGTCCGTGAAGCTTTATTTGCGGGAAAACTCGGGCCGGGTGACCTCATTGGTTCCGAGAAGGAGCTTGCCCGGCAATTTGATGTCAGTCGAATTACCGTGCGTGATGCTCTTCGTACCCTGGAAACCATGGGCATTGTTGAGATTCGGGTTGGAGCGACTGGAGGAACCCGAATAGCAAACGGTAATCTTGATCATTTTTCAGACGCTCTGGCCATCCAATTTAAGCTTTCAGGTGTCACTGAATATGAAATCCTTGATATGCAGATAGTGATTGAGAGCACAGGGACTGAACTGGCGGCACAAAATCGAACTGAAAAAGATCTTGAACGTCTGTCACAATTGTTAGATGAAGCCAGTTTGGTATTAGATAATCCAGAAGAATTTACACAAGCAGGCCAAAAGTTTCATTTGGCAATTATTGAAGCTTCGGGGAACCGAGCTCTTGTTGCTCAGTTTAAATCTCTTCGTCATGTTATTTGGCCACGGGGAGCTAAACGCGCTAAGCGGGAAATTGCGGAACACGCGTATGAGGTACATCAAAAATTATTCACCATGATTAAAGAAGGTGAAGCTGAGCCAGCTAGAAAGTTAATGGTAGCCCATCTCTCTAGTATTCGGACGATAGCTTTTCCGGAAAATAATAAACAGTCATCTAACGGCCCCATTTGTTGTTAAACATATTATAGAACCGCAGAATTGTAGGCAAAAAAGAGATTTACTTATATAATACCTAAGGGAGGGAAATAATGATTATTGATTGCCATGCTCATGTAAGCGCTCCGGTTGAATTATGGGCGTATAAAGCTTCTTTATTATCGCATCGTGGAGCTCACGGTCGCGGCAAGGTAAATGTAACTGACGATCAAATTCGTCATGCCGTTGAAGAACACAAGGAAGCGTTTCCTCATCCGCATATGCATTATATTGATAAAGTTGGCACCGATATGCAGTTAATTTCGCCGCGCCCTTTTCAACTTATGCACAGTGAATCGCAGGCTATTTTAGTGCAGTGGTTTCATGAGGAAGTTAATAATATAATTCACCGAGAGACCCAAATTTATCCCGATAGATTTATTGGAATTGCGGGTATCCCAACGGTAGCTGGGGAGCCTCTTGATATTGCCATAAATGAATTGGAACGTTGTGTGAATGAATTAGGTTTTAAAGGCACTCTCCTCAATCCTGATCCTTATGAAAATAGTGGAACGCATCCTCCAGCGCTGGGTGACAAGTATTGGTATCCACTATATGAAAAATTATGTGAGCTGGATGTGCCCGCTCATATTCATGGGACGGGCTCAAGATCTCCGCGCGAGCCCTATTCGCTTCGTTTTATTAATGAAGAAACGACGGCTGTTTTTGGTCTCATCAATTCTGATGTTTTAAAGGACTTCCCCGATCTGAAAATTGTTGTTTCACATGGGGGTGGAGCCATGCCATATCAGTTGGGTCGGTTTCAGGCTGGTTCCATGCGCCGTCCAGAAGGCGATCGTTTTATCGATGGTATGAATAAGCTGTATTTTGATACGGTCCTTTATACAAAAGATGCCATCGAGTTATTGTTGAAAGTTGTTGGACCGGAACGGGCCTTATTTGGTGCAGAATGTCCAGGTGTTGGTTCAAAAATTAACCCCGAAACCGGCAGAGAAATGGATGATATTCAACCTTACTTTCATGAGATTGATTTTCTCAGCGATGCTGATCGAGAGATGATATTCTCGGGTAACGCTAAAAAGGTATTTAAACTAAATGTCTGATATCGCAGTTGAACGGTTGAGAAAAATTGATACATGTGCAGTTTCAGATGCGTTAGATGCTTTAGGAATAAAAGGTACTGTCATGGGTCTTAGTTCGATTTCGGTGCGGAGGCGTATTGCCGGCCGAGTTCAGACAGTTAAACTTGGGAAGGCGAGCCCAGATATTCCAAAAAAGCATCTGTGCTCTTCAGCAGTTGATGCGGCTTTGCCTGGTGATATAATTGTTGTTGAGAATAAAGAAACTGAAATTGCCGCCGGATGGGGCGGCATTTTATCTACAGCCGCTGCTGCGAAAGGTTTATCGGGAGTAATTGTGGATGGACCTGCTCGAGATGCCGACGAAAGTCGGGATGTTGATTTTCCTGTATTTGCGCGGGCTGCGACGCCGTTTACTGCTCGTGGCCGTGTTGCTGAGCATAACTGGAATAAAAAGATTAATGTTGGTGGCGTGGCCGTTGATCCGGGAGATCTTGTTTTAGCTGATGGAAGTGGCGTTGTTTTTATTCCACAAAAGCATTCGGATGATGTGCTTGATAAGGCAGAAGAAATTCAAGGTAAGGAAGTTGCAATGGCTGCGGCCGTTAAAGCTGGAAAACCAGTTAGTGACGTGATGGGCGGTGATTATGAAACTATGTTGGTCAGTAACTAATGTTGGTTTAACTAGGGGTTAGCCGTGTTAGAAAAAGAACGTAATGAAACACTTATGAACGTTGGTGCTAACACACCCATGGGAAATTTACTACGCCGGTATTGGATGCCTATTGGAGCTATATCAGAGTTTGATAATAAAGAGACTAAGCCAATCCGTTTAATGGGTGAAGATCTTGTCTTATACAAGGATAAAAGCGGTACGTTTGGCTTAATTGATCGTCATTGTCCGCATCGCCGAGCTGATTTGTCGTATGGCTACGCAGAGGAGTGTGGTTTGCGCTGTAATTACCACGGCTGGCTTTTTAATCAAGATGGTAACTGTATCGCCCAGCCCTTTGAAGATACCGTAGATACTGAACATAAGTTGCGTGAGACAATTAAAATTATTAATTATCCAGTTGAGGAAAAAGGTGGTCTAGTTTGGGCATATCTTGGCCCAAAACCTGTTCCTTTAGTGCCAAATTATGAACCATTTTCTTGGCAAAACGGGTTTGTGCAAATTGTGATGACGGAAATTCCATGCAATTGGCTACAGTGTCAGGAGAATTCATGCGATCCAGTTCACTTTGAGTGGATGCATTCTAATTGGTCGTCGAGACTTTCCGGGGAAGCCAACGTTTATGCTCCAACCCATCTAGAGTTGGATTTTGAGGAATTTGAGTGGGGCATTAGCTATAAGCGTGTCCGGGAAGACACAGATAAGAATCATCCTCTATGGACGATTGGTCGCCATTGCTTATGGCCTAATGCACTGTACACCGGGGATCATTTTGAATGGCGTATCCCAATTGATGATGAAAACACTATGAGTATTGGCTGGTTTTTTAATAGGGTCCCAAATGATTGTGAACCTTATGTTCAAGATAGTATTCCTCATTGGTATGGTCCTTTGGTTGATGAGGAGACTGGGCGTTGGATAACATCGCATGTTATGAATCAAGATTTTGTAGCTTGGGTGGGCCAAGGTATCCAAGCCGACCGGACAAAGGAAAACCTTGGGCGAAGTGATCGAGGTATTGCAATGGTTCGCAAACGGTTTTTGGATGATTTAAAAAGGATTGAAAATGGTAAAGATCCTAAAGCTATCGTGCGGGATGAGAAACTTAATAAGTGTATTAAATTCCCTCTGATTGGTTATGAACGTATGATTAATGGGTATCCGCGCGAATTGCTCGAGGACAAAGAAAATATTTTTATGCGAGCGACCCGCAATTTTGTATTCCAGGCGGGTCAACCGGATCATGTCAAAACGGCTTATGAAGAGGCGCTTGGAATTAAAATGGATGAAAGGTTTTGAGTTTAATTAATTTTACGAGGTGTAACTTCGATTAAATATTTTATCCTCCAATTAACTCTTGATCTACTGCTAGTTTAACTAAACTAGAGAGGAATAAAGATATGAAGCAAAATGTAGATACTATCTCATTATCTGAATATGCTGATAAATTAGAAGATCAACAGATCAAAGAACTCGAGGGAAAAATTATCGCGAGGTCGCTAATTGCTCAGTTAGAAGAGGGGCGGCAACCGTCGTATAAACGAGGCAAAACAACCCCAGGTGTGCACCTTATGATGGGAGATGATCCGCGTTTGCCAGAAATGCCGGAAAATCCAACTTTCATGGATTTTGTTCGTTTGCGCTTTTCTATTGGTGGACAACAACATTTGCTTCAAAGCGCACGTCTTGCCCAGAAAGCTGGTTTGCCCGAGAAAATTGTTTTGGCTTGTCTCTTACATGACGTCGCAGTGAGTGGTTTTATTCGTGCTGATCATGGTTACTGGGGCGCGGCCCTAATTGAGCCATATGTCGATGAAGAGGTGAGTTGGGCGATCAGAATGCACCAGTGTTGTAGATTTTTTGCAGATCCTGATGTTGGCTATGAATATCCTGAAATGTATCACCGAATGTTTGGAGAAGATTATCAACCTGAACCCTATATTGTCGCTGAATATGAACGCGCTCGGAAACACAAATGGTATATGACTGCCCGTCAAATTTGCATGAATGATCTTTATTCGTTTAATCCTGATATTTTAGTTGAGTGGGATGAATTTGAAGATGTATTAGGACGTGGTTTCAAGCAGCCAAGTGAAGGGTTGGGCAATGATAATACATCAGCTTCACATATGTGGAGAACTTTACGTCGCCCATCTAACGCTTTATAAATTTGGATAGATCTATATTAGTATATGGGATATAAAGGATAGCCCAGTATGATTAAAATGAAATTTTTATAAGAAAATGGTGGTTTCATAAAACTACTGAGTATCTTTTTTCGGCAATTTTTCTTCAATTACCCAACTTCTATTAAATAAGTTTTTCAACCTATAAATTTGGGCTCTGGTAATCCCTGTGCTTTTACTTCTAGGCCGAGCAGGCTACCGGCCAACGGTTGGTTTTCTAGATCTTTTTTGCTAAACCCTAGGGAATTTGT
>DUBF01000046.1 GCA_012960465.1 Rhodospirillales bacterium | reverse complement strand
ATATACAGAATTATTTAAAACACCACAGATGTGGTAGTTGTATCAAAGAACTGATGACACGCAAGGCTGTCAGGTATTTCAAAATATTGTCACCTTATTATTGCCGTTTCCCTGGGAATCAGACTTGGGCTTACTCTTGTCCCGTAGGTTCTCAGCCAAACTCCAAAAGCGATTTAACAAATATTTGGATCCGCCATCACCTCGGGTGGTCTTGCAGCATTAATTATGAATTTGGTGCTTCCACAAATTGAATCAAAATTTGATTCGCTAAAAACTAAATAGGAGCAAACAAATGGTTTGGTAACAAATAGTACTCGAACAATCAAAAGAAGATCAATTCAAATCGATTGAAGGAGAGTGTGGTTTTACTGACGAGTGAGCAAATTAATTAATAATTTGTAATAGTTTGCGACTTTATAATAGATGAGTCTACCAAAATCCTATGTGTACCCTTGAGGATTCATCCTCAAGGAGAGGCCCCACAACCTCGATATGTCTTTGACCTGAAGTTAGTACTTTACGGCACGGCAGATCCATAGTTAAATTTTCGGGATGAGGACCAATCATTTTCTTTAGATCCTTTTCAGCCATTCCATAAACAACACGACCGATACCTGCCCAATAAACTGCACCAGAACACATAGCGCATGGTTCTGCACTTGCGTACATTGTGCAGTTCTTCAGAAATTCTGGATCGTACTTGATAGATGCCAGACTCATCAAATTTCGCTCAGCATGGCTAGTGCTGTCACCTTTGATTCCAAAGGTATTCATTGCTTCCAAAATAATTTCCCCATTGGTACCAACCAAAATTGCTCCAAATGGATGGTTACCTTCTTCACGGGAATTGTATGCAAGTTCAATTGCAAACCTCAAGTATTTTTCGTGGTCTAATGTGGGTAATAGGTTCTTGATCATAAAAATTTCTTAGGAATAATTATCAACGCAGATTTGTTTGTTTAGACGTCTTTTATTTACAGATGAATTTTCTCTGTGTTTATTCTGTATAAAGTAAAATGAATACGGCTTTGTTTCATTATTCGCGCTCATAATGTACTCCTAAAGCAAGCGGTGCTCCGGAGCGTTTACGGGCTAAGAAGACGGCTACCGTTGTTAGAATATACGGCATGGTAAGGAATAACTGGAAGGGTAGTTGAACACCCAAGGCTTGGAGCTGCATTTGCAGGGCATCGATAAATCCGAAAAATAAACTCGCCCAAAGAATTTTGACCGGTTTCCAATCCCCGAAGATCACAATTGCAATTGCCAGCCAGCCGCGTCCTGAAGTGATGTCTGCGACAAAGATTCCCACAGATGCAAGTGTGATGAAAGAACCTGCTAATCCGGCCATCATGCCACCAAACAAGACGGCCAAAAATCGATACCGCATGACATTGATCCCTTTCATATCAACCACACGAGGATTTTCGCCAAGTGTCCGCAAGATCAATCCACTTTTAGTGCGGTAAAGATAAAATGCAACCAGCAACATCAAGAAAAATGCAAGGTAAGACAAGGCATATTGGGAGAATAAAATCTTTCCGATGATTGGAATGTCGGACAAAAATGGAAGCTGGAATACACTAAAGGGTTTTAGCGCCGGGATATTGGTGGCACCGACGTTTGGAAAAAGGGTACGATAGAGATAAAATGTCAGACCGGCGGCAAAAATATTAACTGTCAGTCCGCTCACGGTTTGGTCAATTTGCAAAATAATCGCCAATAAGCCAAACAAAGCACTAATCAACAACCCCGCCAAAATTGCAGATAAGACACCCAGCCAAAGTGAATTGGTATAATAAGCACCAATAAATCCGCCAAATGCACCACTGAGCATCATTCCTTCTACACTGAGGTTGAGCACGCCGGAACGTTCCACAATCAATTCGCCAAGTGCCGCCAGCAACAAAATTGTCCCCATGCGTACCGCAGTAGCAAGGATACTGATGATAAGTCCGGATTGCAGAATATCAGATAACATTTTAAATTCTCCTTAGGCGATATTTGAAGACTGCTTCCCAAAATAGCATCATAACGATAATTAATCCCATGATTAGATTAACAAATGATCTTGGAACATCTGAATATATTTGCATTGCAGAAGAGCCGTTGTGCAAAGCACCGAAGAAAATCGAAGCAATAACAACCCCTAGAGGATGCGAGCGTCCCAATAAGCAAATTAAAATTCCGGTAAATCCGAAGCCGCTTGAAAAACCCCAAATTAATTTATGGTGGATGCCCAAGATTTCTACTCCTCCGGCTAATCCGGCAATGGCCCCACTTAAGAGCATTGTGGTCAATGTCACGCGTTGGATACTGATGCCCTTGTAATTTGCCGCAACCGGATTATCCCCTCGCGCTCGAATTTCAAAACCGAGCTTCATTTTCCAAATTAAGAAATAAACCAGAAAAGCGGTTATCAACGCAATCAAAAAGCCGATGTGTAAACGCGTATCAAAGAGTAGGGGTAAAAAAGAAGATTCCGGAAATTTGACGGTGTTGTAATAATAACTACCCGGCTCCTGCCAAGGACCGTTTAGTAAAAATGTGCAGAGATATTGGATGACATAGTTGAGCATCACAGTCACAATAATTTCGTTCACGTTATAGCGTGCTTTCAAGTAACCAGGTATTCCACCCCAAATTGCTCCTGTGATCATTGAGGCAAAAAGCAAAAGAGGAATGTGAACAACTGGAGGCAAGTTTAAGTCCGGAAATGTTAAAATAACAAAGGTCGCCCCCATTGCACCCGCATAAAGCTGACCTTCTTGACCGATATTCCAAACTTTTGCCCGAAAAGCGACGACTGTTGCCAGTCCGGTCAGCAAAATGGGCGTAGCTTTGATCAATGTGTCAATGAGCGCACTCATGCTTCCGAAAGAACCCCCGGCAATTGCCTTGAGAACAATACCGACATCCTCTCCATACAAGGAAATCATTCCGGCTGCAGCAAGGATAGAGACAGTCAGTGCAACGACAATTGATAATGAACTGAGCAAAAAACTGATGTCTTTGCGTTTTTCAATTGTATATGGCAATTTAATTATCACTTTGTACAAGAGGTTCCGTTTCTTCTTTGAGGCCAGCCATTAGTAAACCAATCTTCTCAATTGTGGCATCTTCGATACAGTATTCTCCCAAGATGCTACCGTTGTAGATGACTGCAATACGGTCTGCAATATTAAATAATTCATCCAAATCCTCAGAGATCAACAAAATTCCTGCTTTTAATTTGAGCTGTTCGAGAAAACGACTATATACATAGAAACTAGCATTGATATCTAGCCCTCTGGTTGGCGAACTGGCAATCAAAGTCTTAATCGGGTGCGAGATTTCCCTGGCAAGAATGACTTTTTGAAGATTTCCTCCTGAAAGCTGCTCCACTTTCTGTTCCGGCCCAATCGTTCTAATATCGAAATTATTGATTGCTTCTTTGGAGAAATCCATGATTGTTTTCCAGTTTAATACTCCTCTGGAACAAAAGGGTGGGTTGCTATGCGCTCCTAATATAAGGTTTTCCTTCACAGAAAAATTACCGATCAGCCCTTGCTTGAGACGATCTTGTGGTACACTTGCCATGCCTTTGATAGAAATTTCAGCAGGGGAACAATTTGTTATTTCATCTTCTGCAAGTCGGATCGACCCATTTTCAGTCTGCCGCACTCCTACCAGAGCATCAAAGAGTTCAGACTGACCATTCCCGCTGACCCCGGCCAAACCTAAAATTTCACCTTCATGGACTGTCAAAGAAACACGATTCACTGCAAGCGTCTTATTATCTCTGAGAACAGACAAATTCTTGATTTCTAAAACTGGTGCACCACGATCTACCTTTACTTTATTTACCTTGAAATCAAAATCTCTGCCTACAAGCAGTTTTGCCAGAGAAGCCTTCGTGCTGTTTTCTGTATCAACTGTGATGATGGCTTTTGCTTTTCGCAGAACTGTAACACTATTCGAGATGTCTAAAACTTCATCCAGTTTGTGGGTAATCAAAATGACCGAGATTCCTTCAGCGGCCATTTTACTAATCACTGCAAATAAGCGTTCCACTTCTTGAGGAGTCAACACTGCAGTAGGTTCATCTAAGAGCAATAAATCGACTCCAACGTATAGTGCCTTCAAGATTTCAATCCATTGTTGTTCACCCACTGAAAGTTGTGAAACTGGCAAACTCAGGTCAAAAGTCAGGTCGTACTGATCACAAAGATTCTGAATTTTTTCGGTATCGTTCTGTAGATTCAGGAATGTTCCAGTTGACTCCTCTCCGACAATGATATTCTCTACCGCATTCATCGGTTCAGACAAAACAAAGTGTTGGTGAACCATTCCGATACCCTGACGAATAGCATCTTTGGGAGATGAAAATGAAACTTCTTGTCCCTTAAAAACGATTCTACCTGAATCCGGTTTAGAAGCTCCGTAAATACAATTTGCCAGTGTTGATTTTCCGGCACCGTTCTCGCCTAACAGACAATGAATATGCCCCTTGATGACATCAAAGCAAATCTGATCATTGGCGATAAATTGGCCAAAACTTTTGCTCAGATTATCAACTGTTAACAGAGGCTTATCAAATTCTGAATTCATCAATCTTTGCTTGATAATTCAAAAAATAATGGGACTGTTCTTTTCGCATTTTAGATCTAATCGTCTGCTGTAAACAGTCCCATCGTGGGCGGGAGGGTTAGTCTGACTTTAAGGATTTGAGTTTGAGTTCGACTTTCAAAGAACCGTCTATTATTTGTTTTTTGACGGAGTTGAACTTAGCCAATACATTCGCTGGGAGCGATTTCTCAAAGCCATACAAAGGCGCAACTGCAGAACCGCCGTCTTTCATTAAAAAGAAAACCGGCTTGTCCGCGGGGGCATTGTAGGCCCTTCCGTTGACTTTGTTGTCATACCAAAAATTGATCATTTGTTTTATAGAAGGATCCCAGTACATTAAAGGACTGGTGATAATTGTTTCCGGTGCAAGGTCATGCATATCTGCCTGGTTTCCAAAGGCCAGAACTTTCTTATCCCGTGCTGCTTCAAAAGCACCATAGCGTTCAGAGTAAATTACATCTGCCCCTGCTTCAATTTGGGCTAAAGCAGTTTCTTTAGCCTTAACAGGATCCCACCATGCTTCAATGTAGGCCACTTTAAATTTAACTCTTGAGTTCACCGATTTTGCTCCATCGGCAAAGGCGTTCAAGAGGTGGTTCACACTGGCATAAGGAAAACCAGCGACCATGCCAATTGAATCTGTTTTTGTGACCATTCCGGCAATAACACCGGATATGTATGCGGCTTCATGCGCATAAGCCTGAATCCAATATGCGTTCCCACCCACAGGTCGGTAGTTTGAGGCGGTCACCGGAAAAATTTGCTTCGGAAATTCTTTGCGTAAATTATCTATCGGATCAGTGCCTGCGGAAGCATCGTGCAACCAGATAATATCGAAAAGGCCGGTTTGTACCACATCTCGGATGAACTTCTCATAATCGTCAATAGGTACTTTCTCAAACCATTTGTCCCTGATTTTTAAGCCTTTGGGAGTATCCTTTTTTACCCGTTGCACCGCTCGATACATCGCTTGCGCCCATGGCTCATCCAGCGGACCAGTGAAAAAATAAGCGATTTTCACACTGTCCGGCGTTGCCGCGACAACCTTTTCTTTCAGCGGAAATACCAATGCTAGTACTACGGCAAAAGGTACTATTACCTTCTTAATCATTGAAAACATAATTGACTCCAATTGTATGGTTTAAAGAAAAATGAACCGTTCACTTTAGGAACTATAATGGACCTAAATAATTTTATCCTTAATGTTTTTTTAATTAGGTGATTATACCCAAATGAATCTTCACACTCGCCGAAAGATTCAACCTCACCACATAATTCCCTTTACCACTCATTGAATGGTTCGGATATTGAGGGCATTTGATACAGTTTGAATTGAATTACCCCTCAGAAAGTTAGAATACTACTTTAACAATAAAGTTTTGTCAATGATTATTA
>DUBF01000045.1:3184-6020 GCA_012960465.1 Rhodospirillales bacterium | reverse complement strand
AAAACATATTGGCCAGATTCCAGAACAGACTCAACCGCATTCATTAATTCTCTTTTTATTTTTGCTACCTGCTGTGGAAAAGCAACATAAGGAACCGATAAGTTTTTCATGAATACCTGTATTTTTTAAATAGTATTTTGTGTTAATTTTTCCCAGATTATAAAAAGAAAAGGTGGAATCATCAGAATATTTGCATCTTCTCTTTTGATGAATTTCAAAATTTGACCTTCTCGACACTCAGTTTTTTGTTTTCCATCATAAAATGCCCAAAACACACCGAGTAAATAAGTGGGCCACTCTGGATGGCTGATCTCCATCATCTGTAACCAATTCATTTTTCCACACAAGTAATCCGTCTCTTCTAAAAACTCTCTGCGCGTACCCTGCTCTACTGACTCATCGGCTTCAATATGCCCCCCTGGAGGAACCCACATGCCAGCATGTCTTAAATTAGGTTTATCATCTCTCAATTGCATGAGTAACGCGCCATCGGCACGAAGTAAAAAAAGAGCCCCGACAATATTCATTTTGCTGTCTTGCATTTGGGAATCCTTTCCAAAACCTTCGACAACCTGAACACTATCACCCATATACTTTCCTTAACCCATCCTTCAAATTTGTATAAGTAAAATCCCTAAATGCCTGGTAAGTTGCTGCAGGGTCAAACGCACGATATCCATTGTGAGGCATGGGTCCGGATCTCGGGCTACTTTTGATTTGTGACGTATTAAGAGTAATTTGCGCTACTTGTTCAGCGATTTCTCGAAATGGAACCACAGTACCAGTAGCAATATTCAGAATCCCAGTGCTTCGGTGACTCAATACACGACAAATAAGATCTGATACATCTTGGATCCACACGTGGTCGCGCCGTTCCTCTCCTTCACCAAAAAGTAGGATTTCTTCCTTCTTTTTCGCCAATCTTATAAAACGATTAGGTCCATACCCATTATGGGGATCTCCAGTCCCATAAATTAAGGTGGGGCGTAGTAAACACAGAGGGCCTTGCCAAGCGTTTGTCAACATAACTTCCCGAGCCAGGTGCATTATCCCATGTAAAGAGCCAGGTTGCGCGTAGGACTCCTCACTTAAAGGGCTACCACTGTCCACATAGACGGCATCAGAACTGATGTAAGCCACATGTTTGACAGGACTTTTCTGAAGTGCCTCACAGACAGCTTTCCCCATTTGCAAATTTTCAATCAGCATTGCTTCGTTTTTAACGGGTGCTTTAGCTGAAACAAATAACAGAGTGTCCTCTGGATTCAAGAGTTCTGCTAATGTTTCGCCTGCATCAGGTTGAGTTAAATCCAGTTCCGTTCGAGGAACCGACAAAACCGTTATTCCTTGTGATTCAAGCCGTTGACAACAAGCAGATCCAACAAAACCAGCAGAACCTAAGATAACCACCCTGTTGGGATGAGTTGCTGTTTCTAGTAAATGGGTTAACATGATTTAATTGTTCCTTTCCGGATGTTGGACGGGTTTGCCAAGCGTTGCGTAAGTAAATCCTTTGTCTACTAATCCGCTTCCATTGAGAATCCCATAGGGATCAATGATGGTTCGTCCTGTCATGACACGGTCCAAATCAATGGTGGAAATGGCTTCAAACTCTGACCATGGCGTCATCACTAATAAAACATCCGATTGATCAAACGCTTCCATAGAATTTGATTTTCGTGTCACATAACTTGGAGCAGCATTGTCCGCTGCAGCAGGATCAAAGGCTGAAATATCGTGATCTTTTAATTTTTCAAGTAATGCAATGGATGGCGAATTTTTGATAGAATGCGTATTTTCTTTATAGGTCAAACCAAGTACCGCAATTTTCGGATTAGGTTGATTCGATAAAACCAAACTATTCAAGACTCTCCAAACCCAATCTTTTCGATATTTAGAGTTAGCTACCCATGAAGCGACCACATCACCATCCGTTTCATGCTTTTCAGCATAAGATAACACCGTTGCAAGATCTCGTTCCAGATTTCCACCAGAGATACCTAACCCTGGTTTTAAATAAGAATGAGGTCCAATTCGTTTATCTAAACGAAGGGCGGGAACAATTTCAGACCAATCGGCTCCAATTTCTTCACATATTTCAGCAAGGGTGTTTGCGGTACTAACCGAAGCCACTAAACACATATTAATCGAAATTTTAGCCAGTTCGGCACTTTCATAACGCATTGGTAAAATCGGGCAATCAAAACTCTCAAGATATTTCAGTAATTCCGGTCTAAGAGGCTGGTGGGGATCTTCGCAGCCCACTATGAAACGCTCGGGATATAGCGCCCGTTCTATTGCTCTTCCAAAAATAAGAGTCTCTACTTGGTAGAACAATCGATCAGCTGGCCATTTAAGCGTTCGCGTAAAACCTGGCGATACCTGACATAGAATAACGAGCGAAGCCTCTTTTCGCATCACGGTGGCTGCACGATCAATCATTTCTTCGATTGGCTTGAGATTACTTCTGCCATTGTCATCAGTAGGGACGTCTACAGCGATATAAACAATATCACAGGATGCTAAACAATTTACATCAGCGTTAAAACTTAAGTTTTCCTGATGTTTCTTCATTAATTCAGATAGTTGTGGCTCCAATACCTGAGGTTTTCCGCTATTTAATAGAGCTACTAATTGAGTATCATTATGGTAACCCACGACGGTAAATCCTTTAGCGGCGGAAGCTATCGCGGAATTAAGCCCCAGGTGGGTGAGTCCTGCAAAGCCAATGACCGGTCGATTCACTCTAGATTCCCTCCCCAAGCATTCGTAGTTGTGTCTGCAACCAGATGTCAATTGATAAATCTGTCGAAGCACCTGATTCAATGAGACTTTT
>DUBF01000045.1:0-3100 GCA_012960465.1 Rhodospirillales bacterium | reverse complement strand
TGTGTCTCTGGAGGACGACCAGAGGGAATGATTCGCTTACGATGCGTAAAAGTACTTGGCCCCCATTTACAAAGCGACTCAATATGGGCCGTTCCATACTCAGCCAAAATATCGCAGCTAAAATGGTTGCGCCACATGCAAAGTGTCATTTCCAGTTCGATTCTAGGCTGTTTACCTACAATGTTAATGACCACATGATCTGGTGATTTGTTCTCGAAACAGTGGGATGAGGTTAGCTGGGGGGTACCGATGTCGTTACCAAACCAGAATCGGCATGTATCCAGGAGATGTGATCCTAAATCGGGTAACACTCCAGCTCCCTGATCACGCCAAATACTATCTCTAACCAACTTTGCTGTGCCATTTCCATAAAACATTCGGCATGAGTATATTTCGCCAAGAGTACCTGACGATATCAGCTCTTTCATTTTTACAAAATGAGGCTCAAACCTGTGGTTGTAAGCCGTATAGCAAACCACCTTAGTTGTTTGAGCAAGCTTTTCCAGCTCAATAATTTGCCCGTCTTTTTCAACCCAAAGAGGCTTTTCTACTAATACATGTTTTTTATGATCTACACAATATCGCAAGAGCTCAATTTTAGGCTTGTCAGGTACACATGCGAGCACGGCATCATATGTATCAAGATTGACATCCCGAATATCATTAAAGTCAGCATCCGAGTTATTGGGATCCACGCTTGAAACATAATCTTTTCCGGCATGTTCACGCCGTTTATTTCCTTGAACTCCCAATCCAACGACAATTACTCTCATTAGTCCTTATTGGAGGAGTAATTAGTCAATTTTTCAACCGCATCAATTTTTGCTAATACATTTTCAAGTTGGACCGGAATATTTCCATCCATTTCACACTCACAAGCAGCCGCCATTGAACCTAAGATACCCGCAATGACTAATGAGCCCGTCGCTAACATTGATAAAGTTGCGTATGCCAGGAGCGCGTCTCCCGAGCCAACCGCATCAATAATGCTTGAGGCGAATGAATCGATAGAAAAATGGTCAATAGTGGCCGTAGGGTCTTTAGTGGAACAGAAGATTCCTCGTTCACCTAGTTTGAGAATAAGGTTCTTGTTTTCTGCACGCTCACTCAACAAACCTGCAAGAGTACCGATGTTTGAGTCTTGATCTGCCAATGCAAAACGCGACTCCCGTTCGTTGGGTGTGATCAAATCGAAACGTTTAAACTCAGTAATATTTCCCCAACGACTTGCTACCTGGCTATCGGCAACGCTAAATACATTTGAAGGAATCGCTTCCGTTAGCAAAGGAGCGTTGATTCGACTGAAAATCCCATGTCTAAAATCACAAAAAGCAACGCTATCTGCCGATGTTTGTTTAACTGATTGGATCAGGTTTTCGAGAATTGCTTCAGAAATAGGGCGATTATCAAGGGTGTCGATTTTCAATAAACGATAACCTTCCGAGATAACAACATTTTTGTTTGTTGTAGGACGTGTTGGGTCAATAATGACATCCAGCTCAATTCCAGAGTCTTTCAACCCCTCAATCACAAAATCTTTAAGATGGTCATCACCTAGAACGGTTGAAAAAGTAACCCTTGCTCCAGTGGCTCTTAAATGCTGTGACACAATTCCTGCCGCTCCAATGTAATTATCCTTTCCTTGGTAAAGAACACTGAATGTTGGTGTTTTTGTCTGACCTCCTATAAAACTAGTCCGGGTATAAGTATCTACAATCGTGTCTCCAACAACATGAACATGATAGTTTTTAAATTTGTCTAAGTCCTGTCGCAAAGACGAAAAACTGATGTTGCAATTTTCCATTAATAATAAAAGTTTTTCAATCTGTAATTGAGGCAATGCCAGATTCAAAATTTTCGTAGAGGAGTAGACAACATCACCCGGCGTAAAGATCATCACGCCTCCATACCCCTCCACTATATCCGCCTCTTCCTGAGTCGCTTTAGGTAAATCGCTAGATGTATATTCGAAGCCTTTAGCGAAATAATCGGGTTGTATCGATGCCAGATTGGACAGTGGTTTAGCCTCTTCATCAATTATTACATAATCGACCATTTCAAAAGCGGCTAAATTCAGTGCACGAAGTCCTTCGGGAATATGGGGGCGGTAAATTCCCTTTTTAATATGTCGGTCTGCAGTAATACTCACTACTAAAATATCGGCCTTAGTTTTCGCATACGCCAAATGGCGAATATGTCCTGGATGAACAACATCAAACACGCCATGACAGAGAATGATTTTTTTCTGGCGAGGATAAGATCCAACTGTCGCCAAAAGTTCCGCCTTTGTTTTCAGTTTGTAGCGATATTTTTCAAAAAATTCTTTACTCATATTACTATTTCTTCCCCATAAATCGAAACCAAGTATCGGTGGCTTTTTCAATTGACGAAGGATCCCATAATGGCGCGTCTTTCCAATTCTCAATTTCAACCATCATTTTAGCTACTCCTTCTTTAAATCCAACGCTTGGTTTCCAGTTAAGCTCTGCAGTGATTTTGCTAATATCAGCCCAAGTACAGTTCGGTTCTCCCGGCCTTTTCGGCAAATAAACCACGTCCCCGCCGATATAGTCGACTAACTGATTGATGCTTTGTGGGCTACCGGCTCCAAGATTGTATATTTGGCCATTATATGAGGTTTTGGCTGAAGCTAGGAATGCTTTGGCAATATCTGTTACATAGACAAAATCACGAGTCTGGGTACCATCACCCACAACGGTAAAGGGTTTGCTCTCCAGTTTTTGTTTGAAGAAAACACCAAAAACCGCTCCATAAGCCCCAGTGGTGCGAACTCTTGTTCCATAAGCGTTGAAAATGCGTATCGAATTAACAGGTAAATCATAAACCTGGTGCCAATGAAAGACAGCCTGTTCTCCCTGATATTTACTAAGTGCGTAAGGGTATTGAGGTGAAATGGGGTGATCTTCGCGAGTGGGTGTTGCGACTAACCCATAACAAGATGAAGATGCGGCGTAAACAAATTTTTTTATACCTGCTGCACGCGAAGCCTCCAGCACACGTACAGTCCCTTGCACATTGGTATTCATATATTCGGCAGGCTTCTCAATTGATGGCACGATGTCCCCTATACCAGCAAAAT
>DUBF01000044.1 GCA_012960465.1 Rhodospirillales bacterium | reverse complement strand
ACTGGGTGGCCTTTTTGGTCACCTTTTTTTTCCAGCTTATACGCTATTTCGATTTTAAATACAAATCTGTACCCCCAGGATTTTAGACTTCAGCAACTATAGTGCCAGAAACTGGATCTGTTACACCAAGTTCAGGTGAGATTTCTTCAAGCATGGGTCTCAAAGTATCTAAAAACGAGATCATATTATCTCTGTTTTTTACCAATGAGGCCTCATCTTCCCAAATCCCAACCGAACAAAATGTTTTGTCGCCCGTTTGTATCAAGATGGTCCTTCTCATACCTTCCCACTTCGGTATGCTATTAAACTTTTCTATAAGTTCGTCTTGATTGCCGTCTTTTACAATGCACTTAACTACGTTTGAATATTTCGCCATTTTAAATAACTTTCTTGGTTAGTTGCGCCACGTAACTGCGAACATATCAAAGAATTTACTATTCACAATAAGAATGTAGTTAGGCCGCCTTTAAGCCCCAAATCTGACGGGCCTCGATCAGAAACTTTGGATCGACTTTCCAGCCCCAATCGGTCTAATTTAATCACACTCAAACTGAGCTTAAGTTGTTTTGCCTTGAAGATGGCATTGTCACGTTAACAGGCGGCAGGCGCACAAATCCTCCAGTTCCATTTTTAAGCCGCTGAACTAGCACCTTTCCACACATCAAAGGCATCAGATCGATGAAGTTTAAATGTTGTCCATTTGAGAAAATGACGTTGAAGATAGAAAGTATTGTGAGTTGCGGTTTGAAGGTTCAAGAATCGCTGTGCCGATCCGGGTGTTTCGGGCGAGGACAAACCATTTTGAAACAACGGGAAAGGATTAAACAAAAAACCATGGAGATGCGGCGCTTGCAATATAGCAAATACACTGCTTAATATTATCAACCAGGTGAGCCAGATCCTCTCTTAAATCAGGCTGTCAAGTGTTCCAATTTATATGACGACGGACAATGGAAACTCAAGGCTATCTTGGGAGAACTTTGGAAACAATTTTTTTTGCTAGATAATAATGCACAAAATTTTTAATTTTTCCCTACATGTATTTCGAGGTGATCTCTACGGGGGCATTACAGCCGCTGTTGTTGCATTGCCTTTGGCCCTAGCCTTTGGTGTTGCGTCAGGTGCTGGACCAATAGCTGGCCTCTACGGTGCAATTTTTGTCGGGTTTTTCGCATCCCTATTTGGTGGAACACCTAGTCAAATATCTGGTCCTACCGGTCCAATGACCGTGGTAATAGCAACCATATTTATCACTTTTGCTGATGACCCTGGAACAGCTGTGTTTATTATAATTTTGGGTGGCGTATTTCAAATATTATTTGGAGTATTCAAACTAGGAGACCTTATTCGCCTAGTACCTTTTACAGTTATTTCAGGATTTATGAGTGGCATTGGTGTGATAATTATCATCCTTCAAATTCCGCCGTTGTTGGGCCACGCTTCATCAAGCAGTAGTGTTTTAAATACTGCGCTTGAAATTCCTAGTCTGCTTTCAGTAATTAATATTCCGTCCCTGGTTATTGGAATAATCGTTCTTGCTATCGTTATTTTTCTACCGCAACGAATAAACCAAATTTTACCTGCTCCGCTATTGGCTCTTGTGACCGGTACTTTGTTAGTTCTCTTGGTTTTCCCCGATGTTAAAACTCTCGATCAAATACCGACGGGTTTTCCTAAAATTCAGCTTCCAGTTTTTAATGTCGGTCAACTAACTGACATTGTAGGCTGGGCATTTGTATTGGCTATGCTGGGATCAATTGACAGCCTTCTTACCTCTTTAATCGCTGACAGTATAACGCGGACACATCATCGGTCTAATAAAGAGCTCGTCGGCCAGGGCATTGGTAATATTGTCGCCGGATTATTTGGTAGCATTCCGGGTGCCGGGGCCACTATGCGAACTTTAATCAATGTTAGAGCCGGAGGCTCAACACCCTTATCTGGAATAATTCATGCGTTCGTCCTTTTGGCTATTGCACTTGGATTAGGCCCTTTAGCAAGTCACATCCCGCACACCGTTTTGGCGGGCATTCTCATAAAAGTGGGTATAGACATTATTGATTGGAAATATTTGAAACATCTTCGTCATGCGCCACGCGCTGGGATGATGATAATGGCGATTGTACTATTTTTAACAGTTTTTGTTGATTTGATTATTGCATTCTCAGCAGGAATGATAATTGCCAGTCTTCTATTTTTGAAAAGAATGACAGACCATCAACTTAATTCTGTCAATGCTGCCCACGAAGATCAAATCGATTCTTTAGACCCCCAACAGCAAAATTTTCTAGATGTTCATTCAGATGATATTACCTATTTCGAGATTGGCGGCCCGCTTAGTTTTGGCGCGGCGAAAGATGTTTCGCGGCGCATCACTCCCAATGCCAACCACCGTTTCTTAATATTGGATTTAAAACAAGTACCTACAATCGATACAACGGGCGCTTATGCGATTGAAGACATAATTACCAACTCAATTGATCTAAATGTCGATCCAATTTTGATATTGCCCGAAAGCAAGGTTAAGTCGGTACTTCAGCAACTCGGCGTGTTGAGCAATAATAAAACTTTAGTTTTAGTTGAAACTTTGTCCGACGCAATTGACGTGGCTACAGATGCTTTGACTAAAGATTCTGCAACAATAGTCCGCTTAGGATCAGCCCATGAAAGTTAATAATTTTGCTGGCTGGAATCATGATGAAAGTACAGTCAATGAAGAGCCCTCTTTTGACCCAAAGCGGACATCGAGCATAAATGTTAATTTAGGAGGAACTGGGCTGAGTACCTCTGCACAGATGCGGCAAAAGACCCTGATTGGCGGTGATCTTTGTTTTTTTTTGCAAGCCCCACCCAACCTAAATAAAACCTAACCTAACAAACCTAGCACCCCTTACATCAACATCGCCATGTATTTCTTTATACTCTGCAATGGAGCCTGCTTCAGCCTTAGCCCAATCCTCTTCGCAACCTGAACCAAAGTTTATGACTCCGATGATAGGTGGATAACCTAACCCCTTCTCCGCTTCGATCTTTGCAATTCTGTTTTTAAGTTGGGCATACACGGTCCGCCATCCCTACTCTCAAGGACTTCGAGGACTTTCCCCACGATGGTTCCAATTAAATTCTGGATCATGTAATGTCCTTAGATTAGTTTAAAAGGGTAAGCTATGCAGGGAAAATCGAATTACTCGAAGAGGTTGGTTATCTGGAAGAATACAGCCACCCATGATGTTGCGATAAGGAGTTATATCTGATGGTCAAAGAAGGTGATTTTGTTATCCGAGCAGCCAACACGGTATGGCCATCAGAAGGGTTTTTATGACATCCCTTGTCGTTCGGTCAGGTGATCGAATTCATTAAATGTGACCAAGAGACACGACCAACCGCAACAGACCGACCCGCCGAATGGACGGAAATTGCGATCCGCCCTTTTGATAATCGTATGGCCCCCGATGGCGCGTGGATTCAATGGGTCGAGGAAGAGTGCATCGTGATAAGACCGTGGGTGTATTGCTTACTTGGATTGTTTTGGCCGTTGTTGAGGCTCGTCTACACGAAACCTCTGCAGGGACAACACACGGAATATAAATTGTTTCGGTAGGGAGGCGGCCATGATTGATATCTGCTTTCGGGAGCAACGCAGATACTGTTTTGATGGTCTCAAATCGTCCGTTATTAGCCAAAAGCGGACATGACTAGCTATTTTGTTTAATTAAATTTCCACTGTTTTTATAGGTTAGGGTAAAAATATCTGAAGGATTGTAAACTCTTTTGTTGATCATCTTGGATGTTTGGTTTCCCGTATTTACGCCGATCTTATGCAGCTATTTAGCCAGATTAGAATGATTGGGGCTGGAAGAACGAGCCTAAGTTCCTTGAAGAAGTTCGATCGGTCAAGCTGCTGGTGAATTCATAATCGCTCTGAACGAGCCCTGCGTAGTTGTCTGGGAAGCGCGTTGTGAATTAAGGTTGCGTATTCTGCTAAAGATCGATAACAATTTTCAGGCTATGGTTAGATAGTTAAGAAGTTTCACTTCCAATTCGATTGCGGGGAGCGGCGCTAAAGTGCTAGCTCTTTTACTATACACGCTTTGATATCCACCAATTACCGGAGATAGCACCCATGCATTTCGGAATATTTTCAAACGGTTTTCGTCCGCACACCACGGCTGCACAAACTTACGAGGAAGATCTCTTTGAAATTATCTTAGCTGATAAATTAGGTTTCCGAGATTTCTATATCAGTGAACACCATGGCGAGCCACCATATATTAATCGGGTTGATACCATTCCAACACCGGAACTATTGATGTGTAAGGCCGCGAGCCTAACGACGCAAATTCGTATGGGTGCTGCAATCAAGCTGATCCATATGCATCACCCGCTTGATGTCGCCATACAATCTGCGGTGACCGAGCACCTTCTTGGGAAAGGGCGGTTTATATTCGGGTTCGGAACGGGCTTTCCATCGCCCCTTTTTTGCGATGAGCGTGGCATAACGTTTGATGATCGCCACGCCCGGCTTCAAGAATCACTCGAATTTATCCTCAAATGCTGGGCCAGTGATGAAATTTTTGACTGGGAGGGTGAACATTGGAACGCAAAAGGCGTTGTTGCTCTGCCCAAACCTTTGTCGACACCTCACATGCCGATGCTGACGGCGACCGACACTGAGGCTGTTATTAAATTGTCAGCTGAGCGCGGCTATGCACTTTTATCAGCGTTTCTTGAAGATGCTGACTATGTTCGTAAAAAAGCCGATCGCTATATTAATTATGCCGCAGATGTCGGCGTTATGGGCGCCCGGCAGAACATCATTACATCACGGGTTGTCTATGTTGCTGATTCTTATGAAGAAGCCATAGAGGACATGAGAGCGGCAGTCACCTACGAAATCAGTGTTCAGGCCGAACGGGGTTTTCTTAAAGTCATTAAAAAACTCCTCAATCTTGATATCCCTAACGATGAAACTGGTATTGAGGCCTTGGCTGAGTCGGGGTTTTATCTGCTGGGTAAACCGGACCGGATTGCCGAACAGATTAAAGATTTTTATGACGCCTCTGGCGGGTTCGGTACTTTTCTGATCGTTGGCGGTAAAGATTGGGCCACGCGCGAAAAACGGGCGCGATCTATGACACGATTTATGGGAGAGGTCGCGCCGCAACTCAGGCACCTAGAACCACCACTCGGATCATCGGAGGAGTAAAGACTGTGCCAATTGTCGAACCAACCAATAAATCCGTTCTCGAATACGAGGGAATACATCTTTATCACACAGACAGATCAAATTGTTCAGCGAGGGTCCGGTTGCTGCTCGAGGAAAAGGAACTTCCTTGGGTAAGTCATCACATTAATCTCAATGAAAAAGAGAATATCAACGAAGAATACTTCGGAATCAATCCGAAAGGCCTGGTTCCATCACTGGTTCATGATGGCACCGTCGTGGTCGAATCAAATGATATACTGGCTTATCTCGAAGACAAATATCCTGAGCCAGGATTTCGTGAGGTTTCTGACGAAGATCAGCAGAAAATCGACTACTGGCTTAAGACCTCTGGTGAGTTTCATCTGATGGGAATCAAGACGCTTCAATATTTTAAGAGCGTCGCAAAGCTCCTGGAAAAATTGGATGCGGAGTATAATCGATATGGGGAGCTGAAAACGGATCCCGCCCAACTAGAATTTTACGCCAAAAAATGGTGCACATGGTTAAAGCTCACCGAAGAGGATACTGCCGGAGCGACCAGATTAATGAACGAAATTTATTAAGAAATGGACAACATTCTGGCCAATTCGGAATATATCGTTGGCGGCACATATACGCTGGCAGACATATCCTGGGGGCCCACTATTACAACGCAGAAAATCGGTGAATTCGACTTTAACCCCTTTCCAAATGTTGAGGATTGGTACGATCGCATCAGCTCTCGGCCGCAATTCGAAGTCGCATTTCTCAAATGGATACGTGAACCGGGATGGGGTAATGGTTAGAGAATTGAGGGAAGAATATCGACCAACTTGTTTTTAAAAATTTCTTGCCGGGAAGACGCGTTGTCCGATCAACTTTGACCGGCAAATCAACTATGTAACTGTCTAACGTCAGCGCCTATGGAACAGATTAGGGGTATTGC
>DUBF01000043.1:21804-35677 GCA_012960465.1 Rhodospirillales bacterium | reverse complement strand
AAAACAAACTCAATCTCATATACAGGATTGCATAAACTAAGTAGAGTTTACGTTTATCCATTTATTGAAATGTGGCGTCATATTGGATCAATCACTTCTAAACTAGAAAAACGGTATAATAAATTTCTAACAAAAGTATTCTCTGCATCAAAAATCGCCTCACCCATAATATTTATTTGTGCGTCAATAGCGGGCATTTTCTGTTATTCTTCTGTTTTACCTGCTGAATCCATCAATATTTATTCACACCGCCAGCCGTTCCTAATAAATCCTTTTTTAGAAGCCTTTAAAAATGAGACTGGCATAAAGTCGAATGTCATTTATTCAAGTAAAGGGCTCGCCCAAAGGATGTTGGCTGAAGGAAAAAGAAGCCCCGCTGATGTTGTTTTGACTGTTGATGTATCCCGTTTAAATGTCTACACGGATAAGAAATTACTTGCCCAAATTGGATCAAAGATATTAATCAAGAATATTCCAAGTCATATCAGAGATAAGAATAATCGTTGGTTTGGATTCTCAAAACGGGCGCGGATCCTTGCAGTGTCAACTGATCGTGTTGATGTTAACAAGCTCAAAAATATTGAAGATTTAGCAAAGCCAGAGTGGCATGGCCGTATTTGCAGTCGACCTGGTAGCCATATTTATAACCGGGCACTGTTAGCCTCTATTATTGCCGCTAATGGAGAAACTGCCGCAGAGAAATGGGCCCAAAGCTTAGTGCGCAATTTAGCACAGCGTCCACAAGGAAATGACCGGGCCCAAGTTAAAGCGATTTCCCAGGGTGTTTGCGATATTGCAATTATCAATAGTTATTATTTTGGGAAACTACGCAACTCTGCAGTTGCTGAACAACGGGAATGGACGAAAAATGTTCGCATCGTTTTTACTAATCAGGGTGGACGTGGTAATCATATAAACATCTCAGGTGGGGGAGTTGCTAGATATTCAAAAAATAAAAAATTAGCGATCAGGTTTCTTGAATTTCTAAGTGAAGAAAAAGCACAAAAGTTATTTAGTCGGATAAATTATGAATTTCCAGGGAACCCTAACGTCGCGTATAGTAAAGAATTATTATCTTGGGGAAAATTTTCTGAAGATAAATTGCCGATTGGTAAAATTGCGGAAATTGCTCCTACGGCACAAAGAATTATAGACCGTGTTGGATGGTAACTATCTCTCGTGGAATCCTAAACGGCTAGTCCATAGCTGTTTAAATCCTTGGTCAATTACTACGTTATTATTTGCATTGATCCTGATTGGGCCATTTGTATCTCTAATTATTGTAGCTAGTGGAGACAGCGAAGGTCTTTGGACCCACCTGATGCAAACGGTCGCGCCTCGATATGCGTTAAACACTCTTACACTAATGGTTGGTGTTGGTATTATTAGCCTATTTTTTGGGATAATAACGGCTTGGGTTGTTGCTAGATTTGAGTTTCGTTATGCAAAAATAATTGAGTGGGCATTACTGTTACCTGCAACTGTACCAGCGTACATAATAGCTTATACTTATACCGATTTTTTAGAATATGCCGGACCGGTCCAAGAGTTTTTACGAAATATTTTTGGATGGACCTCAGCGCGTGACTATTGGTTCCCAGAGATAAGATCTATGGGAGGTGCGATGCTCGTAATGTCCTCAGTTCTCTACCCATATATTTACTTGTTAGCCCGCACCGCATTTCGTCAAACTTCGCGATCCTATATTGAGATAGCTAAAATCCAGAAACCATCGGCTACGATCTTAATCGATCTGGCCTTAGCACGACCAGCAATCATAGCGGGTTTGGCACTTGTCTTAATGGAAGTCCTTTCGGATTTTGGAACCGTAGAATTTTTTGCAGTGGAAACCCTGACTTTAGGGATATTCAATATCTGGCTTGGAATGAATAATCTTGCGGCGGCAGCTCAAATCGCTGGCATCGCATTTATCTTTATTCTGTCACTCTTAATGATCGAACGGGGGGCCAGAAAGCGGCAGCGATTTTATGATAGTAGTCAGAAAAATGATCCGGTTTCACCTGAAGTCTTATCCACGGGTAAGTCAGTTCTTTGTATATTTATTTGTGCGGTACCCATTGTTTTGGGATTTATCATTCCTGTTGGTGTTTTATTCAATTTTGTTATTAGAGGCCTAGCAACCTCCAATCTGGAAACATTAATTATAGCTTCTATTAATAGCGTTACTCTCGCTTTTTTTGTGTCATTTATCGTAATTGGCTTAGCATCGACGATGGTCATTACCACTACGTATAAGAAACAACCATTTCTTGGCTGGTTATCGATCATATCCTCTCTTGGATACGCTTTCCCGGGGGCAATTTTAGCAATTGGGGTTGTTTCGTTTGCAGGCCGAATAGATGACATAATTGAAAAAATTCAAGAAAATATTACGTCGACTACGTTTAATGGTTTTTTGATTGGAGGGACTGGATTGTTAATCATGGCTTGCGTTGTTAGATTTCAAGCTGTGGGACATGGAGCTATTATAGCAGGCGTAAGTCGTTTATCGCCAAATATATTTGGTGCGAGTTTCTTACTTGGACATGGATTTTCTCGAACTGTATTTAAATTATCGCCAGCCCTGCTATCTAAATCAATGTTGGCTGGAGGTCTTCTAGTATTTGTCGATACTATGAAAGAATTACCAATGACACTCCTGTTGCGACCATTTAATTTTGAAACATTAGCAACTTTCGTCTATCAGCTTGCAAAAGATGAGTTGCTTGAAGAGTCGGCTTTGGCTGCGATTATTATAATTTTTGTAGGGCTGGGACCTATAATATTATTAAATAAATATCAGCGTAAGTAGGTGACGTTGTTGGTCTGATAAATTTCAGTTATCAGATCTAGCAATCCAATCAAGACCTATATTCACGGCTGGGGCCGAGTGGGTCAGTCGCCCAACAGAAACATGAGTTACCCCGGTTTTTGCTTTTTCACGAATGGTTTCCAAATTTATATCACCTGAAGCTTCGGTTGGCGCGCGGCCATTTACGATGGCAACACATTCTTTCATAATTTCCGGGCTCATATTATCAAATAAGATCATGTCGGCACCAGCATCTATGGCTTCTTTAACTTGTTCCAGTGTATCGCATTCGACCTCAACATTTTCTAGACCATGAGCCTTGGCTTGTTGTATTGCTTCTTTAATCCCACCGGATATTGCAATGTGGTTATCTTTTATCAAAACTCCATCATCGAGTGACATACGATGGTTAGTTGCTCCACCCATGCGGGTCGCATATTTAGCCAAATGACGATAAACGGGAATTGTTTTTCGTGTATCTAACAAAATCGTATTTAAATCAGAAATCTGATCAGCATAGCGCCTGGTCAATGTCGCAATCCCAGATAGATGTTGTAAAATATTGATTGCTGTACGTTCTGCCGTCAATAAATCAATTGCAGGGCCTTCAATATTAGCCAATGTACTTCCAGCGGCTACTTTATCACCGTCACTAGCTCTCGGGGTCCAGGTAATTTTTTTTGAATATAGTTCAAAGACGCGGCCTGCAATTGGAAGCCCCGCGCAGACCATTTCATCGCGCGCCGACATTATACCCGTGAAATAGGTTTTTGGGGGTATCACTGCAGCAGACGTTAGATCTCCTTTGCCAATATCTTCTTCAAAAGCAGTATTAATAATATTATCTACGATTTTCTGATCTAGTTTATCTGGCCATTTTCTGGACATATTTAGACCTATGCAGCAGTTGAATTTTTATTTGGAGCTAATGGAGAAAATTCTATCATTTTTTGCAATGGGGCTAAGGCTGCAATCCGCAGGTCTTCTGGTATTTCAATATGAGGCGCTTCGTTAAGCATTGCCAAGTATAGCTTTTCTATATCATTAAGCGCCATAAAGGGGCAATTTGCACAATTACATGTTCCATCAGCGCCGGGTGCTGTTATGAAAGTCTTATCAGGAGAAGCTAATTGCATTTGATGGATGATTTGCTGTTCTGTTGCAATAATAAATTCATCGCCATCAGTCCTCGTCACATACTCCAGTATAGAACGAGTTGAGCCGATATGGTCAGCATGTTTTAATATACTTTCGGGGCATTCGGGATGCGCCGCTAAAGTAGCATTCGGGTGGTTTACCATTAGCTTAATTAATTCACGTTCATTAAACTGTTCATGTACGACACAGGTTCCAGGCCATATTTCCATATTTCTTCCTGTTTCTTTAGCTAGATAAGCACCTAGATGACGATCCGGTCCAAAAATAATTTTTTGATCTATTGGAAATTGGTCAATAATTGCCTTGGCATTGGAAGATGTTACAATAATATCTGAGAGAGCTTTTACTTCGGCTGAGGAATTAATGTAGCTCAACACTATATGATCAGGGAATTTATCTCTGAATTTTCTAAAGTCGTCGGGTTTACACGAATCTTCGAGTGAGCAGCCTGCTTCACTGTCTGGTAATACAACAATTTTTTCAGGACTTAATATTTTGGCGCACTCTGCCATAAATTTTACACCACAAAATACAATCATGTTGGCGTCGGTTTCTGCAGCTTTCCTAGATAGGTCCAGAGAGTCCCCTATAAAATCAGCGATGTCTTGGATCTCTGGAGCCTGATAGTAATGTGCCAAAATGATCGCATTTTTTTCTTGGCGTAAACGGGCTATACCTTCTTCTATATCAAAAAAAGGATCTAAAGAATTCATCGTTACGGCTTCCCCTCCTGCTTCAACGATAGTGTTAATCATCAGACCAAAGATGCTCCATCAATGTGATAAATATATTAAATTTTTATTTGATAAATAATAAGTTGTATCAAAAAAAATATAAGTCAAGTACTTCATACATTGATATATGTTAGGTTTTTTTTTATTCTTTTAATGGATAGATTATGTTTATAAATTTAAAGTTAAGGTAAAAAACTGAGTTTAATTGTTAAGATTAATTTTTTAAGGGCTTTTATGGTAAAACAGAAAAAAACAAATATTACGTTCAATCAAGACTTTAAATGCGAATATGGTGTCCTGGTTCAGTTATCTCCTATGGTTCGTAGAATAGTCGCTAACAATCCTGGTCCATATACCTTTAAAGGTACAGGTACGTATATAATAGGATCGGGAAAAGTGGCAGTGATCGATCCTGGTCCCTATGACAAAAAACATGTTGCCGCTATGTTAAAAGCACTGAATGGGGAGGAGATCACACATCAACTGATAACACACACCCATATTGACCACTCTCCAGCAGCTAAGCTTGTTAAGGCTCACACCGGTGCTGAAACATATGGGTTTGGTCCTCACGGTTCAGGAAAATATAGTAAAGGCTTCACTGTTGAGGCGGGCGGTGATATGGAATTTATCCCTGACGTTCCTGTTAAGGATGGGGATGAAATCAAAGGGGATAATTGGTCAATAAACTGTATTCACACGCCTGGTCACACATCAAATCACCTCTGTTTTCATTTAGCTGAGGAAAATGTTCTGTTTCCAGGGGATCACGTCATGGGATGGTCGACAACAGTGGTGTCACCTCCAGACGGAAATATGGCTGAATATATGGACAGCCTGCGTAAATTATCTAAGAGGAACGATCGTATTTATTATCCAACCCACGGAGCACCAATTGAAGGCCCTCAAAAATTTGTACGGGGAATAACGGTACATCGCAAGATGCGTGAATCTCAGATACTCAACTGTTTAGATAAAGAAATTTCGACGATTTCACTCATGGTTGAGCACATGTATAAGGGATTAGATAGTCGCCTAATAGGAGCTGCAAAGCATTCAATATTTGCTCATATCATAGATTTATCAAATCGACGCATAATCAAGACTCAAGATAAAATTTCTATAGATTCAGAATATAGCCGAATTTAATTTTGATAAAATAGAATATATAGCCTCGAAAAAATTGACTTATAATCCTTAATTCAGGCGTAATCTATATTACTTTAACAATATTGAGATTAAACCTTAATTACATTAATAGTAAGTGCAACTTTAAGGCAAAGTGGTTTCCGATGTGGGAGTGACCTTGAGTACGAATCTCGGTATAGGTATTTTATGAATATAAATATTATGTTGAGTAATTTGAAACCACATCTCTGGGAAATGATGACCGATAGTGTTGGGTTTATCGCTGGCGCATTAGAGGAATGTGGGGTCTCTGTAAGAATAGGTACAAACCAGATTGATTCGGATACTTTGAATCTTTTTTTTGACCGTTTTTATACCGAGCCATCTTTCCCAAATCAGATGAAAATCGGTAATATAAAATACGGTATTGTCTGCACCGAGGTAATATCACCTGAAGGTATATGGAACTATGGAGCGGAACGTGATGTCCCAGGAACATTCGCTGCTTTTGAATTAGCAGTAAAAAATGCAGAGTTTGTGTGGTGTTTACTTGAGGGATCACTGGAAGTTTGTCGGTCAATTAACCCTAATACGGCGATTATACCTTTTGGCTACCTCAAGAAAATGGAGTCTCTCAGAATTGTCTCAGAAAAAGAAAAAGATATTGATTTTTTGATGTGCGGGTTACCGTCTGATCGCCGAAAAAAATTGACAGAAGAAATTTCAGCCTCAGGGCACGAGGTCTATTACCCTGAAATGCCGGTGCCGGCATATCTTAGAGATGCTCTTATGGAACGCAGTAAAATAAATTTATCTCTTCAAAAAACAAGAAGTCATAATACAATATCTGTTACACGTATTTGCCATTCGATAATTAATAAAGTACCAGTTCTTTTGGAGTACTCAGGGCCATCAAACGCTTATTCAGATTTTTGTATTACAGCGGAGGTAGGTGGTGTTATTGAGAAAGCCCACGAATGCATTACACAAACTGATTTGGTGCAAATTGCAGATGAGAATTATCATAAATTAAAATCGGAATTACCAATGAATGAAATGATGGCTGAAGTTTTGGATACAACATGCAGAGAGCTTATAATTAGATGAAAGACAAAGCCGAAGCTGAAGCTGAAGCAAATTTCACAACACGCAATGTTTATACAGACTGGATTACCGACAACATTCGTTATTGCGACCTTGATCCAAATGGGCATGTTAACAATGGAGCTATTAATGCTTTTTTTGAGGATGGCCGTGTCCAGTTTAGAATGGATCGTATGGGGCATTACAGTGAAGATATATTAACTGGTTTTGTTTTAGTAAAATTTTCTGTTGAATACTTGAAGGCGTTAAATTACCCAGGTTCCATAGACGTTGGCACGTTGGTTTCGAATATAGGAAGGACATCTTATTTACTCAAGCAGGGGCTCTTTCGCGATGAAGAATGTATTGCTATTGCAGAAGTTGTAACTGTTTGTTTCAATAAAGAAACTGAAAAAGCAGAATTAATTGATGATGATCTAAGAGGTATTCTAGAAAAAGCTCAAAAGATAATAGCATTGTAACTATAAAGCGGACTCACCAGAAATTGCGGGTCGCTTAAGTATTCACATTTGAGTCTATAAAAAGGAAAATTTTAAATGCCAGCAATAGATCCACGTGTCGGCGTTCTACAACACAATACGGATAAATCTACGCGGGGTTACACGTTGTTCACCCCGTTGGGACTTTATAACACTTATCTGATCGATATGGATGGCAAGGTTGTTCATCAGTGGGATTTGCCAAACGACGTGGGTAATCACGCATATTTACTTGAAAATGGTAATTTGTTGGTAGCTATTAGAACAGAGGATAAAGATCCACATCTCCCTGCCAAAGGCGGACATTTAATTGAATTTGACTGGGACGGGAATATTGTGTGGGAACATATCGATCACATGCAACATCATGACTTTAGGCGCAAGTCGAATGGTAATACAGTTTATGCAGCGTGGACCAAGCAAACCGACCCTGCTGTTATTAAATCAATTCCGGGTGGTATCAAAGGTACGGAGCATGAGGGAGCAATTTATACAGACGTAATTCGTGAGATTGATCCAACTGGTAAAATTGTGTGGGAATGGGATGTGCTTAAGGATATGGATATGGATCAATTCCCGCTCGATCCAACTGTTTTTCGTCGTGAATATGCACATGCAAACACTATTGCGACATGCCCAAATGGTGATGTTATTATAAATTGGCGTTTTAATAATACTATGGCAATGATTGATCATCAGAGTAAAAAGATAAAGTGGTCTCTCAATGATATTGAGTATGGGCAGCATCACGATGTGCAGATGTTAGAGAATGGAAACATACTTTTCTTCGCCAATGGTGCTGACGTTCATATCCACGGTCCTGAGACAGGATCTCAGGTGGTTGAAATCGATCCTTCTAATAATAAAGAAGTTTGGAGTTACTGCGGATCACCAAGACGTTCATTTGTTAGCTGGTTCATTAGCGGCTGTCAGAGATTGCCCACGGGTAATACGCTGATATGTGAGGGGCTTTGGGGTCGGCTGTTTGAAGTTACACCGGAAAAGGAAATAGTTTGGGAATATGTATCTCCTTTCTTTGTTGAATATGATCACCCGGCTTACACTGGTACCAATATTATTTTTAGATGCTATCGCTATGCATCTAATTCTCCTCAAATTCGGGATCGTTTACCATAAAAAGTATAAAAATAATCGCCACATCAGTCTGTCTTTAGTATATTATCGTTATCTTGAAAAAAGATATTAAAGCTAAGAAAGAATTTGAGCATTATGGGTAATGATGAAAATAAAAAAAATCCTGATGAACTGAGAGTAAGGAATGTTCCCGGTTCTAGAAAAGTCTCTTATAAGGAAGGGGCTTTTATTTTCCAAGAAGGCGAGGCAGGTAATACAGCCTTCGTTGTATTAAGTGGAAAGGTTGAGATATCCCGGAGCGTTGATGACAAGACTATACCGATCGGAGTAGTTAATGTCGGCGGCATGTTTGGTGAAATGGCCTTGATTGATGATTGCCCACGGATGGCATCAGCACGCGCCGTTGAGGGATGGTTAGAAGTATTAGTAATTTCACGTAGAGTGTTCGAGGAAAAATTAGAAACTGCTGATCCATTTCAACGCGCCTTAATTAATATACTTACCAAACATGTTCGCACGTTGGCTGATAAATTAGCTAAGTTAGAGACGCAGGTTTCTTGATGGGTACTGCCTATAGAATTTGAATAGTCAGAAAAATGCCTATTCTTTTTTGTAAACTACTTGGGTCTGCATACCCGCTAATTAGACAATCATTTAGGTTTACGAGGAGCCCGTTCTAATTCTTGTTGGTGAGCTATAAGCTTATTAAAGCAAGGTTTATTTCTTGGGCCAAAATAACGAATTTGGTTTTGGTGCGTATTATTTTTGCTCCTTATTTTTACTACAATTTGAAAGTTGCTAGATGTCCAGAATGCTGATTTACGGTTAATTCTTGGTGCGCCATATTTCTTCTCAAATTCTTTTAAGATTTCATTGTGGCTAGCTGAAGCAGAAGCTAGCGACCGGATATGGCTCCTCCACGTTATTATTTGCAGGCCATAGTCATCACAAATCTCTGCGCGCAATTCTTCCGTGTCATCTGGGCGATTAGCAGTTTTTAATATGACTGATCGAACATTACCACGACGCTGGATAGTTTTATGCTCACTGGCATTAAATTTTTGTCCAAATCGTATACCATAAGGTGGGTCTTCAATTTCGCTACTTTTCGCGTCATATGAAATTAAAAGCACTAAAAAAATAGTTATTAAGGTGTGCATGGCATACTTACATTTAAGTTTGTGTTTATTTTATCGGTTGTTTCTTTAAAAAATAAAAACGATTTTAAAGTTAGGTGTTTCTGGACAGTGTTTAACAGATAACTTTAAATGGTAGCAGAATTTTATTTTATTCTGAATGCTAAATTATAACAAAGAATAAAATAATTTTGTTTCTTGATAATTTTGATTTGTTTAGGTTTTTTCCCGCAGAATTTCTGCGGGCACGATTAAATATTATCTACTTTGCATCCGTTTTCTGGCGGCACGACCGAAGGCTTCATAGAGTTTTCGGGAAAGCGCATGTTCTTCTCTCTCAGGGTGGAATTCAGTATGCCATTGTACAGCTGCTGCGAAATTTGAATGAGCGCTAACACTAATACCCTCTATCACGTTATCGTCGGAAATTGCCTCGACAACAAGACCTTCTCCTAATCGGTCTATACCTTGACCGTGCAGCGTGTTAACAAGAATTTTGTCTTTGCCGACCATTTTCTGAAAAAGACCACCCGGCGTAAGAATAACTGAATGACGTAACGCAAAGATGTCTTCTTCCGTAACATCATCGCCCCGTGGCATGCGGTGGTCATTCTTTCCTGGAATTTGGTTGATACGGTAATGTAAGGACCCCCCCATCGCGACATTAATTTCTTGTAGGCCGCGACAGATGCCCAGAAGGGGGATACCTGCATCAATACAGGTTGGAATAAGTTGAAGTACCGTAGCATCGCGTTCAGGGTCGATAGGTTCATCTGGCGGAAATGGAGGCCCTCCGTAATTATGAGGTTCAATATTAGCTCTTCCACCCGTCAACAAAATACCATCAAATTTTTTAAGCAAATCGCTGTAGTCATATTCTTTACCCAGCGAGGGTATCTGGACAGAAATACATTTCGAGAATTTATTAACCGACGTTATATAACGCTGACCGTTCGTATGAGCTATGAAATTGGTGCCAGGTATTTGCATAATCGATGTTGGTACACCAATAAGTGGAAGGTTGGTCGAGTTTTCCATAATTGTAGCTGACCTAGGGGTTAATAATAGAGGAATTAATTCCGTACAATTTTATTCGGCAAAGAAGGCTTGTAAATCTGTTTGGGCTCTTCCCAGGATAAGGGCATGAATGTCATGGGTGCCTTCATATGTGTTAACAGTTTCAAGGTTCATAAGATGTCGGATAACGTGAAATTCATCAACAATGCCGTTGCCACCGTGCATATCCCGGGACATTCTGGCTATATCTAAAGCTTTACCAGCATTGTTGCGTTTCATCATAGAAATATCCTCAGGAGGGCAACGATCCTGATCCATAAGTCGAGCAATCCGAAGTACGCCTTGCAGACCTAATGTGATTTCAGTTTGCATGTCTGCTAGTTTCTTTTGAATAAGTTGGTTGGCGGCTAATGGTCGGCCGAATTGTTTTCTGTCTAGAGTATATTGTCTTGCTGCATGCCAGCAAAACTCGGCAGCGCCAATCGTACCCCACGAAATACCAAAACGTGCTTTGTTTAGACAGCCAAAGGGCCCTCCAAGGCCGGAGACATTTGGTAGAATATTTTCTCCTGGTACCGGCACATTATCCATCACGATCTCGCCTGTAATGGATGTGCGTAGTGAAAACTTACCTTCTATTTTTGGTGTGCTCAGACCGTCCATACCTTTTTCAAGAATAAATCCTCGGATTACGCCATCTAACTTGGCCCAAACGATAAAGACGTCTGCCACTGGCGAATTTGAAATCCACATTTTATTGCCAGTTAGAATGTACCCATTACCTTTTTTTTGCGCTCGAGTTGTCATACCACCGGGATCTGAACCGTGATCAGGTTCGGTTAAACCGAAACAACCAATCCATTCACCCGTTGCCAGCTTTGGCAGATACTTCTTCCGTTGGTCTTCGCTGCCATAAGTATAAATTGGATGCATTACGAGTGACGATTGAACAGACAACATAGAACGATAGCCAGAGTCTATTCTTTCAATTTCTCGGGTTACTAGGCCATAGCATACGTAATTAAGGTCGGCACCGCCGTATTCCTCCGGTTGGGTAATACCAAAAAATCCTAGCTCACCCATTTCGTTGAATATCTTTCGATCGAAGGTTTCGTTTCTATTAGCTTCTAAAACTCGAGGCATCAATTTTTCCTGAGCGTAATCACGAGCCGTGTCACGGACAAGGCGCTCCTCTTCTTCGAGCTGATGGTCAAAGAAAAAAGGGTCGTCCCATTGAAATTTTATTTTTTCAGTCATTATTGTCTCTATGTTGCGTCATTAGCAGTGTTTCATTGGAAATTTTTTGAGTCTAAACTAATTTCCAATGAAACACTTATAAAAGTTGATGGAAAATTTTGTAATAAGAATTTTTAGAATATTTGTCAATCAAAGTACGCCTAATAAAACTTAAACCGCAAGTTCTTGTATCAATTTTCTGGCTAATGCTCCGATTACGCGACGACGGTACCATGGGGCGACTGTTGTTGTTTTCATTGGTTTGGCTTGCTTACGAACACTGTCCCGTAGGATATTGAGGCTTTCTTCATTGAGAACTTTGCCAATATGTTCATCTGTACCTTTAATAATTTGTGGTGATGGGTTTACACCGGTCAATGCGATTGAAATTTCCTCAACCTTTTTACTATTCATTTTAAGCCGTACGGCTACGCCTGCTAATGGAAAGTCTATTGAACCCCGAATACGTGCTTTTGCATAACGAGATGGGCTTCCACTTAGAGCCTTTGGCAAATGAATCACACTGACCAATTCATCAGGAGCTAGCGTTAAGTGGTTCATTCCATCATTTTGATACATATCAACTAGAGAAATGCGTCTTACACCTTTTGAACCCAACAGCTCTACTTCTGCCTGATAGACTAACATTGCTGGTGCTACATCTCCTGAGAATGCCGCAAAGCAGCGTTTTCCTCCCGGCGCAACATGACAAACATCGCCGCGTTCTTTCATGCAATAGTCATTACTTTGACGCCACCATTCACTCTGGTTATAGAATAAGCATCTTGTATCTAGGCAAAGGTTTCCCCCGAGGGTACCGTACTGCTGATGGGTCCCACCAGCCACGGATAATGCAGCTTCGGCTATCGCTGGGTAGTTGCTCTTGATTAAGTCATTAGTTGCTACTTGATTGAGCGTTACACCAGCCCCTATGTGAAGGCCATCGCTATTTTCTTTAATCTGTTTAAGTTCAGCAATAGAACTTAGATCGATCAAGTTTTCAGGTTGTTGAATACCGCGACGCACATTAACAATCATGTCTGTTCCACCAGCAACAAATCGTGCCTCAGTTTGTTCGTTGAGTAGTTTTACAGCTTCCTCTGAACTTGTGGGGCGGTGGAGTTGAAAGTTTGGCATATATTCCATTATTCGGCAGCCTTTTGTATCTTTTGATAATCTTCCATCAATTGAAGGAGGCGATCGGGGGTGACTGGGAGGTCAATTGGACGTACGCCAATGGCATCTGCTACAGCGTTGGTCAATGCAGGGATGAACGCAACTAATGAAGTTTCACCGGCTTCCTTGGCTCCGAATGGTCCGTGTGGATCAATACTTTCTATAATTCCAACTTCAATTGGCGGAGATTCGACAATTGTAGGAACCCTATAATCGAGCATACTATTGGTGATGCCCAGACCGTTAACGTATTGTGTGCCCTCAGAAATTGCTTGTCCCATACCCATCCAGACTGAGCCTTCGATTTGTCCTTCTACAGCGAGAGGATTCAATGCCTTTCCAACGTCTTGGGCTGCCCAGACCTTTTCTACGGTAATCTCTGCTGTATCAGGATCAACACTGACTTCAACCACTTGGGCTGCATACGCGTAGGCCATACTGCCACTAATAGCCCCTCCCCGGTATTTTTTTGTACCCCAGGATTCGGGCAGAGTATCAAAATTACCTTTAACTGTAATTGTACCAGTACCTTCGAGGGCAGCCTGCACCACCTCATTGAAGTTAAGCCCTTCATCTTGCGTTCCTGCTCGATATACTTCGCCAAGACACTCAATATCTTCTGGTTTTACCTCTAATTTACGAGCGGCTGCTTCGATTAAAATATTTTTTAAATTAGTTGCGGCATCAATAGATGCATTGCCAACCATATAAGTGACGCGTGAGGAATAAGAACCATTATCCTTTGGTGTCAACTTGCTGTCACTGGTAAGACTTTGGAAACGCGACATATCGAGACCA
>DUBF01000043.1:0-21794 GCA_012960465.1 Rhodospirillales bacterium | reverse complement strand
CAGCGTCGGTACTCGCCGGTCCGAAGTCGGCCACACGGGATTGTTGGCCGGCAATAATGTCAGATCTCACGGTGTCATCGTACACCAGGAGACCAAGTATCTCAGCTGCACATTGAGTTGCCATCGTAGTGGAGCCCTGTCCAATTTCCGGGGCGCCTGTGAGAAGTGTAATTGAGCCATCCCAGTCGAGTTTGAGATGGACGGTGGCATGGGGTTCTCCAGTCCAGTTGACGGGTTTTGATGCACCACTTGGATAATGTGCGCAGGCTACACCAAGACCTCTATTTGGGCCTAATTTACCTTTACGATCTTTCCACCCGCTTTTTTCTTCAACCCAATCTAGGCACTCAGGTAGTCCATAAGAATTAATAAACATCTCGTTTAGGGTTTCATACTTAGGAGCTTCCAAAAGATTTCTTCGCCGTATTTCAATCGCATCAATACCTAATTCATTCGCGACTTTATCGAGTAAGCTTTCAAAGGCATATCGCACGTCTGTAGTGCCGTGGCCGCGCATGGCGCCGGGTGGAGGGGTATTTGTGAGAACGCGAAGTCCTCGGTAACGTACTGCTGGCAATTGGTAGACACCAAACATTAGACCACCAGCATAAAGTATTGTTACGACGCCATAACCACTATAAGCACCGCCGCGTTGGATTGCCTTAAAGTCAACAGCAGTAATTACACCATTCTTTTTAACGCCAATTTTTATTTCCACATCAGTCTCTGGCCGTCCTCGATGGGTGATAAATGTCTCCTCGCGGCTTGTTACAATACGAACTGTACCTTTTGCTGCGCGGGCAACTAGAGCACAAATAAGCTCAACGTTTAAACACTCTGTACGACATCCAAACCCTCCTCCAACAAATGGTTTAATCATACGAACTTTGCTTTCTTCCATTTTGAGCGTCTTTGCCAGCATTTTATGCCCATAATATGGAACTTGTGTGCTGGCGCGCACAGTCATAAAATCTCGTATTGCGTCATATTCTGCGATGGCGGCATGTGGTTCACTCTGGACTTGCGCTACTTCTGCGCAGTTGTACGTTTCTTCCATTATTAAATCGGCTGCAGCCAGACCTTCATCAGTTTCACCTAGATCAAAATCGACATCGCGTTCGATATTACCTTCACGGTGATCGTGGAGATTGATGGATCCCTCGGCCATTGCTTCTTGTGAGGTAAAGTATGCTGGTAGTTCCTTATATTTGAATTTGATCAGTTCGATCGCCTTTTGGGCTGTTTGGACGTCAATTGCTGCAACGCAAGCAACAGGCTCACCTTTATAACGTACTTTATCGCGGGCAAGAGGGTATTCAAACCTTGCGATAGGTAAAACACCAAATGCTTCATCTGTTTCATCGCCCGTTATCACGGCTTTTACACCCGGTAATGCCTGAGCTTCTGAAATATCAACTTCAATTATCTTGCCGTGGGAAATAGGACTTCTATATATACGTCCGACTAAGCAGTCAGCTGGAATAAAATCGGCGGAATAAAGTGCTTTGCCGGAAACTTTTTCGGGGCCATCTACCAATGATTTTCGAATTCCAATCGACTTGGTTGGCTTTATTTCGTTCATGCCACGGTTTCTTTCAATTTTAATTCATCAACTGCAAATTGAACCGATTCAATAATTTTTATGTAACCGGTACAGCGACAAATATTTGAAGCTAAGCCCTGACGAATTTGTTCTTCACTTGGATCAGGGTTTTGTCTCAGTAAACCTTCAGCTGCCATAATCATACCCGGAGTACAAAAACCGCATTGAGCACCAAGTTTTTCATGAAAGCCGCGTTGCAGGGCAGAGAGCCGACTGGCTTCCGATAAAGACTCAATAGTTTCGATGTTTACCTCTTGGCAAGTTGCTGCCAGGCGCAAGCAGGCATGTTGCGGCATTCCATCTATAAGGACCGTACAGCAACCGCATTCGCCCCCATCGCAACCGATTTTTGTACCGGTAAGGCCTATTCCCTCACGAAGATAGTCTGCGAGGAGCATATTATCTGATACAAAATCATCGCGTTCTCTACCATTTACTGTGCAATGGAGGTGTGTTTTATTTCGTTTTTCACTCATGATATTTTCCTCGAGCAATTCTAAACTGCATCGGGATTGGAGTGCGCAAGTAAGATCAATTGGTCTACTTGTGCAGTAATGCCGGAAAGATTATTTTCTAAATTTTTCCCCCAATCCATGAATAATAAATCGAGTTTTTTCATTCCTGTTTTACGCACGTCACCATAACCCCTAGCTAGAATTGCTAGGTTGGCCGTTTGGCATGCCAGATAATAATTCCGAGAATTAGCTTCAATTACAGCATCTAGCCATTGATCAATCGCCTTTTGCTCCTCAATATATTGGTTGGTTCTGGCTCTTAGTGGCTTTAGAGCAGACAAAAATTTTAACATGGCAAATCCAAAAGCTGATCCAGTAGGTATATGAAGAGCTACCCCTTTATTTAGCGATGGTACCAACCAACTCAAACTTTTGGGAATAACCCCCAAAACTTCATCGCGTCCGGGTTTAAAATAATCTGTTAGCTTTAATGGTGTCGTTGAATCTACTTTTAGCTCATCTCGGATCCGAGGAAGTCGCTGAGGTCGGGTTTTCAATTGGGCAACACGAATAACATCTTCAAAGCTCATCCAGCGGGCTAGATGGCGAGCCGTTTCAGATGTAAGTTTTTTTGTTTGATCTTTATCAATATCTCCAATTTTTTTTATGCGTTTAAGAAATTTCCGAGCGTAAGTTGGGCCTTGGTAGTCAATCAACCTAACAATTCCATGGGAAATAATATCGTGTGCAGTCTTTGGAAATACAGAGATTTCCGCATCGAATTCTTTAGGCGCTTTTTGATAGGTGTGGCTGTCCTCTAGCTGTATTGGCTGGACACCTTCCTGAGCTGCTTTCAGCCCAATGTCAAAGCCAGCCAAATTGCTGGCAACAGCAACACCTTTCTCTGTAATGGCGGCTCTGCAGTCTTGGGGGGTTAGGGGGAGGATGCCACTTCCAATTACGGCTCCAAATGCAATCGCATTACCTCTGGCTGCTGTTCCAACTGAAAGGGCAGTCACATCTAGTTGGATCAATTTTTTTGAAGCTTTTTCAATAGTCTCAATGACAGGAACAACGTTTATACGCCCGTCGCCTGCGGACACTTTTTCTGAAGTTGAGTAAACTCGTTCAGTTGTCGTTATGACTGTGGTGAAATCCGTAACGAAACCTCGTTCTATGGCACGACCAGCTTCAGTAGGTTCCATCGCAATCATTAGATCGAGATCATCTGAAGCCGGAAAGAATGTAAAAATAGGACTTCCAACAGGATTCTTTTCAGGAAACAACTCAAAGTAGTATGTCGTCGCTCCAGTTCGTTGGGCTACACCAGGCGTTGATGTTGCTTGAGCCGGGTAGCCGGCTCTTTTGGCTGCATTTACCAACCAGTCAATTAATACACCACCACCTTGGCCACCAAGTGCACCGAGCAAAAGACAAATTGGACGATTGACTACAGTATTTTTGATTTCATTCATTAATCGCTTCCCATGAGTGAGAGAAGGGAACGATTCACTGATGAAGTGAATTTCCGAATTATACCAGCATTTTGAATTGCTTCGGCTTTGTAAAAGGAAGGGCAAAGTTGAGCTGCATGTGCAACTTCGCCACAATTACCACAGGCAACGCAGCTTTCATCAACATGGGCTACAGGTGTTTCTTTTAAGGGGTCCTTACTTTGTTTTAAGGTGAGTGACGGGCATCCACTCAAACGCATACAGGAATGGTCACCGGTACACACTTCCTCATCTACACCAAATTTTTCGTGAATTACAGTCTTGCCAGCTTTGAGGTCTGCGGCTTTTGCCGGTTTGATACGGCGTTGTTTGGCTAGCATGCACTCGTTATTGGATATAACGACCCTAAGACCTTCGCTGCGAGCATCCATCGCCTGTCTAAGTACATCAATAGTATTTTCTAGGCTATAGGAATCAACGTGCTTGATCCATTTGACGCCAACGCCTTTGAGAGCGCTTTCAATTGACAGTAGTGATTCGAGACCACGCGGCGTTGTTCCTGTTGATGGTAACTTGTGTTGACCTGTGGCAGCTGCGTAGCCATTGTCTAGTATGACTAAAACAGAATCGTATTTATTCCATTGAGAGTTGACTACGCCGGATGTAAATCCATTATGCCAAAAACCACCATCTCCCATGACAGCGACGTTCGGTTGGTCAAGTACGGGTCCAATGGCACCGCTGCTCGCGAGACTCAGGCCATAACCTAAAACGGTGTTGCCGACATTGAAGGGTGGCAGTGAGCCAAAAAGATTACATCCAATATCCATTGAAATATGGAACTTGCCACGCTCCTTCATTAGCATTTTGAGGGCGGCCATGATAGGTCGCTCTGGACAACCTGTGCAAAATGACGGTGGTCGAGGGGGCATAGGATCTGCCAGATGCGATTGGGCGTTTCTTGTTTTTTCTACAATTTTAGCGTTTTTATCTAGAGCTAATTTACTGATCTTTGCCGGGCCTTCCTCTGCAAGGTATTGGGCTATTCCCTCTCGAACAACATTAGATACATATTCTCCTGCCATCGGTAACATACCTTTACCATGAATACGGCATTTAATCTGATTGGTATGTGCAATTTCGGCTATTTGTGTTTCTATGTAGTTAGGGTTGCCCTCCTCAACAACTAAAATACTATCCTTATTTGCCATAAAATCAATAAGTTCACTTTGGATGAGAGGATACACCAAATTCATACAGTAGATTTCCACATCGCTGTTCCCATAAGCATCTGCAGATCCTAGTCGATGGAGTGCGCGCATGACGACTGTATAAGTTCCCCCTTGAGTGATAATTCCAATTTTTTTATTTTCCTGAGAACCGTCAAAAAACTCGTTAATTTTATTTTCTTTCGCGTAGTTTTCTGCGGCGGGCAGGCGAGTCTCAAACTTGGCAATTTCGTGTTGATAGGAGGCAGGAGGTAGTACGATTTTTGTGACGTCGTATTTCTGTTCCGGGATCGGATTATTGGAGTTAAAATGGGCTACCTTATTATCTTTGGCTGTAAACGAGCCAGTTAAGTGACAGGCTCTGATCCTCATATTTAGAAACACTGGCATATTGGATGCTTCTGAAATACCAAAGCATTGCTCTGTTAGATCAACCATACGCTCCATATCATAACGTGGGTCGACTAATGGAATTGAAGATTTCATGGCAAAGGTGTAGGTCCTCTCCTGCATAATACTTGAGCCTTCACCATAATCGTCGCCCAAAATAATCAGTGAGCCGCCTGTTACGCCTGTTGATGCTAAATTGGAGAGTGCATCTGAAGCAACGTTTGTTCCCACAACGGATTTCCATGTAACAGCACCACGAATTGGATAATGGATAGATGCTGAGAGAAGAGCTGCAGCACCCGCTTCGGAGGCTGCCTGTTCGTAGGTTATCCCCATTGGTTCGAGAATTTCTTCACTGGCATCAGCGAGTACATCAATTAAATGCGACATAGGAGCACCGGGATAACCGCCAACGTATGTTACGCCGGATTGGAGTATTGCTTTCGTTACGGCAAGTATACCCTCACCATGGAATTCTTCACCTGCACCGAGGGTAAGTTTTTGAATTTCATTTTTAAAGGACCGTTCCCCGGTATTTGTAATTCTCGCTAATGCTGTGCCACCATCCATTATTTGCGTTTCCTAGTTATTATTTTATTTGATAAAACAGATATTGTTTGGTATCTAAAATAATCTAGACAAATATATTTGACGAGCATGTTGTATACAACATATTTCGTGATGATTTGTGGTTAGTTGCATATAGAAAATAAGGCTTTTTAATCATATCTCATGATATTTCCCTTCACCACACGTCGACGCATACTATGGGGCGATAGCGGTCCGGCAGGAATTGTCTATACACCCCGTGTCTTCCACTATGCACTAGAAATTATTGAGGAATGGCTCATTGAGATTTTTGATCACACCTCAATGACGCTTCGCGACAATCTTAAATTAGATACCCCGACAGTTAAAATGAGTTGTGAATTTATGTATCCCATGCGGACTGGTGAATATATTGACATTTCACTCGAGATAAAAAAACTTGGGGAGGCTTCATTAAACTATGTTATTAATGGTTATGATTCGAAAAAGAACCATTGCTTTCACATTGACCAAGTGGTTTGTTTTGTAGATGCGCAAAGCTTTAAACCCGTGCGTATTTCGCTGGAATTCCGAGAGAAAATCCAAGTTTATCAAAAGAATTGTGGCAAAATTCTCGAAGAAACAGGAGTGAATTAGTGGGTAAAGAAACTTTTCAGAGAATTATTCATAATGTCACTAAAACAATTGCTGGAAAACCTTTGAATGAGGGTTTGGCTGCAGATTTGAATAAACGGTTTTCCCCAGAGAGTGAAACATTTATCGAAATCCAACAAATCTGTGAGGCGGCTATAGATGATGGTTGGATGTGTAGACAAGAATTTGGTGGTATTAAATTTGGTCGAGTGATCAAAGATATTGATGGATTTAGCGTTGATGTTGTTCACATGAAGGACGTTGTTGGTCCGCATCATCGCCACCCAAAGGGGGAAGTCGATTTAATCATGCCAATTAAAGGTGACGCCAAATTTGATAATCATGGAGCAGGTTGGATCGTCTATGGCCCGAACTCGGCCCACAATCCTACCGTAATAAATGGCACGGCACTTGTTCTCTATCTTCTTCCAGATGGTGAGATTGAATTTACTCGCCAATAAATTTTTTGAGATATTACATACAAGTCTGATAAAATTTGTTTAAAAGACTGATTATTAGTACTATTCAATCCGGATTGGGTGGGGGATTGAATCTTTCCGATTGAACTTTTACATCTATAATTGAACAGGAACTGAAGATATTCGCTAATGTAAGTATAGGTAATTTATGCCAATACGGATTTTTGAAATGTCAGGTGGGAATAGAAAATGCGGGAGCTGATAAATCAATTAAAATCACAAGATGAATTACTCATTGTTAATAGAGAGGTGAAACCTGATTACGAACTGGCCGCTGTGACCAGAGCCGTTCAGAGATCGTCGAATAAAACTATCCTTTTTGAGCAAGTCAGCGGTACCAAAATACCAGTAGTAACTAATGTTTACAATAATCGGCAAAGGCTATGCAATATAATGGGTTCGGAACCAAATCAGTTCTGCGAGCGATGGAACGAACTATACGATTGTGCCCAAGCATTAGACTACGAACCCATCCAAATTATTGACCGGCCTCCTGATTTAGTTGGCTGTCAACTGAGTGATATACCTCTTATTACTTATCATAGTAGGGATGCATGTGCTTATTTTACGTCGGCTATTTTTTTGGCAAAACACCCATTAACTGGGATTGACAATTTATCTTTCCATCGAGGTATGTATGTTAGTGATACTGAAGTCAGAGTTCGCCTTGGTTCGAGCCATGATTTATTTCGCTATCAGGCGATTGCAGAAAAGCAGGGTGACGCTATTGATGCTGTTATGCTGATAGGCGGCGATCCAGAATTGTTTCTTGCGGCTGGGGCTACCTTACCTGAAGATTCGAGCGAGATTGCTTTTGCAAGCGCAGTGAAAGACGCGCCAATACCCTGTTATAAAGCAATAAATAGTGATTTACTAATTCCGGTCTCAACAGAAATCGTTGTTGAAGGACGTATACTCCCCAATGTGAAACGCCCTGAAGGACCGTTCGGTGAATTTATGGGTTATTATGTTGAGGTTGGTGACAATAATGTATTTGAAGTTTTAAGCGTTTATACAAAGCCCACACCAACTTATCATAGTTTGTTGTGTGGTTCTAACGAAGACGTATCTCTCTTGGAAGCTAGGGTCGCTGCAAAGACCTACCGACATCTTAATAAGGTTGTTCCAGGTATAATAGATATTGCTTGCGTACCTTCAGTTATGAATACCACAATCAAGATTAAACAGCAGTACGAGGGTCACGCTCGGCAAGTTCTAATGGCGGCCTTTGGGGGCCATTTGGACTACAATAAGGTTTGTATAGTTGTTGATGAGGACATCAATATATTTGATTTAAATGAAGTGATGTGGGCCTTTGCAACGCGCGGGAGAGCCGATACTCGAACGATGGTTATCCCGGATGTTCCGGGCTTTTATAGAGATATACACAAAGACCATTGGGGAAGGTTAGGTCTGGATGCGACTTATCCGTTTGGGCGTGCTGCTGAGTTCGAGAGAAAATTTATACCTGGAGAAGACGATATAGATTTGAATGATTACGTTTAACTCAAGTGAGAGAGAAATTGACAGAAGAGGATACAGTTCGTCTTGGTGTTGATGTTGGTGGAACATTTACTGATTTTGCTTTGGCGACATCAGAGGGTATTAAAACTCTAAAATTATTAACTACGTCTGGTGCGCCTGAACTGGCAATAATTGATGGTGTTATCCGCCTGCTTGAAGAAAATTCCCTTTTAGCAGAGCAGATAGTGGGGTTTATCCATGGCACGACCCTTGCTACAAATGCAATTATATCCAGAACTGGCGCGCGCACAGCCTTATTAACCACGGAAGGGTTCCGTGATGTGCTTGCTCTGGGCGATGAAAGTCGTTTTGACCAATATGATGTAAATATATTAAAGCCTAGACCTTTGGTGCCAAGATGGTGGAGGTTCAGTATTCGCGAACGTCTCTCGGCACAGGGCGATGTTCTATTGCCATTGGATGAAGCTAGTATTGGCATTATTGCCAAACAATTGAAGGAAGAAAATATTGAAAGCATCGCAATCTGTTTTCTTCATGCTCACATAAATTCGAGTCATGAAAAGTGTGTTCGTGAGAGATTGCATGAGCTTTTACCTAATTTAATCATTAGTTTATCAAGCGATGTTAGCCCTGAAGTTGGTGAATATGAGAGGTTCTCAACGACGGCTGCTAACGCCTATGTGCAACCTGTTATAGGATCATATCTGGAACGCCTTAAACAAGGATTGTTCTCTCTGGGCATTCATGCCCCAATTTTTATGTTTTTATCAAATGGCGGTTTATGCGATCTTGATACTGCATATAGATTTCCAATCCGACTTGTAGAGTCAGGTCCCGCTGGTGGCGCGATATTTGCGGCTAATATTGCAAGCGACTTAGGCGAGAAAGAAATATTAGCATTTGATATGGGAGGGACCACAGCTAAAGTTTGTCTTATTGATGATGGGGTGCCTCAGCGAAGTGATTCTTTTGAAATGGCTCGGGAACATATGCACCGGAAAGGCAGTGGATTGCCGGTCCGCATACCCGTAATTGATATGGTTGAGATTGGTGCAGGGGGTGGTTCTATCGCCAATGTCGATTCACTAAAGCGAATTCAAATTGGCCCAGAAAGTGCAGGCGCCATGCCGGGACCTGCCTGCTATAATCGGGGCGGCGTTCATGCCACGGTTACCGATGCAAATATTCTAATTGGTCGCTTGGCTGCAAAGGATTTTATTGGTTCGGATATCAGCATCTCTTTGGATAAGGCACGGCTAGCTATAAATGAAAATGTTGGATCTAAATTAAAACTTGAAGACCCCGCTGCTGCTTTCGCAATTTCTGAGATGGTTGAGGAACAAATGGCAGGGGCAGCACGTGAACACGCCCGTGAAAAAGGTGTCGATTTACGAAAAAGAACTTTGGTAGCATTTGGCGGTGGTGCCCCTCTCCATGCAGCAAAAGTTGCTCAAAAACTAGGCATAGAACGTATTATCGTTCCCTTAGCTGCTGGAGTTGGTGCAGCAGTTGGTTTTCTTCAGTCTCAGGTGATATTCGATATTTCACGTAGCATTCAATTAGATTTATCAGAGTTTCGAGCCGATATATTTAACCGAGAATTTCTCAATATTTCTGGAGCAGCGAGAGCCGCAGTGAGTTCCGCAGCACCAAAGTCACCGATTGAAGAAAACCGGGAGGTTTTCATGCGCTATCGTGGTCAAGGCCACAGTTTAGCCGTATCTATTGCTAATCAAGACCTTACTAATAATGATGGTAATATGTTACGCGATTTATTTATCAAAAAATATGTGTCTGTTTATCGTCGGGCTCTTCAAGGAGTTGCCATTGAATGTGTTGGAATAAGTCTTCGTATATCAACGTGTGATCCGTCATTAGTTGCAAAAAACTTACAGGAAAAAAGTATTGGTTCTGTGCCGACGAAAGAAAATTTATTTAATCTTGATAAAAATTCCTATATCGCTGTCCCGTCCATGTTGCGTACTGAGTTGTATCGGGGTCAAATCTTTCAAGGACCTGGTTTGATTAAAGATTATGGCACAACAATTTATGTACCCAAGGATTATAGTGCAGAATGCGTTAAGAATGGTCACATGCTTATAACCAAACAATCACTTGTATAGGGAACTAATTTTATGGCAGATCCGAATGATGAGATCCGTTTTCAAGTTATTTGGAATAACTTAATATCTATTGTCGAAGAGCAGGCACGGACTTTGATGCGAACCGCATTTAGTCCAGTGGTTCGTGATTCAGGTGATTTGTCGGCAGCTCTATTTGATTGTCAAGGCCGTATGCTGGCGCAGGCGTTGACAGGCACGCCTGGACATGTGAATTCCACCGCCGCCGCAGTGCCTTTGATGCTTGAAGAAATCCCAATCACACAGTTGGAGGAAGGTGATCATTTAATTACCAATGACCCTTGGCTTGCCTCAGGCCATCTTCATGACGTCACGATACTGTCGCCGGTTTTTCGAGAGGGGGAGGCTATTGGTTTTTTTGCATGCACCTGTCATCAATTGGACATTGGTGGGCGGGGGCAGGGACCAGACGCTACGTCTGTATTTGAAGAGGGGCTCGCTATACCAGTTTTAAAGCTTGTTAAAAAAGGTGTCGTCAATGCTGAGCTGTTAAAAATTATTCGAAATAATGTTCGAACACCCGAGGAAGTCGAAGCTGACATCCTGTCTTATGTTGCAACAAATGAAGTAAGCGCAACAAATCTGTGTTTGGCGCTCGATAATCTAAAAATAAATAATCTTGAAAAAATTGGTGATGAAATTATTAAGCGTTCGCGCTCTTCCATGATTGAGGAGATACGCAAGATACCCAAGGGTAAGGCGCACAATCAAATTGTGCTTGATAGCTTTGGCACCCCAGTAAAAATCAGTTGTACTATTGAGGTCGGAGAGAACGGTCTCCTAATTGATTTTGCTGGTTCCAGTCCAGCAAGTACTAAAGGTATAAATCTGGTTTATAATTATACCAATGCTTATTCTTGCTTCGGTGCTCGCTGTATTATTGGGCCACAAATACCGAATAATACCGGTTCAATTTCTGCAATTACCGTAAAGGCTCCTAAGGGATCTATTCTAAATGTCGAACATCCATGGCCCGTTGCTGCCCGCCATATCATCGGGCAATTTCTGCCTGAGGTTGTTATGGGTTGTTTGGCTAAAATTTTACCGGATCGAGTTCCAGCTGAAGGTTCAGCCTGTCTCTGGGGTATACAGCTTCGTGGCGGTCCTGAGATTGACGGTAACTTTGAAGAAAATAGTAATTGGGGAAAAGGTCGCTACGAGACATTATTTTTCAATGCTGGTGGGATGGGAGCTCGAACCAAAATGGATGGTCTTTCGGCGACAGCATTTCCAAGTGGTGTTAGGGCAATGCCTATTGAGGTGGTTGAAAATAGTGCGCCTATTGTTATTTGGCATAAAGAATTACGCCCCAATTCAGCTGGTATTGGTCAATATCGTGGCGGATTTGGACAAAAGATTGTGTTAAGTACGATAGATGGTCGCCCATGTGGATTATTTGCCATGTTCGATCGTACTACAACAGAGGCGAAAGGCCGGTCCGGTGGAGAAAATGGTAGTGCAGGAAGACTTTATTTGAAGTCGGGTAAAGATTTAGACGCAAAGGGTTTTCAGCTTATCGGACCGAACGAACATTTGTGTTTTGAATTGCCAGGAGGAGGTGGCTTTGGATCCGTTAAGGATCGAAATCCAGAGTATATGATAGATGATAAGCGTGCAGGTCTTCTCAGCAATAAGGCTAACGCGGAGGATGAGTAAAGATAATGTATGGTACTAAAGGCAAAATTGGTGTTATCGTTCCGTCGTTAAACAACACTTTGGAACCAGAATTTAACCAAATGGTCCCCGATGGATTTGCCATCTACGCGACAAGATTGCCTCTTGAGCGTGGGTTGCCTGAAGATTTGAAAGCAATGGCGGAAGAAGTGGAATTTGCGGGTAGGTTATTGAAGCATGCAGAAGTTGATGTAATCGCCTATTGTTGTACGTCGGGTAGTTTGATTGAAGGTGCTGACTGGGATGAAGCGCTATCTCAGCGTATACAAGAGGTCACTAATTTGCCGGTTATAACTACGGCCTCATCCGTTGTCAGCGCGATGAAGAAATTGGAGCTCAAATCTGTTTCAGTAGCCACACCTTACATCGATCAGATAAACGAAATTGAACGCCATTTCATCGAGAACCATGGTATAAGTGTAACAAACATTGAGGGCCTCAATATCGTGACAGGTGCTGAATTGCATCAGCTGGATCAAGTGGTGGCAAAGAGTTTTTGTCGGACCTCAGCAGACCATGGTTCAGACGGTTTGTTTATTTCTTGTACTGATTTTGCGGCTATTGATTTTATTGAAGAGTTAGAAAATGATTTAAACAAGCCCGTATTTACGAGTAATACTGCCACACTGTGGAATATAATGCGCATCATGAAAAGTAATCAAAAAATCATGGGGTTTGGAAGCTTATTGGCGAGTTAGGTTTCATTTTAAATCGAGTTTAAAGAGACTAATCGCATTTGTACGTCCTATTTGTAATCTGTCAACTTCGGAAATTTGAGATTTATCAAACCATGAGACGGCATCTGACGTTGTCTCAAAAGGATAATCAACTGAGAACATTATCCGATCCGCACCCATTTCTGTCATAGCGAGATGCAAGGTTGGATCGTAGAAATTGCCACTTGTCGTCAAATGAACGTTCGATAGCATATATTCCCTCATTGATTTTTTTGCTGGTAGACCTTGAGGTGATTTTCTAATCCGGTGATCTAAACGCCATAAATCATAAGGAATACGCTCACCAAGATGGCCAATAACCAGTTGAACAAGCGGATATTCATCAAAAATCCCAGAGCCTAGCAGTCGCAGGGTATGTAGCGCAGTTTCCATTGCAAAAGCCCAAGGAGAATTTTCTAACCAGGGGTGACCTTTATAACTTTGCATCCTACTTGCAATCGGGTTTCGAGGATGCAAATACAGTGGCATCCCAAGATCTTGAACACACGCCCAAAACGAACGATATTCGGGTTGATCATAATAATGAACTGTCTCTGCAGATTCTCTAGTTGTAAAACCATTTATCAGTGACCCTTTAAAACCTAGGTCTTTGATACAGCGTGTTAATTCCTTGCATGCAGCATCAGGATCCTGAAGGGGCAACGCAGCAAATCCTGCAAAACGGTCAGAACGTTTAGCAACTTCTTCGGCTAAAATGTCATTGGCACGTTCGGCTAGTTCCATAGCGGCCTGCGTGTCGGCAACCGCTTGAACTCCAGGAGCGTTAAATGATTGTATAGCTAACTCAATTCCGAATTCGTCCATTTCTTTCAATCGAACATCATGAAGATCGATCAATCTTTTCTTTAGGTCTTCGCCTGTTCCCGGTATCGAAAATCGTGACATTTCGTTTTGGGTCTCTGGCAGTGAGAAATGCTCTTCTAGCGCAATTTTACCCTGCATTTTTTCAGCTCCCATATTTAATTTAATTACTACACGATATTATCCTAAAAGTTTTAAGTATAAAAACAATGTTGAAATTGTATGTTACTCAGCTTAGATGTTTTAGCGCTGCCCTCGAGATTTGAACTCGGAACCCTCTGATTAAAAATTAGGAAAATTAGTTATTTCTTCTAATAAGTGATAAAGGGCATCTCGACATTCTTGTGGTTTTTCAACTTGTAGTAGATGTGTTGTACCTTCAATCATTCGAGATGGCATCTTAGTTTCATTAATCAATGAAGTGCAGACTTGAGCTGGCGCTTGTTCTGCTGGGTGTTTTGGATCCGCATTGATTATCGCTACAGGGACATCTAGCGTCGAATAAAAGTTCCAAATAATTAAATTTGCGTTGTCGAGATAAATTTGTGATTCAATATTTGGTGGGCAGATTAAATACCACTTATCGTCTTGCTGTTTTAAAGTTGATTTTGCCATTAAATGATGAGCTCCAGAAACCCATCCTGATAAAGATCTCGATTTTGAGAATTGATCAGCTAATTCGTCAGGTGAGAGAAACTCATTTTGTCGCTTGCTTGCCCATTCTGAGAGCATCATTTCAAAGTTATGTGCTAGGTCATAAAGGTTGTGGCCCCTCGGAGGTTGTAACGGTGGATCAAACAAAATTAAAGCATCAAGTGGGTTGCTATAGCTGGTCGCATGCAGCAGTGCAGCTACAGCTGAGAGCGAGTGATATACGCCAAAGAGGGGTACCCCATCAAAAATCTCCCGTAAGTGAGTTATTATTTTATCAAGATCGTTTGCAAATAATTCAAATCCGGTTTGCTGTGTTGGTGCTGGATCATTCCAGCCATGGTGACGTTGATCGTAAATACAAAGTTCAAAGTCTTTCCGTAGTGGTTTCCAAAATGGGGTATAAGCGTCAATGGCAAAACCATTCCCGTGACTGAGCACTAAACAGGGTTTGCCATGATTTATATAGTGCCGGATCTTTGTTTCAGCGCTATCATTTAAAGTAATCGTATATACTTCATCAGGTTTTGGGACAAGTATTGGAGGTGTCAATTTGAAGGCCACCGTGGATAAGGTTGGTTTAAGAATCCTTGAGTGAATTTCCCGCTATTGGCATCTTCAGTCAAGTCTTTCTTGCTCCGCTCCTCTGCAGGCCCGTATCCTCCCGCACCTGGTGTCCGGATAATTACAGCTTCTTTATCAGCGATATTTATACCAATGGGTTTATTTGGAAGTCGTTTTTGATCGCCGCGAATTGGTCCGTCATCTTGGCAGGCAGGTAATTGATAACCTCGCTATTCAAAAAAACTATGGATTGACTAAATGAACAAATTTAACCAAGAAGAAAGACACACAGTTAAAATTGTTTTTAATGGTGAACCCGTCGAGGACATCGCAGAGCCTCGTTTACTACTAACTTACTTTCTTTGTCATGAAATTGGAGCGACAGGAACGCATGTCGGCTGTGAACGAGGTATTTGTGGGGCTTGCACTATACTTGTTAATGGTAAAGCGGTGCCATCGTGTTTGATGTTAACCATGCAGGCAGATGGTTTGTAAATTGATACAATTGAAAGTTTGGCTGATAATGAAGGGAGATTTAATGCGTTGCAGCAGGCTTTCCATGAGGTTTTTGCACTACAATGTGGTTACTGTGCACCGGGATTTCTGATGACTTTAAGTGGATATCTTTAAAGAAACCCAGATCCATCAATCGAAGAAATTAAAATAGCGCTTAGCGGAAATATTTGTCGCTGTACCGGTTATCATGAAATTATCAATGCAGCGCTTGATGCGGCAAAAGGAATGCGTGAAATTTAGAAAAACGGTTTGAATTATTTTTACGAGGGGAGGTGTCAGAGTAAGGTAGGAAAAGAAATTATTTATCATTTATTTTTTTAGTTTGAGATTAGGGAATTGTAATCATTGCAAAAAAGAGCGATTAGTTTTATAAGAGCAACGGTTAATTGTTTTAGGCTTAAACTTTTATTTATTGAATAAATTGGCTATTAAAAGAATTATTACCTCTACGTGAGAATGCGATGTAAGTTAATAACTTTCCCATGATCAATGTAGTTGAATTCAGGACTTAAAATACAAGGGAGATTTTTTTTTATGATTAAGAAACTTATTATGGCGGCTCCATTAGCTACCATGTTAGCTGTGCCAAACGTACAAGCGGCTGACGATACGATTAGAGTAGGTATCAATTTAGTGTTAACGACACCTGCATCACTTATTGGCAAACAACTGAAAGCTGGATTTGAAGTTGCGCATAAGCATTTAGGAGGCCAGGTAGCGGGTAAAAAACTCGAGTTAATTTTTGAAGACAACCAATTCAAGCCAGCCATTGGCAAACAAAAAACTGAAAAACTCATCAAAAAAGATAAAGTTCACTTTCTAACTGGATACGTTTTTTCTCATATTTTGGGTGCTTCGGCACCAGTTGGCCTTAAGGCAGGAAAATTTGTCATCAGTGCAAATGCTGGACATTCTCAGTATGCTGGTAAGAAATGCCACAAAAACTTTTTCAACGCTGCATGGGAAAATAGTCAGACACCAATGGCAATGGGACATCTCTTAAATAAACGCGGTGTAAAAAGTCTTTATGTGCTGTCTTTGAATTATGCAGCTGGAAAACAAATGGTTACCGGCGTCGAGCGTACATTTAAAGGAAAAATTATTGGTAAAGATCTCGTGCCTACGAGCCATAAAGATTGGTCTGCTGAGTTGGCAAAGGTTCGAGCCGCTAAACCGGATGGTGTGTTTGTCTTTTATCCCGGTGCTTGGGGGGCAGCATTTTTTACTCAATATGCACAAGCTGGGTTGAACAAAACGATTCCTCTTTATAACGTATTCTCTGTTGATGGGGCTAATTTACCAATTTTCCAAAAGCGCAAGATGACACATCTTCTTGGTACGGTTAATACTAATTTTTGGGCAGCCGACTTAGACAATCCGGCAACAAAGAAATTTGTTCCAGCCTTTAAAAAGCATTATAATGGACAGGTTCCTGCCCATTACGCTGCTCAAGCTTATGATGCATTAAACTTGATAGCTGCCGGAATAAGAGCTGCAAAAGGCGATATGTCAAATAAGGATGCTGTTCGCAAAGGAATGGAAGAAGCCGATTTTGACTCTGTTCGTGGCAGGATCAAGTTTGGCCGCAATCACTTTCCAATTCAGAATTTCTATGCACGTAAAGTGGTTAACAAAGGCGGGCAATGGCAACTTTCTCGAGTGGGTGAACCCGTGCTTAAAGACCACGCACCGTGGAATTCTGGTGATTGTAAGTTATAAAGTAAAATAATTTTGTTACACTAAAAACAGTAGTGCTGGTATGCTAAGGTGCTCCAGCACTATTTCGTTTTTAAAGTAAAATTAAGTCGCATGAATTATATTCTACTCGCCGAGCAGTTTTTCAATGGGTTCCAGTTAGGAATTATCTTGTTCCTGGTGGCTGCCGGATTGACTTTGATCTTTGGTATTATGGATCTTGTTAATCTCGCACACGGAACACTATACATGTTTGGGGCTTTCTTTGCTGCAACCTTTGTTGATCTAACGGATTCACTCGTTCTGGGTATGATTTTAGCATTACCCGCTATGTTGATCGCAGGTTTAGTGCTGGAAATAAGCGTTCTGCGAACGCTCTATGAACGAAATCACCTGGATCAAGTTTTGGCCACATTTGGGCTTATAATTTTCTTTAATGAATTTTTTTTGATTGCTTGGGGTCCCGAAGGTACTGGTATTAATTTGCCACCGTATCTCTCTGGTATAATAACCTTGCCGGGGGGTATTACGGTTCCAGAATATCGCGTCGTAATAATAATTAGTGGGCTCCTCGTTGCCGTGTTGTTATATTTATTGGTTTCTAAAACCCGCATAGGAATGTTGATCAGGGCAGGAGCCTCGAACCGTGAAATGGTGGGGGCTCTTGGTATCAACATTAAATTACTTTTTACGCTGGTTTTTGGTCTTGGTGCCGTACTATCCGGTTTTGCGGGGATGATTATTACACCAATTACCCAGGCAGAAAGTGGTATGGGTGAGGGAATGCTGATCCTCGCTTTTGTTGTGATTGTCATTGGTGGGATTGGTTCAATAAAAGGGGCCTTTATTGCCGCAATCTTAACAGGAATTATTGATACTATGGGTCGGTCTTTTATCGACGTAGCGCTCTTGTCAATCATGGACTCTGTAGCAGCTGAAACTGCCGGTCCTGCTCTTTCTTCTATGTTGATCTATATTTTAATGGCAATCATTCTCGCTATAAAACCAAGTGGCTTATTCCCACCAAAAGGAGTTTAGGGAAGGCGCCATGAATTTTCAAAAATTAAAAACACCGTGTGGTATATACAATACAGCATTAATTTTATTATGTATTTTTATGCCAGTAATTGCCCCTCTTATTGGTCAAGAATTTTACACTGACGTCATTGCACGTGTCATGATCGTTACAATAGCTGCGATTAGTCTGAATTTTATTATGGGCTACGGCGGTATGATTAGTTTTGGTCATGCTGTTTTTGTGGGGATAGGCGGTTACTCTGTAGGTATTCTAGCTTCTCACGGAATTGAAAGTGCCTACATCCAATGGCCTGTAGGGATCCTAATGAGCGGTTTTTTTGCTCTCATTATTGGCGCTATAAGCTTAAGGACGCGAGGCGTTTATTTTATAATGATAACGCTCGCTTTTGCACAGATGATGTATTTCTTGAGCGTTAGTATTGAAAAATATGGCAGTGATGATGGTTTAACTATTGATGCAAGAAGTGATTTTGGTCTGTCATTTTTCGATTTGAGTGACGCGATGACGATGTATTATACGGCTTTTATTTTGATGATCGCTTGTTTGTATTTAAGTTATCGTCTTGTTAATTCTAGATTTGGGCGAGTACTTAGAGCAGGTAAATCGAATAACGAGCGCATGAATACAATTGGCTATCCCACATTTCGTTATAAGTTGGTTGCTTTTGTTATAGCGGGTATGATGTGCGGTTTGTCGGGTCTATTAACCGCTAACTTTGAAGATTTTGTTAGTCCAGATATGCTGTTTTGGACGTTCTCTGGCGAACTCATCTTTATGGTAGTACTTGGTGGGATGGGGACGATTATGGGACCTCTGGGTGGCGCAATGATTTTTTTATTTTTATCAGAGATCTTATCTAATATCACCGAGGCGTGGCATTTAATATTTGGTCCATTTCTTATCTTAGTGGTTCTATTCGCTAGGGGCGGTGTTGAAGGCTTCCTCAAGAAGTATGAGGATCCAAATGGTTGACATCATGTTGAAAGTCGAAAATTTGGTAAAACGATTTGGTGGTTTAGTTGCAACTGATTCGTTCAGCATGGATGTAAAGCAAGGGGAAATTCATGCTATTATTGGCCCGAATGGAGCTGGAAAAACAACCCTCATTCATCAACTTTCTGGCATATTAGAGCCAGATAGTGGGACTATTTATTTTGATGGAAAAGAAATTAATCATCTTTCAGCTCCCAAACGATGCCACGCCGGAATGGTGCGGTCATATCAAATCACATCTATTTTCAAGGACTTTTCAGTTCTTGATAATGTCGCAATGTCTATACAGGCTCGTGAAGGCCATAGTTTTCGTTTTTTGGAAAATGCAAATAACGATGCTAATCTGTCTAACAAAGCGATGAAGGTTCTTAAAGAAACCAACCTTCAGGATAAAGCTGGCGTTTTGGCTGATAATCTGGCTCATGGCGAACAACGGCAACTGGAGGTTGCTATGGCATTAGCTACTTCACCCAAGATGCTACTTTTGGACGAGCCAATGGCCGGAATGGGGCCTGAAGAGACCTCAAGCGTTACTAAATTCCTTAATTCAATGAAGGGTAAATACACAATGCTCTTAATTGAACACGATATGGATGCGGTATTTGCATTAGCGGACCGGATAACTGTGTTGGTTTATGGAAGAGCTATAGCATGCGGTACACCCGAGGAAATCCGAAATAATCAGGAAGTTCGGAAAGCCTATCTAGGGGATGGCTAATGGCTGAATTATTGCGGGTGGAAAATATTGAAAGTTCTTACGGAGCTTCCCAGGCGTTGTTTGGAATTTCTATCGAGGTAGGTGTTGGTGAAGTTGTCACACTGCTTGGTCGTAATGGCATGGGAAAGACAACAACTATCCGTTCAATTATGGGTTTGATGAAGCCACATGCAGGAGAAATTTACTTTAAAAAGCAGCTGATAACGGGTGAACCTTCGTACAAGGTTGCCCAGGCGGGGATAGGCCTTGTGCCAGAGGGGCGCCAAATATTTCCTAATCTTAGTGTTCATGAAAATTTAGTGGCGACTGCATCAAATCGAAGCAATTTATCTCATCCTTGGACAGTCGAAAGAATTTACTCTCTTTTCCCAGCACTTGCGGTCCGCCAATCTAATGCTGGCAGCCAGTTATCCGGTGGCGAGCAACAAATGTTAGCAATCTCTCGTGCGTTGATGACAAACCCTGATCTGCTCATATTAGATGAGGCTACTGAAGGATTGGCGCCACTGGTACGTGACGACATTTGGAATGTATTGGAGCAACTTAAATCGGGCGGACAATCTATACTGGTCATAGATAAGAATGTTGATGTTCTTTGTAGAATAGCTGATCAGCACTATATTATCGAAAAAGGTGTTGTTGTCTGGTCAGGCGGTTCGGATAATCTTCAAAAAGATGAAGAATTGCAACATCGTTACTTAGGGGTGTAGGGGACATTCTATTAAATTATAGATAAAACGCTATCTGTAACTCACTTAATAATATTTTTTTCATCTATTTATTTGGTTTTTTTCTTACATTGCCAGATAATCTTCGCTAAGCGCATTAACAGCTGTATTGATGAGTTGTTGGCCAACCTTACTATTTGCTAGGGCTGAGTGAGATCCTACTCGACCATCTGGAAATTGCTTTCGATGTTGATCTGGAGGTCCATGTCGATCCCCCGCATGTTTTTTTATAAAGGAAGCCGAAAGCTTTTTGGGTGGTTTAACTGCATCCCCTGGAGGTAGAACCTTATGTGTTACTTGTGTGATTGATATTTCTGAGGGTGTTGCATGCATACCTTCCCAGTCACCAAAATTATTCTGCCGTAAAGAGTTAACAGATTCAAAGTCCACCCAACTCCTAATGCGTATATTGATATCCGGGAATGTAGTAGAAACGTGCCTCAAAGGTTCTAAATTAGCGCCGTGGCCATTTATAAAATAAATTCTTTTAAAACCATGATGTATAAGGCTAGAAATAATTTCGGTAACTAATGATTGAAATAATGAAACAGAAATGGAAATAGTTCCCGGAAATGACATATTGAATGGTGCTGGCGTATAAGCCAGAGTTGGGGCAACATAAACTCCAATTTTTTCACCAGTTGCATTTGCAATTTTCTCTGCGCAGAGTGCATCTGTCCCGATTAGACCCATGGGGCCGTGTTGCTCAGTGGATCCCACCGGAATGATGATGCCGTCAGATTTTTTAAGGTAGGCATCAACTTCTTGCCAAGTTGCAAGATCAATTCTCATAAAGTATTTAGCCATTCTTTAAGTTTTGGACGGTAATCAGAAAGCTCAGCTGTAACTGCAGGAAAAGCCTCTATATCTTTACGCCACTTGATCATATTTTCTGGCCACCGAATTTTCAGGGATAATAAAGGAACTAAAACGTCAAGCCATGCAAAAGTAATTGGATAACCGCAGTGAGCTAAGGTCAGTTTAGCGGGAGTGGGGCCAATTATATTGGAAAGTTGCGAAAGACGCGTATTTATTTTGTTAGCCTGAATGTCGTTTAGTGGAGCGTCTCGTTTGTCTGAAGAGAGGTTTCCGAAAAGTTTTCTTATCTCAGGTTCAAGTCGAGTATCGTGAAATCGGCTCAACTCACGTATTTTAGCTCGAGGACCCAGCTTGTTCGGCAACATGGCAGGAACCGGATATTTTTCATCCAGATATTCAGCTATAGCTTCAGAATCAGCGCTAAGTATATTTTTATCAACT
>DUBF01000042.1:5911-6239 GCA_012960465.1 Rhodospirillales bacterium | reverse complement strand
CTTCGATGTATTCAGCCACGGTGGACATTTGCAGATTTGGGTCAAGTTTTTCTATTAATGTTAGAAATCTTGATTCTGTACTTATTGCTTTTATCTTGCGGAATCCAAAACATCAAATTCAAAGCTAGATACCTATTCATATTATTAATGTTAGCAATTTCTTTGTGGCCCATTGTTGAAGCATACAGGTCTATCATGGTGTCTGGTGAAGCGGCCGTGATTGTTGATAAAGACCAGAATGCCTTGGTGTATTCAATTACCCGCTTAACTCAAAGGTTACTTGGCTTTCTCCAGTTCTCCGGGCTAATAGTCGATAGGGAGTATTCTC
>DUBF01000042.1:0-5764 GCA_012960465.1 Rhodospirillales bacterium | reverse complement strand
ATTTGTTTTGGTTGCTTTTTTTGCCTGGAGAGCTGCAGAGTTTTTTAGATATATGTGTATTCCTGTTAAGTGCCTTGTCGGTGTGCAGCTGATTAATATGATAATGGCAGGAACGATTGATTTCTTTATTTATAATGTGACTTACATTTATGCAGTAGCTATTATTGTAGAATGTGTTTTCGCCCTTTCCGTTAGGAGAAAGGTAGAAGCTCATTATTCGAATAAGGGGCCATAAGGTTTGATCTATTTGCTGGGTTATTTGTTATGAGGCTTAACCAATGATGATTTTTATTTCATCTGCATTGCCTTGTCCGCAATTTCACGATGGTGCAACGCTCAGGGTTTATAGCTTGCTGAAGGAGTTTAGCAAGCGAGGTGAGGTGTGTTTTGTTTTCACGGGCTTTGGGGAGCCGGAACATTTGTACGAAAGTGAGGCGTTTTTGAACTTTCTTGGAATTAATTACTGGTTCAATGATGAGTCAGAGAGTTTTCTAAGTGTGTTTTATAAGCTTGGTTGCAACGATTTATATTTATCGTCAAAGGTAAAGCAAGCAGTAAAGGATATTTCAGATAAAAACCCTGATTCGGTTATTTTTATAGAGGGTTTATATGCTGCGCCATTAGTGGATCAAATTACTACATCAAATAATATTATAATGTCTGCGGTTGATTCACTGTCGCTTGCAAGTCAGCGTCAATTTTTAATAAAGGGTAACGGCATATTGACTCGTTTCCGACATGGTGTTCTATTTTTGCAGCGTTATTTGTTTGAAAAGAAATATTACTCAAAATTTAAGAGAGTGTTATTTGTTTCGAAAGATGATGCTAGTTATATGCAAAAATCTATTACGTCTAAATGTGAGGTTGTTCCAAATGGTGTTGATATCTCCTTTTTTTCTTCAGAAAGGGAGGCGCGTTACACTTTTAATGAGAGAAAGTTCTTATTTACAGGAGTGCTAAGTTCGTCAATGAATGAAGAGGCCGCTCTTTATACGATCGAGTTGTTAAAAGATAAGAACATGCAGTTAGTTATTGCGGGCAGAAACCCATCAGATAAGTTGATAAGTCGATCGATAAGCGGAAATGTAAAATTAATGCAAAATTTGCCTGATATTAGGGTGGCTTTTGGTGAGTGGTGCTATTTTATTTGCCCTATTGAATACGGCACAGGAATAAAAAACAATGTGTTGCAAGCCTTGAGCTTAGGTTTTCCTTGCATTGTGTCTAGCTTAATTGCTCAACCGATAGGGTTGACTCACGGTGTAAATGCTTTGATCTATGATTCACGTGATCAATTAAGTGAGTTGATAGATAACTTAGGGCAATTTAATATTAGTGTGATTTCACAAAATGGCATCAAGCATATAAATGAATTTTTTTCATGGTCTTCGGTGGCAGATTCATATTTGTCGTTTAAGTGCGATTAGTGGTGTTTTGTATAGCTGTGGATATTGTTGCATCTCCTAGGGTTGATCATTTTGTATTCAATTGAAGAAAGAAAAAAGCCAAAATTGGCTGTAAATTTTGGTCCTTTGAAGAAAGGAGGAGGGCATAATGTTGCCCTTAACTTTGTTTTTGAATTGAAACGGAGGGAAGAAACGGGCTTTGATCTTTTTTTTATTGTGTGTGAGTCATCAGCTTTGAAGCGTGAGTTGGAGGATTCTAAATGGAAGGATAAGCTTTGTATCGTTTCTAAAAATCCAGTAAAAAGGATTTTCCAAGAGTTGACAGTTGTAACTAAATTCCTGAAGAAAAATGGGATATCTTGGGTTTATTCTTACTTTGGTTTTGCATTTCTACCCGCCCGGGTTAAGCAAATTATTGGTTCTGCTGATTCAAATTTATATTTTCCAGAAATTGATTTCTGGAGGGAAGAAAGTCAGATAGAAAAGGTGAGGCGGTATTTTGTTGATCAATATCGGATTTTTGGACTTAAGACTGCATTTGGCGTGATTTATGAAAATGATGCTATGTACCATCGGGCTGAAGCATTGTTTGGGATTACAAGTAAGTCATTAATACGGCCCTCTATTACAACTCCTGATAAGAATGATTGTTGTGCTCTTACTGAAAGAGGGGAGGGTGTTCGGGTTTTGTTATTATGTGGATGGCAGCGAAACAAAAATATATTGCTGGTGCCGCGGTTGGCCCATGAATTGAAAAAACTAAAACTGAATGTGGAGTTTGTTATTACAGCATCTGCCGATGGGTCGTCTTGCGCTGAAGAATTTTTTTCTGAAGTCTCTCAGTGGGAAGTTGCTGATAAAATAAATTGCATTGGCCAGGTTGATAAAAATGAACTATCTGATTTATACGATAAGATTGATTTTGTATTACTGCTGAGTTTGCTAGAAAGTTTTAGTAATAATATAATTGAGGCGTGGCATTTTGGTAAGCCATTAATTATTTCTGATGAAATGTGGGCACGTTCAATTTGTGGCAATGCGGCTCTTTATGTTGATCGAGATAATGCTATTTGTATAGCTAGGGAGATAGTTAAATTATATAAAAAAGAGGCCAGAAGAAAAGAGCTTATTTCGTCTGGAAAGATGGAGCTGTCGAAATTTCCAACGGTTGGTCAGAGGCTAGAGCAAGAATTTCAATTTATAGAAAGCTTAGTGAAATGAAAGGTTTTCTGGTTGTAAGTTATGAATTTTTAATGTCTTTGGTTTTCTCATTGCCAAGGTATAGGTTTTTTATATTTATTAAGCAGCTTCTGCTCAAGATTATGGGAGCAAAATTTGGTGCTAGAGTAGTGATTTACCCTGGTGTGTGGATAGCGCCGGGCAGAAATTTAGTGATCGAAGATGATGTTGACTTAGCAAAAGATGTTTTGATAACGACATCGGGAGGCGTTCACATTGGTGCTAGAACTTTGATAGGGTATAGAACCCAAATAATATCTTCAAATCATTCCATTCCCCCAATAGGAGAGCCTTTCCCCATCTCTGGTGATGTGCATGCTCCAGTCAAAATTGGATGTGATGTTTGGATTGGTGCCAATTGTGTAATTACTCCTGGAGTAACTATTGGCACTGGAGCTGTTGTGGCAGCAGGTAGCGTGGTAACTAAAAATGTAGATAAATACTCAATCGTTGGTGGTGTCCCCGCTAAACTGATAAAAATGAGAAGCTAACGATGACAGGGATATTTAACAATAATAGCTATATTTAAGTGGGAATGTAATGTGTAAGTTAGAAAGAACGACATGTAGTAACTGTGTAATGGATTCTACAGATAGTAAAATCGTATTCGATAAAAATGGAGTGTGTGACCACTGTAATACATTTTCTAGTGAGATATTGCCTCGTTGGAATACTGGCGACAGGGGGTGGGCTGAGATTTCTAAAATAGCCGCTCAGATAAAAAAAGAAGGTGAAGGCAGGGATTTTGATTGTATTATCGGCATGAGTGGTGGAATCGATAGTTCTTACCTTGTTTATTTGGCAAAAGAAAAGCTGGGGTTGAGGCCATTGGTTTTTCATGTGGATGCGGGGTGGAACTCCCAGCAGGCAGTTCATAATATTGAGCAAATAGTTGATAGATTAGGGTTGGATTTGTACACCGAGGTTATTGATTGGGAAGAAATGAAAGACTTGCAGCTATCTTTCTTTAAGTCGGGTGTTTCACATATTGATACACCTCAAGACCATGCTTTTTTTGCGACTATGTATAAGTTTGCTAATAAGCATAAAATAAAACATATCTTAACTGGCGGAAATTATTCTACGGAGTGTATTCGTAACCCCCTTGAATGGATGTACTTCCAGTCTGATGCAAGGCAAATTAAGGATATCCAAAGAAAATTTGGTACTAAACAGCTTAGGAATTTCCCTCTAACAAATATTTTATGGCATAAGGTGTACCTTCCTTATATTAAAGGTATTAAGGTTTATCGCCCTCTTGACTTTATGACGTATGACAAAGAGGAGGCAACGCAGTTTTTGGTTGATAATTTTGGCTATCAGCGTTATGCGCAAAAACACTTCGAATCAAGGTTTACCCGTTTTTATGAAGGATATTGGCTGCCTGAAAAGTTTGGTTTTGATACACGTAAGGTGCAATATTCAAGTTTAATTGTTACAGGCCAAATGACTAGAGAAGAGGCCTTAGAAAAACTTAAATCACCCGCATATGACACTGAAACAATAGATGAAGATTTTGAATATATTGCCAATAAACTAGATATTACGATAGCCGAATTACGAGGCTATTTCGATGCGCCAAATAGAACCTATAAAGATTATAAAAATCAACAGTCACTTTATGACGTTGGTGCAAAAATTTTACGGGCTATTGGTTTGGAAAAGGGCGGTAAACGGTGATTGGTATCGTTGATTATGGGTCAGGGAATATCCAAGCAATAAGAAATATATATAAGAAACTTAGAATTGATTGTGAATTTGTGTCGGAGCCCGGTCAGCTTCAGTCTGTTACAAAACTAGTACTACCAGGTGTTGGAGCATTTGATGATGCGATGACACGGCTTAATGAGTCTGGAATGCGTGATGCTTTAGACTTAATGGTGTTAGATAAGAAAGTCCCTGTGCTTGGTATATGTGTTGGTATGCAAATAATGGCATCGGGAAGTGACGAGGGGAAGTTAAAGGGTTTGGGTTGGTTTGATGCTCAGGTTAACTTGTTTGATGAGCGTGTTATAAAGCAGAAACCCAAGTTGCCACACATGGGTTGGAATGAGGTACAAGAAAAGCGTAAATGCAAAATTTTTGATGCTATAGACTTAGCCAAAGGCTTTTACTTTTTACACTCCTTTTATTTTAAATGTGGCAATGCTCAAGATGTACTAGCTGAAGCTAATTATGGTGGCGATTTTCATTGTGCTATCCATAAGAAAAATATTTATGGTGTTCAATTCCACCCTGAAAAAAGTCATTCTAATGGAGTTAATTTGTTTAAGAACTTTTCGGAGTTATGCTGATGTTGCGTTCACGAGTAATTCCATGCTTGTTAGTGCATAACAAAGGGCTGGTGAAAACGGTAAAGTTTAAATCAGCTAAATATGTGGGTGACCCCATTAACGCGGTAAAAATATTTAATGAAAAAGAAGTTGATGAGCTAATTGTTTTAGATATTGATACAACAGTAAATGGTGATGAACCAGATTATAAAATGATTGAGCGCCTTGCAAACGAGAGTAGGATGCCATTATGTTACGGGGGCGGAGTGACAAACTCAGAACAAGCTCAGAAAATAATTAAGTTAGGAGTTGAGAAAGTTGCACTTTCAGCAGGAGCTATTTCGCGCCCTAATGTATTAGCTGAAATAGCAAGCGTTATAGGTCGGCAAAGTGTGGTTGTGGTTCTAGATGTTAAGAAAACAGTGTTTGGCCGTTATGAAATATATTCGCATAATGGGAAGAAGAAAGTTAAGAAAAGCTTGTTTGAATTTATTAAGGAACTGGAGAGTATAGGTATTGGTGAGTTGGTGATTAACTCAATTGATAATGATGGCGTAATGAAAGGGTATGACTTGGCTTTAGTTCAAAAAGTTAGAGATTGTATAAGTGTTCCTTTAACGGTATTAGGTGGAGCTGGTCATTCTGATGATATTTTAAACTTAATAAATGAATATAAAATTATCGGTGCGGCGGCGGGCAGTTTATTTGTATTTAAAGGCGTTTATAAAGCGGTATTGATTAATTACCTTCCAGAAAAAGAATTAAAAAAAGTTGCCCAGTTAAGTAGGGTATAACAAAGGCGATGAATTAGAATGAAACAGATACTCCAGAACATGGGAACAGGTG
>DUBF01000041.1 GCA_012960465.1 Rhodospirillales bacterium | reverse complement strand
AGCTTGGGGTGTATCAACAATCGAACACCACTTTCATTCGGAGGATTACGAGGTTGGCCCAAACCCCGGTATTTTAAATGCTTACTGGGCGAGCCAGGTTAATTGTCATGTAGGTGCTTTGGGATATGTCATGGCGACACACGACCCAATCCGTGTCGCGGAAGAAACCGCAATACTTGATCATTTGACTAAGGGTAAATATTTTGTCGGTTTTGCCAGAGGTTATCAATCTCGTTGGGCTAACGTCCTTGGACAATTTTCCGATAGTGTTGCGACATTATCAGACGGAGGTAAAAACGATAAAAAAAATCGCGATATATTTGAAGAACTTGTTGAGATGGTTCTTGATTTTTGGACTGAAGAAGCATCACGAGTAAAAGGAGATTATTACCAAGTCCCATATCCTTTCAAAGATGGCGTCAAAGGCTATCCAGCAGCCCCGACAGCTTCTGCCGCTGGTGTGGAAGGGGAGGTTGGAGAGGATGGCTCTATCCAAAAGGTTGCGGTCTTGCCAAAGCCTTATCAAAAACCTCATCCTCGTTGTTTTGTTGCCGCGATGAAGAGCCTTGAGACAATAAGTTTTTGCGCTAAGCACGGTTTTATCCCTACATATTTTATGAAAGATGAGGATATGGCTAAATGCTTCAATATGTATGTCGAAGAAGCCCAAAAACATGGGAAACACTATGTTTTAGGTCAGAACCAAAACATCGTTCGCTGGTGCCATACTACTAAAGATAAAGCTGAATTTGAGAGAAAGTTATTGGCTTATGATCTGGATATTTATACTAATTTTTATGGACCATTTTTTCCCCAATTACCAACAGGTGATGAAGCTACCAGAATTGAGAGCATTAAGTCGTCGGGTATATTCCTTGGGGGTTCGGTTGATGATTGCATAAGAGAGTGGCAAGAAACCTATGCAAAGGCACCCGGCGAATTTATTACCCTTATCTACCATTGGGCGCAGCAACCAGCTGACGATATGCTTGAAGAATTTGATATGTTTGTAAATAAGGTTGTTCCAGAATTGGAAGCTCCTGAGTACAGTATGGCCGCGGAGTAGAACTTTAAGTTCCAATAGATATACCAAATCAAAATATCATTCTTAATGAGTAAAAAGCTAGGGAACATATGACTAATAATCCAATACTGAGTTTTACCGTTGAAGCTTCTGACATTTCTTTTATTGGTGAGGACCTGCAACGCCCAGAATGCATACTTGCCAAGCCGGATGGCTCACTTTGGGCGGCAGATGCCCGGGGTGGGGTGGTGCATATCAAGCCGGATGGTACGCAGGAAATTATCACGCAGACTTTTGGCAATCTCAAAGACCGGTTTGAAGAAGCCGACGATGAGGCCGCTCGCTTTACGGAGGGCACACTACCGAACGGATTGGCCTTTGGTAAGAAAGGCGAGATCTATATCTCAAATTTCGGCACCGATGTGTTGGAGGTTATGGCCCCCGATGGTGAGACGACGACGCTTTATGACAGCATTGATGGCCAGGCAATCGGTAAGGTCAATTTTGTAATACGTGATTCCAAGGAACGGTTATGGCTGACTGTATCTACCCGAACTAAAAATTGGATGGAGGCGATGAGCCCCAATGTTGCCGATGGCTATATCGCACTTGCCGATGAAAGTGGTATTCACATTGTCGCTGACGGTTTTGCCTTTACCAATGAAGTTCGGCTCGATGCCAAGGAGAATTACATATATATTGTAGAAACCTGCGGCCAGCGTATTTCACGCATGAAAGTCGCCGAAAATGGATCACTCTCAGGACGCGAGGTGTTTGGACCTACAAAGCTCGGCAAGACAGGCAAAAACGGTTTCCCAGATGGTATTACATTTGACGCTTACGGTAATTTGTGGGGGACGTTGGTGATGTCGGATCAGATTTATGCGATCACCCCGGAAGGCGATTATCAGGTTATCTTGGATGATGACAATGAAGCCGCGTCGGAAGCGTTGGAGCAAGCGTTTCAAAAAGATGAGGCAACGCCGGAGCTAATGCTTGCGGCTGGCGGCACCATCGCGCCATGGTTTGCCAGTATTACCTTTGGCGGGCAGGATCTAAAAACGGCTTATATTGGCAGCCTTCGGGGCACGCGAATTCCTTATTTTACCTCACCTGTGGCTGGATTGCCAATGACCCATTGGTTTGATTGATAATGCGTATTGGGACGATTTCTGTAAAATTAGTGGCGCTTCTCTGGGTTAGACCGGGGCAGTTGCCATATTCAATGTCTAGCGGAGAAATTTAACATGGCTAAAAGTGTCATCATAACTTGCGCAGTCACTGGAGCTATCCATACACCAACAATGTCAGAGTATCTACCGATTACACCAAACGAGGTTGCCGAAAGCGCAATTGCTGCGGCTGAAGCAGGCGCCTCGATCCTCCATCTCCATGCTCGTAATGGGGACGGCAGTCCAACCCCTTCTGCGGACGCTTTCATGGAATTTTTACCGCGAATTAAACAATCAACCGATGCCGTTGTGAATATTACCACCGGTGGTGGTCTTGGCATGACATTGGAAGAGCGCTGCGAAGGGGCACTTCGGGCTAACCCGGAGATGACATCGCTTAATATGGGCTCAATGAATTTTGGACTCTTCCCAATTTTAGATAAACCCTATAATTGGAAACACAAGTGGGAGCCTGAATATATTGAGATGACGCGCGACTTTATTTTCCGTAACACCTTTAAAGATATTGAATGGATCTTGAAAGAGCTTGGCGAAAACCATGGAGTACGATTTGAATTCGAATGCTATGACATGGGCCATTTATACAATCTAGCTCATTTTGTTGACCGCGGTTTAGTGAAGCCTCCGTTCTTTGTACAAACAATATTTGGTATCTTAGGCGGTATTGGTGCGGATATTGAAAACCTCACGCATATGCGCCGGATTGCCAATAAACTTTTTGGCGAGGAGAATTATGAGTGGTCAATTTTAGCAGCAGGCCGCCATCAGATGAACTTCGTGACGACAGGTGCAATTCTTGGCGGCAATGTCCGGGTAGGCTTGGAAGACTCGCTCTATATTGGTAAAGGTGAGCTGGCAAAATCAAATGCTGAGCAAGTCACCAAAATCCGCCGTATTATCGAGAACCTGTCCTTGGACGTCGCAACTCCAGCCGAAGCTCGCAAACGCTTGGCCCTCAAAGGGGGCGACCAAGTCTCCTTCTAAATAAATTTATGTAGAACTAAAATAAAATTCAATTTAGCTAAGGAATGAAAGAGTGCTACCCGAATTTTTTCCAGCCTGCACTTAGTCTTGAAGCCCAAAACGGATTATTATTTTATCCAATTGGGTTTCGACTGCTGAAAAGCATTAATACCTTCTACACTATTATTTAATTAGGTGCCGCGATCCCCTAATCCCGATGCATAAAAGTGATCTACATTCAGCTCAGAACTCACACCTAAACTCATATCATTGACAACCGGTATACCAGTCGCGTCAGCTATACGGACAACACCGTGGAATCCTGCTGCTGTTGCGGCTACATCAATAAATGCGCCTGCTCCCATTTGGTCTATTATAGACCCGCTGAGATTCTTGATTTTATACTTGTCTCGGGCAACTACGGTCTCAGCAAATTCAGCTAGTAAACCAGCATAAGGAATATCCTGGTCATCAACCACACCCTCAGTTATAGAATTTAACTGAAAATTACCATCATTTGATTGCACGCTCTCACGGAGCATATAGGCGTGGGTGGTAGTTCAGTATAAGCATTGGTGTAATGCTGAAACTCTACTGGCGACAACCTCCATTTGTGATCGAGAAATGGCTCGATAATCTCGATCGAATTGATAAATTATTGGCTCAGGTAGATAATGAGCATGCATTAAATCCCAGAAATGGAATTTAGTTGTCGGTACGGCCGATAACGCCCTGAGTATATATCCTACCTTGGGGTTTGGATATAATTCGCCGTCAGATGGTGTGGCATCTTCTGGCTCAACAATGGGCACCCAAGCGGCCTTCGTTTTGGCACCTGGAGATCGATAATTTAAGGGTTTTCCCGATTTTGGCTTGGGAAGATTATGGTTGGTAAGACCTAAAGCAAAAGTAAACGTATCAATAACCATGACCATGGCTATAATCCCTATAATTTCTATATACTCTTCTTCCTTTAAACCCATCGAAATCACGTCTTTATACCAATTTTTACTCAGTCGTGCTGGATCTGAAACAATTCGATGAATTATCTCAACCTCAGCATCTTTAAGTTTTCCAAGACTATTATGTGAACCCGTTACAGCATTCGGTGAAATTGCTTCTTTTTGCTCAACACAAAACGAACATGTCCGAGCATTCCGAACCTCTGCAGCAACATCTATTCTTTGACTACCGTCGAGCCACGAACCAGTTTCAGATAGCCTATTCCAGCAACGTTCATGTGACTGTAAAAGATCCTCTCTTATCGGCAGGTCGCAACCGCCGTACTCAATCAATGCCATAATCACATAATCCCAGCTAATCTCCCGATACTGATAATTCTGTCAGAAATACCAGAAAAAGTGAAGTTCATTTATGCTAAATAAGAAAGTTACGTTGACCCTATAGATTAAACAATAAATTTACACGCTCGAGAAAATCAAGGATTGACCATGAGCACCAAACCTAAAAATAGAATCATAACGATCAAAGCAGAGATACAACACGTACTAGTGTTGTCTTAGAACGATTGCCGACTATTAATCGCTTTATATGTTGATCTAAGGGATCAAGCGATTGGATGCCAGGTATCTCCCCAGGCATTTTCCCATAACCAGGGTCGGGAACTATTAGACTTAACAGTTCCGCCATGCCACAGGTCGAATTGGGGAGATGCATAGGTCTGAAAATAAGTGTCAATTTTTGTACTTAGCTCATTTTCAATTTCATAAAATTTCGAATTTCCAGCGAGATTTGTCCGCTCATCAGGATCATTAGACAAATCGTAGAGCTCATTCTCCAACGGGTATTCCTCACTTTGATCAAAGCGTTTCGCATAAAGCCAGTCAGGAGTACGAATGGCCCGGGTCTCTTCTTGTTCGAAGAAAACAACGTCGTCCCAGTTACTATCGGGATTGTCAAACAGCTTGGCGAAGCTCCGCGCTGGAATATCTTCCGCAACAACAGCTTGCATCAAACCGACACTATCAATAATTGTTGCGTACAAATCCATGCTACTGACATACCGAGCGCTTATTAGACCACCGGCAACTGAGCCAGGGGCCCGGACAATCAGAGGAATGTTGTAGGCGACACGAAACATATTTGAAGGCCATGTCGCTTGAGCATGCCCCCAGAAACCATGGTGGCCAAGAGAGAACCCATGATCGGCGGTAAAAATAACAATAGTATCTTCATCAAGATTATTTTTTGTCAATGTATCTAAAACTTTACCAACACCATCATCAATCAGGGTCATCTGGGAATAATAATTTCTAAGGGAAGCTAGGTCGTTAGGGATTTGCAAAAGAGCACTGAAATCGGGTCCCCCCTTCTCCCGCGGATGATAATTCTTGTTAAGCTCGTAACAATCAATTGCCTCTCTACTAAGCCCTTCCCGTGGCACTAAATTCATAGGGGTATCTTCGTAGAGATGCGCAAACCGATTACCTGCGGGACCTTTTATAGATGGCCAGTGACCATAAGGGCCATTATAGGGCAGTAAAAGAAGAAAAGGATCATCCGGTTGATCGTGCCTCCCTTCGATATACTCGACGGCTTTCTCTGTAAAAAAATCGACAGAGTGTCCCTCATGGTTAAAAATCTCTCCGTTGACGTTCATGGTATTTCCGTGGAAATCGAGTGTATGCCCCCGCTCCATCGTCACCCAATGATCAATCCCGTTATGACCTGGCGTGGGGACCCCTAAATGATACTTTCCAATTATAGCTGTCGCGTAGCCGTTTTTTTTTAGTATTTCCGGTAGCGTTTCGAACTCTGCAACGGCGTTCCAATTATCTGGCCAATTTGGTCGCTGCCTATCATCTATCCAGGTATGCACACCATGTTGGCACGGCATTCTGCCGGTCCACACCGAGGCACGGCACGGCGAACACATGGAATTAGGACAATAGGCATTATCAAACCTAATCCCTTCACGAGCCATCCGATCTAAGCGAGGTGTGTGGATTTCCGTATTTCCGTAACAACCAAGCAAATCATTTGGCTGATTATCGGTCATAATGAGGATTACGTTGGGACGCTGTGATCGTGACATACCTAAATCTCTCCCTAGTACGGTTAAATCATTTATCGACGGCAATCGCAGAGTCCAAGGCGTCGATCGCCTCATCCACGTCTTGTTTGGTGAACGTCAATGCTGGCGAAATTATAATACGGTGCCCTTGGTTTCGAACCAACACCCCCTTCTCTCGACAATGAGGTCCGATACTTTGGAGATATGGATCCATAGGTGTAAATGGCTCCTTAGTTTTACGATCTTTAACAAGCTCGATACCCAGCATAAGACCGCGGCCGCGAACATCGCCAATTGATTTATGACGCTTCTTCAATTCCATCAATTTTTCAAGGAAATAAATCCCGACTGTTGCGGCGTTAGCCGGTAAATTCTCGTTCTCAACGATTTGTAAATTTGCAATTGCCGCGGCGCATGCTACCGGATGACCGGAATATGTATAACCGTGCATAATGGGCGCCAGGGGATGATCTTTTTCCCACGCTTCGGCCACCCGATTATTCACCGCAGTTGCCCCCAACGGTATATAGCCGGAATTTATTCCCTTTGCAAAATTCATAATATCAGGTTTGACTCCCCAACACCTCACACCGAACATTTCACCGGTTCGGCCAAATCCCGTCACTACTTCATCAGCAATCAGAAGCACATCATGCTTATCACAAACCTTCCGAATGCGGGACCAATAATCATCCGGGGGAATTATTAGCCCGCCTGCACCTTGAATTGGCTCGGCTATGAATGCTGCCACGGTATCCGGACCTTGATGTTGAATCTCACGGTCGAGAATCCCCGCACATATTTCGGAAAGTTCATAGGGGTCATCAGACCAAGGATTTCGATACCGATCAGGCGTATCCACTTGGTAGAACCCAGGCATCAATGGCTCATACGCTCGGCGCCAAACAATGCCACCACTCGCGGAGACGGCGCCAAACTGCACACCGTGATATCCATTTTTTAATGAAAAAATTTTGACCTTTTCTGGCTGACCCATCACTTTCCAATACTGACGGGCAAGTTTAAGCGCCGTTTCGTTAGCATCTGAACCACCAGACCCAAACATAATTTTTACCATTTCCTCCGGAGCCAGCATCTCAATAAGCTTGGTTGAGAGTTCAATTGAAGAAGGATTCGAAAATCCATTAAACGTATTATAATAAGCGATCCTGCCAAGTTGGTCAGCGATAGCCTTATTAACTTCTGGACGATTATGACCTACATTAACGCACCACAATCCTCCCATGAGATCCAAATATTTGTTATCATCAATATCCCAAACATGTCGGTCCTGACCTTTGACGATGATCAGCGGCAAATCCTTTTCTGAAAGTTTTGGATCCACCATCGGATGCCAATAATGCTTGGCATTATTTTCTTTAAGGTAGTTTGTTGAGAATTCATGGTTCATAATGCGGCTCCTTTTTCAAAAAAGCTTATCGGAATTCTTGTTTAAGTATCTAGACTAATGCCTTTAACTATCTGGGTCATTAAATTTCTCTAACTATATCAATAATTTCTTTATGGTTATATACATCACCAAATTGCTGAATAAAGGTCTCTAGGGAGGCGCGGTGTTCCTCATCTGATAAAGCTGCTAAGCAATCTGAAACCATTACCGTATTGAAATCCATCATCATTGCGTCACGACCAGTCGCTTCGCAACAAACATTTGTTTTTGTTCCACCAATTATAATATTTTTAATTCCAAGGCTCCTTAAAATCCGCTCTAGCGAGGATGAACCAGGAATTAATGCACTATAACGATTTTTAAAAATATGAATATCTCCAGATTCTGACTCAAGTTCATGCCATAATAGAGTATCGGACCCGCCCGGTGTTAAACTCTTCATTGTTCTTGCACGGACGTCTTCTGCTACAAATTTCTCAAAGAATAGGCCCCAATCGCTTACATTATTCACTGTGGTATTAGCGTGGGTTATCCAGAAAATAGCCGTTCCTTTTTTCCGTAATTCTTTTGAGAGTTTATTAATATTTTTAATAATTCCTCGTGAAACTGGCACTTCAGCGGGACTATTGGGGGCAACAAAAGTTGGCTGCATGTCAATAATGAGCAAAGCTGTTTCGTGAGGTATAAAATTATCAAAAATATGATAACGTGCCCGTCGCTTTATTACTCGTTCGACTATTTCCTCACGAATTTCAATCTTATGCACAACAACGAACCCTTATGGATTTTTATATCAACATTAATAAAAATGGTACTAGAAATTAAGCACAAACAAAAACATGGAACTAACCGACCTTCTTCTTGTATTTACGGGACTGTTTCTAGGTGTGGGACATAAACTTTATCTTTAAGACGCAACATCATCCGTAGAAAATTAACTTTATACAGCTCATTACATTTGGTCACTGCTGCAATACCGGATAGAATGCCGAGACAACTGGCCGAACCCGAAGTCTCCCCAACCTCAATTAGTTTACAAACCCTAGAGGTGAGCTTAGGTGAAAATTTTGGATCGAATAGGGCCTGGCATGTATCGACTATTAATTCACCATGTTGCCCTAACACGGCATCACTTAGCATCGATTTACTAATATCACCGGTAGCATCAAAATTCCTAATTAAAATATCGCGTAACTTGTGAAGCTTTATTTTTTGATCCAGATCTTTTGATAAACAATCAAATCCTGCCATAAAACCACACAGAAAATCATCTCCCCAGGGTGTTAATCCAGGGCCAAATCCAATGAATGATGAAATCTCTGAAAGTATTTTTGACTTGTCATCGATCCTTACCGATTGGGTTAAATTTTCTACTTTGGAGTATAAAATTAGTAAAAAATCCATACGCTTTATTTTTGAATTACTTTTTTTTAAACTATCTATATTTTGTTTTGTTAACATTAAAAATAATTTTGTTGCGGCCTTATATTGGCCTAAGATGTGGGCATGATCGACGTCATCTAAATAGCGGGGCAAGCTATTCTGCCATACATGTGCCAGTCGCATATCGACAAGAATATTTGGCTCTTCAATTTGAAGACATTCTTGTTGGCAGGAAACACTATCACCGGGCTTAATCCAATCTGAAAAAACAAACTCTTTTGGAGTTAAAATTCTAATACCGTTAGGTTGATCGGGTTTAGAATTTACAAGTAACGTAATAATTTTATCTTCTCTTGTTTTGATATTACACGCACTCGCAAAGACACTATGGACTTTCCCCTTAAACGCCTTATTCTTTATCCGAATATCAAATGTCTCTGCATTAAAAATTTTCACTGGTCGTCACCACACCTAAAAGTTTTGATTTCCTGCTATTCAAACATCGCATAGAAAATTAAGGTTTTAAACAGGTTTGTATAGCTCTCTTAACGATAATTGTAACTGTTTCATACACTCAAACACCAAGCTTTAACCCTATACTGAACTATTATAATTTTGATATTTTCCTTTCGTAAAACTAAATACAAAATTATATCAATATGATATTCAAATTTTTATGCAAAAGTGCAGTAACTTGTTATTTAAATAATTATAAGTCACTGTTAGATACTTCAATCTTGCTATCTATATTAGAACCTCATACATGAAAGAAACTTATTTATTTTGGAAAAATTGTGCCAATGCTAGAGAAATATTTAATCCGCAAGAATCACTACAGTGATTCTATCGCACTCATGAGAGTTGCTGCCGATTTAGAAGCATTGCCAGGAATTTTCCAAGCGACCGCAGTCATGGCAACAGCGGCTAATTTAAATCTCGCTCGAACTGTTGGTTTAATCGACGACACAATAGAACCGCAGCCAAACAATTTATTGATTGCGGTTTCTGCAGAAAATGAAAAGGCCGCGGACGCGGCATTCTCTCAAGCAGAAGCTCAAATGGACAATTTAGGTTCTATTGCAGATAGATCGGAGAATTGTGAACCTGAAGTAAAAAGTATTGAAATGGCAGTTTCTCGGGACCCTGGTTTAAACTTAGCATTGATATCATGCCCGGGTGAATATGCCGCTGCCGAAGCAAAAAAGGCCCTTAATTTAGGCCTTCATGTCATGCTTTTCAGTGACAATGTATCTATACAGGCAGAACTCGAATTAAAAAAAATTAGTTCGGCTAAAAATTTGTTGATGATGGGGCCGGACTGCGGCACAGCAATCATTAATGGCTTACCATTGGGCTTTGCCAATATTGTTGCCAGAGGATCAGTTGGGATAGTTTCTGCCTCTGGAACTGGACTACAACAAATTTCATCATTATTGACGCAATGGGGTGTTGGCATTTCTCAGGCGATTGGTACAGGCGGCCGTGATTTAAGCGATGAAATAGGTGGTATTTCTATGGCTCAGGGCGTTGAAATTCTGATTGAGGATGAACAAACTGAAGTAATCGTACTTATATCCAAACCGCCGAGCAAAAAAGTTGCTGAAAAAATAATAACATCGGCACGGGCGGGCGGCAAACCTGTGATTGTTTGTTTCCTGGGTAGCGAGAATAACGATAATGATAACATAATTCAATTTGCCACTACCTTGGATGCAGCTGCGGAGTTTACATATTCAAAATTAAATGGTGGCAATCTTCCAAATAGAATGGTGTTTGGGGATGATATAACAACCCAGTTATTTGATCAAAAGGAGAGCCAAAAATATATTCGTGGTATTTATAGTGGTGGAACATTTTGTTATGAGACCCAATCAATTTTAAGAGATTTGCTTGGTCCTGTTTGGTCTAGTACGCCAATAGATAAGGCCTATCACCTAAAAGATTCTTGGTCGAGCCAGGAGCATACTATCATTGATCTAGGTGATGATGAATTTACCCAAGGCCGCGCCCATCCCATGATTGATCATCGAACACGCCATGAACGTATCCTACAGGAAGCATCTGACCCGGAAACCGCTGTAATCTTATTTGATGTAGTTATTGGTTGTGGCTCACACGCAAACCCTGCAGCAGAGATGGTAAATACTATTAAAGAGGCCCGGAAAATATCCACGAAAGAGCAGCGGCAGATCTATTTTATAGGATTTGTGTGTGGCACAGATATGGATCCACAAAACTTGACCACGCAGATCAAAATTCTCAAATCTGCAAGTGTTATTGTAGCCGAGAGCAATGCTGAGGCTACTCGTAGGGCAACATCAGTAATTTTAACAAATTCCACCGGCAAAAAGTCAATCGCGGGAAGTTCAAATAATGCCTAAATTGCAAAATGAAAATCTTAACATAACCAATGTTGGGCTTCGCTCATTCGCTGATAATATTCAAACTGCTGGGGGCTCTGTTATTCATGTTGACTGGCAACCACCCGCAGGTGGCAATAAGGATATTGGATCTAAACTTGCCGATCTTGTATTAAATGAAAAAATTGAAACCGCCAATCATCAGGCCTTTGGCAGATATCTTGCTGCGAATCCTGTATTGGAGGGTATTGGTATTGCGCGAGATGAACTTCCAGATATGTCCGGCAAAATAATTTTACATGCTGGTGTTCCAGTTAACTGGAAAGATATGTGTGGTCCAATGAAAGGGGCAATCTTAGGTGCTACAATTTATGAAGGATGGGCTGGCGACCTTAATGAAGCAGAAAAATTAGCCTCTAGTGGAGAAATTCGATTTGATTCCTGCCACCATCATAATTCGGTTGGCCCAATGGCTGGAATTATCAGCCCGTCCATGCCTGTCTGGATCATCAACAATACGACGCATGGTAATCAAGCTTTCACTACACTGAACGAGGGCTTGGGCAAAGTGCTCCGTTTTGGTGCCAATAGCCCAGATGTTATTAAACGACTCAAGTGGATGGAAAAGAACCTAGCACCTACGTTGCAAGCTACAATTCAGAAAACCGGTCCAATTGAACTAAAGCCACTTATTGGTCAAGCCCTACATATGGGCGATGAGGCACACAATCGCAATGCTGCTGGCTCTTCTCTTTTAATCAAGAAATTAGTCGTCGGGGCATTAGATTCTGACGCTACACAAGACGATATCAGGGAAATGATTTCCTTTATCGCTGGCAATGACCACTTTTTCCTCAACATCTCTATGCCTAGCTGTAAAGCAATGCTAGATGCTGCGCATGGCATAGCAAACAGTTCGATGGTTACCGCTATGGCCCGGAACGGTATTGAATTTGGAATACGCATCAGTGGGTTACCAAATCAGTGGTTCACGACGCCAGCTCCAGTTGTCGATGGACTTTATTTTCCTGGCTATAGTATAGAAGATGCCGCTGCAGATCTCGGCGATAGTGCTATTACGGAGACTGCTGGTCTCGGTGGATTTGCTATGGCGGCATCTCCTGCAATAACACAATTTGTCGGGGGCTCGCCTATGGATGCTTTGGTTCAAAGCCGTAATATGCGCAATATATCAATTGGAGCGAATAGCCAATTCACCCTGCCAGCCTTAGATTTTGCACCAACAGCAGCGGGTATTGATATCCGAAAAGTCATTGATACCGGCATCTTACCAATCGTCAATACGGGTATTGCCCATAAAAAAGCAGGTGTAGGCCAGATCGGCGCTGGCATTACCTCAGCTCCGCTTGATGTATTTATCCAAACTATTAGTCCATTGCACAAATCTGTAATGGCATCATCTTAGGTCTGAAATCATGAATTATGACAGTCAGGGAAGCGTTGTTATCGGAGTTGGCGGAAATTCTCTAATTATTGCCGAGGATAGACAAAGTATTGCTCATCAATATGAAGCTGTTGAAAATACTGTCAGCAATATTGTTGATGCAGATCAACAAGGTTGGAATGTGGTTCTTACCCATGGCAATGGGCCTCAGGTGGGTTTTGTGCTTGAACGATCCGAAATAGCGGCTCCTGAAGTTATCACAATTCCGATCGATTATGCTGTCGCTGATATTCAGGGCGCGGTTGGCTATATGTTTAGCCGTGCTTTTGATAACGAATATTGCGCCAGGGGCATGGACAAAAGTGCGGTAGCGGTAATTACAAGGGTAATAGTTGATACTACTGACACGGCTTTTGACAATCCCTCCAAACCAATCGGTCCTTTTTATGATGAAGCTAAAGCAAAAAAGCGTGCTAAGAAATTTGGCTGGTCAATAAAAAAAGACCCCGACCATGGCTGGCGGCGTGTTGTTGCGTCTCCCAAACCATTGAAAATAGTTGAATTGGCCCAAATATCAAATTTAATCAAAAAAAATCATACCGTCATCGCGTGCGGTGGCGGCGGAATTCCAGTCAGCTCGGGGACAAATGACCAACTCGAAGGTGTTGAAGTTGTCATAGATAAGGATTTTTCTTCAAGTTTATTGGCCTCTGAATTGGATGCAGATGTCTTGTTGCTCTCCACAGACGTACCGAACGTTGCAATTAATTTTGGTAAACCCAACCAGGTTTGGTTAGAACAACTGTCCATTGAGAAAGCTCAATCATTGTTAGACGCTAATCAGCTTAATGCTGGTAGTATGGGCCCCAAAGTTGAAGCAATTATGCAGTTCCTTAAAAATGGTGGAAAGAGAGGTGTAATTACAAATCCGGAGAACATAGCTGCTGGGCTAGCGGGGGTGGCAGGGACCCAGTTTATCGCAAACCATTGAACACAAAAGATACCTAATGTAAACGAAGGTATGGAAAATAACTCCAAAAAAGCGCCCGGGGAAATTTCCATCGCCTTTTAATCTACTTCGACAAAATCCTCCCCCTGCTTAATTCGATGATTGACAGGAATGGGGTTTGCTAGTGTAGCTTCTATGAAGCAACCTTTCTTTGCCGCCTCAAGTAGACGTGTTTGATCTTCTAAAGAAGCATCAGAATCCATATCTACATCTAACAAAAAATTAACCGGAGATGCTTCATAAGGATTGCGTCCCTCGCTGGTTGCTTTCCATTTTATCGTCGCCTGGACATCCACACCTTCAAGCTTAATCCCAAGGCGTTTAGAAAAAGCCCTAATTTGAGTCATTAGACAGGTAATCAAACCTGTGCAAAAATAAGCTAGAGGTAGAGGAGCGGATCCATCACCGCCATGAAACCCCGCTTCATCTGATGCCATATTAAATTCTGGTTCTATGCTTGGCTCCACCTGTCTTCCTGTAACTTCATTTCTCATCTTACCGACAGATCGGCCGTGAAGTTCATAAGTCACATTAAACGTTATTGACATTTAAAATTATCCTTAATCAAAAGTTTATTTTCATGTATTTTCATGAATGGATATAATTAGCCAGAGAGATTGAAGTTGGTTTTCACTGTGTAAAATTTTGAATATCCAAATACCTTGTATTATCTGGATCTTAAATAATAAAAAATTCTTCTATGAGTTTAACTATAAATTTAGAGACATCCTAAATATCTGCCACACACGTTACTACGTTATCACTATGACTTTCCATCGCTTACCCAGCGAGCAATTTCAGTATGGTCTGGCTTACCACCGAGGGACGCCAATGCATTCGACCAGACGTCAACTGCTTTTGAGCCTAAGGGCATCGAAACTTTGAGCTCTTGCGCGAACGACACAGCAGTCGAGATATCTTTGACCATAAGATCCATAGCAAAACCGGCTTTTTCATATTGTCCTGAAAGAATGAATTGTTTGACTTTATTTTCCGTGGAATTGTTCCGTCCGGTTGAGACATTAAGGACATTAATCATCATTTCGGGGTTTAAGCCAAATGTTTCGCCGGCTTTGAGAGCCTCAGCCACAATTAGCAGGCCTGTAGCTGAACACAAATTATTAAGCGCCTTCATCGCCTGACCACAACCGAGACGGCCTACATGGAATACTTTTCCACCGAGAACATTTAATAGAGAATTTGCACGTTCAACATCCTGCGCATCCCCTCCAACAATTATCGTCAATGTACCAGCATGAGCACCTTTCACACCACCCGAAACAGGAGCATCAATCATGCTAATACCAAGCTCTCTAAGACTGCCACCAAGTTGACCTGTTTCAATTGGGTCGGACGATGACATGTCGATCAGAAGACTTCCGTCATTCATCACATTCGCAAGTTTACCAGTGCCAGCCATGACATCTTGAACAATTTTACCATTGGGGAGACAAGTCACAATAATATCGGCAAATTTGCCAATTTCTTTGAGATTTTTTGCCGCAGTAGAACCTATATCTTTTGCAACTTGAGACGATAATTCAGAAGAAATATCAAAAATCATTAGCTCATAACCGGCGCTGGAGAGATGCCGAGCCATCGGATTACCCATATTACCGAGGCCAATAAATCCAATTTTTTCGTTCTTGTCAGGCATGTTTCAAATCTCACCAAGTTCTTTGAGTGTTTCCTCGGTAGCGCGAAATGCTTCCATACCAGAAGGCACGCCGCAATAAATCATAACCTGCATCAAAGTCGCTTGAATTTCCGAAACCGAAACCCCATTGTTGATCGCGCCTTTCGTATGCAGCTTGATCTCGTGCGAACGGCCAAGCGCGGATAACATTGCCAAATTGATGATAGAGCGAGTCTTTTTATCAAGAGTATTGTCTCCCCAGGCTTCACCCCAACAATATTTAGTAACCAATTCTTGCATTGGTCGAGAATAATCGCTTGCCGCAGCAAGTGATTTTTTGACATGCTCATGACCTAAAACTTCTCCACGCATATGTAAGCCAGTTTCCATCATTTTATCGCTCATCTGAATCTCCTTTTAGAATTATTTAATGGCCATTTGTGAAGGTCAACCATCAACATTCATGACGTTCCTTAATCCAGGTTATTGACGGTAATATTAATTACTGTAATTTGAGACTCGGCAAATAGACCGGCCTTATTATATGGATTATTTTGCGCATAACTCTCAACATCACTTCGTTTGTCCGCACTTCGTTTGTCCGCTTCAACAATTAACAATGTTCCCATAGGGTCGACTGTTTCATCATTCATTAGAGGCCCTGCCAATAAAAGCTTAACAGATTGGCTCTTCACATATTCAACATGATCATCTCGATTTACCAAACGAATATTTAGACTGTCCGGCTTGTCAAATGATCGTATAATATACTGCAACGTTTATAATCCTTTTCTCTAATAATATTAGAATATCTTGGGCTTTATGTTGGATTCTAAAAAGACAATAATCAATCACTTCTCCCCACTATTTAGGTAACAATATTCCGATTGCGTTATTTGTATGAAATTTCTAATGTACCCACCGATGTCCATTTAGTAAAAACGTAAATTTACATTTGATGAAGGCAGGTTGCCTGTAGAACCCTTATGTCTTTATAATTTAAGATATGTGACATCGATTTTAACTGCCGTGTGTATGTTTTGATATAAAAATGGGAGAGAATAATGGCAACCCTCTTAATAACTGGTGGCAATCGCGGTATTGGGCTTGGGCTCGTTAAAGTCTATCTAGAAAACGGATGGAACGTGCTCGCAACCTGCCGTGATCCAGAAACAGCCTCAGACCTGACCGCTCTCAAAAAACAATACGGCAACAGCCTCTCTATTTTTGGAATGGACGTTAATAATCAGAAACAAATTGATGCAACCGTAACATCTCTAGACGGCACTCCGATTGACTTATTGATTAACAACGCTGGTGCGGTTGAAATGGCTAAATATGGCAGCGGTGCATATGAAAAAATAAATGGGGTACCAATCGACGACCCTGATTTGCGAAAATACGACTACCAGGAATGGGAACATGTATTACGAACAAATGTTCTAGGGCCAGCCCGAGTAACAGGCTCATTCGTCGAGAACCTCAAAAAATCAGATCATGGTATTGTTGTGATGATGACATCGGGATTAGCGTCAGTTTCTAATACGTGGCAGGCTGGTCGATATGCTTATCGCACGAGCAAAGCTGCCCTAAATATGCTTATGCGTAGCGCAGGAGAGTGGCTCGAAAGTTTTGGCATTACAGCTGTTGCTATTTCGCCCGGCTGGACGCGTACCGATATGGGCGGACCAAATGCTTCAAACTCCATTGAGCAAGCAACCGTTGGTGTCTATCAAGTGATCACTGAAATTTCACCTAAGGACGCAGGGAAATTTCTTAACTTCGATGGCACAACGCTTCCATGGTGACGCATCTAACTTTATTTTCTAAAATCTAAAAAGGAGACATCAAATATGTCGCGGGAAGATATTACGTTCCAAAGTGACGGATTAAAACTAGTTGGTCATTTTTATAAACCTGAAAATGTTGATCCACCTTATCCCACTGTCGTAATGGGTGGCGGCTGGTGCTACGTGAAGGAATTAATCCAGCCAGAATATGCAGAACATTTCGTAAAACAAGGGATTGCTGCGTTATCTTTCGATTACCGTAATCTAGGAGAGAGCGAGGGTGAACCTCGTCAACATATAAGCCCCTGGGATCAAATTTTTGATATTATCAACGCAACCACTTACGTGACGACGCGTGACGACGTTGATAACGATAGAATTGGGGTGTGGGGAATATCCTATGCCGGCGGCCATGTGTTTCCGGTGGGTTGTATGGACAACCGCCATAAACTACTGATATCTGTCGTTCCAATGATAGATGGCTGGTACAATATGCTTCGCGCTAATTCGAATGTAAGTCTGCGTGCTCATTGGGCTCACATCGAGAAAGATAGACAAGAACGATTTGAGTCTGGAAAAGATGGTCGCATTGCACATTCAGCACATCCCCATGATGAACCTTCAACATGGCCCGCACCTGAAACCTGGCCAGTATTCAAAAAATTTAAGGATACTGTAGCCCCAAATCACGAACATTGGACCACTGTCCGGAGCGCAGAACTTGCCATGATGTACGATGTAAGACCCTTCATGCAACGGATCATCCATCAACCTGTTCTAATGGTGACTTCGTGGTATGATGATATTACGATGACAGAACATGAGGTACCCGCGTTTAATACGATTCCAAGTCCTAAGAAAGAACTGGTTCAAGTTGGGGGAGATGCATCGCACATGTCACTCTACGACAACCCCGATCATGTAAACATAGTAGGTCAAGCCTGCGCCGACTTCGCAAAAAAGTACCTCTAGTGATAGCTTAGGCATAACCAAAGAAGATAAGGAGAAATCAAATGGATCTTGGATTAAAGGGTAAAAATGCCATTGTAACAGGCGGTAGCCAGGGTGTTGGTTTTGCTATAGCGCAAGGGCTTGCCCGTGAAGGTTGTAATGTTGCTTTAGGCGCACGCGGTAAAGATAAACTTGAAGAGGCCACTAAAGAGCTGAAAACTTTAAGTGTTAAAGCTCTCTCGATTATCTCAGATTTTAGCACTTCAGAGGGATGTGATAACTTTGTACAGGAAGCAGCAAATACTCTGGGTGGTATTGATATCGTAATTAACAATGTAGGAGGAATGGTTCCCGGAAATATAGAGTCAATTACCGATAAAGACTGGCAAGAGACAATTGACCGAAACCTGATGTCGTACATTTGGACATCGAGAGCTGCGGCGCCTCATTTACGAAAATCAAATGCTGGCCGAGTATTAAGTGTGTCGGGCCTATCAGGTACTCAATTGTTACCCGGTTCATGGTCTACAACTATTACAAATGCTGGTATACATGGGATGACCAAGCTGCTCGCCAACGAACTTGCCACTGACAATATTACCGTAAATGCTATAGCCCCCGGAACTGTAAAGACTGAAGCCTGGATGGGGCCAAGGGCCGACGCAATGGCAAAAGCGAGAGGTATAACGTCAGACGAAGTGCGAGCAATTATGGCTGCCAACGCTATGCTAGATCGTCTCGCCGAGCCTGAAGAAATTGGTGATGTAGCAGCTTTCTTAGTATCGGAAAAAAATTCTTATATGACCGGAACCGTTGTCGAGGTCTGTGGAGGCTGGGGAAAATATATAGGCTGATAATATGTATAAAAATCGTCTTTTTATTTTCTCGGATTAAGATAAACAGGATCTAAAGACGATCGGGGGGGTAAACATAGATAAAAGCTTAAACCGAAGATTAAAGATTAAAAAGAAATTGATCAAAACTTAGCAGAACTATAATGTCCAATTTCACTTCGGCTACCATTGGTTGAACAGGGTAAGGTAACAGGCCGTGCGGTGGTTCTAAAAGACTAATAGATATTAATGTATAGACTTTATTAAAATCGGTTGGCGAAACTTTCCCATTAGTCAATTATTTTAGAAGTGAACCCCATTCGGTTTTTTCTGAATAGGACAACAGATCTCCAGCCTCTAGATCAAATCACCACCCATGTATCTTAAGACCTCCTGAAACAACGCGATCCTTAATCCAAGGAAAAGACAATAAATTATTCGTAGAAATCTTTACCGCCTCTTTCTCAACATGCCTATGTAGTTTTTCACCTTTCAACTCAAGGTTAATTGCGTGATCTACAATAGACATCCAGCCATCAATAAATTCTCGACGATTGGATCTTTCGTTACCTTCGCAGAGGCAACGAATGCCACCACAGTGAGAATGCCCTAATACGATAATATGACCTACACCAAGATCACGAACGGCAAATTCAATCGCGGCACTAGTTCCGTGGTAACTACTATCGGGTTTATAGGGCGGAACCAAATTGGCTACATTGCGTACTATAAAAAGTTCACCCGGCTCAGCTTTAGCTATAATAGAGGGATTAACGCGACTATCGGAACAAGCGATAACCATAACATCGGGGCTTTGACCCTTTTCAACTAACGAACGATAGAACTCGGGTTGCCCATCATAATATACTTCACGAAAGTTCCTAAAACCGGCTATTAGTCTTTCAATTGCCATAAAAAATCATAATAAATTAGAGGACGTGAATATGTGGATCGTCGACAAAGTCCTCAGGAAATTCGGGGCCCCACTGGTTATTTAAACCTACGTGAGCATCCCATCTCCCCCCATCATGACTGTTATTGACAACGTCACCATCGGTCCAATGCTCGTGGATTCGACCCCATGGATCGCGCCAATAATCAAATATTTGACTGCCAAGCACATGCCTTCCGACACCCCAGGCAAGTTTATATCCTTTTGACTGCATATAGTTATGCCCAATGTTAACGTCATCAAAATCGGCAACCTCAAATGACAAATGATTAAATTCTGCGTTTTCCGACTGAATCCCCAACAGCACATGGTGATCAACATATTCAGCGCCAGCATCAATATGATTGAAGGTCATCATATTTTTACTTGGATCATCAGGAGCTTTGATATGATCCGAACAAGCCAATCCAAGTGTCGATTGGTACCATTCATTGAACTTTTTTAGATCTTTTGTTTTTACAACAACGTGCGCACTTCTCTTTACATGTGAAGGTTGTCCTGGATTTGCAGAAACTCGCTGAAGTTCGGTACGAGCTAATCTATTTTTTCCTGTATTAATGATGACGTCACGAACCTTCAGGTCCTCTACAACTTCCATACCGTGAATAACTTCAATGATACGTCCATCTGGATCCGGAAGTGTCACCCTCTTGCCTCCTCCTGGCTCATCCATTTCATGAACATCACTGGCGCCAGGCGCCTTAGAGATTTTTTCTAAATCTTCTTCAGTCTTAGCCCACCAAGCCATTCCAATATGCACAGGATCACCGAGCTCTGTGACATGTAAATGATGGTGGTCGCCATCAGTGCCACGCATATAAAGTGCATTTTTGGTACGATCGGCTCGAACCATGCCAAAATCTAGCAGAAATGCTTCCATTCTATCGAGATCAGGTGCCCCTATTCGCCCGTAAGCTATATCTGTAACTTTAATCATTTGCTTCCTCCAACATAATACTTTCTATGTATTTTTGCCTGTCCTAAAATACCCTGATAGTATAATTAAATAACATTTAAAAACGCGGTTAGAAAGATTATTAAACTAGCTGTGGGTTAATTTCCCGAAAAATTAGAATTAACTCAAGGTGATAAATTAGAAAGACTTTATAATGGAAAGCTATGATTTCATTGTTATTGGAGCAGGGTCCTCGGGATCTGTTGTCGCCTCTCGGTTAAGCGAAAATCCAGATATTTCAGTATGTTTACTTGAGGCAGGTCCCCCTGACAAAAGTCCATTTATTCACATACCTACAGGTGTCATGCGGCTGGCCTCACACGAGAAATTAAATTGGCGATTTGCTACAGCACCGCAGAAACAGATGAATGACCGAGAACTTTTTACCCCGCGTGGCAGAACTCTCGGTGGTTCAAGTTCCATTAATGGAATGGTATATATTAGGGGTAACCGCCTTGACTATGATGAGTGGGCGGAACTTGGAAATGACGGTTGGTCTTGGAGCGACGTCAAACCATATTTCCTAAAGGCTGAAAATAACGAACAGTTTGTTGATGAACACCACGCTCAAGGTGGACCTTTGAATGTAACTTTCCCCAATATTGTAAGTCCATTAGAACAAGACTTTGTTACTGCCGCTGAGGCATTGCAATACAAACATAACCCCGATTTTAATGGAGATATCCAAGAAGGTGTAGGCCTCCACCAGGCAACACAAAAGAATGGTAGACGTTGGTCAGCGTCAAAAGCCTACCTACATCCAGCCATGAAACGATCAAATCTTAAAATATTCACCGATGCTGCGGTAAAACGAGTTCTGTTAGAGAATGACCGTGCAACAGGCGTCGAACTCATCGACGGCAGAAAATTAACGGCCAATTGCGAGGTTATCCTCTCAGCCGGAGCACTTGTGTCACCAAAAATATTAATGCTATCTGGCATTGGTGACCCCGCCGAAATAACGCCGCATGATATTAAAATGACGCACACGTTACTGGGAGTTGGCAAAAACCTCCAAGACCACGCGGCGGTTTGGGCTACGATGAAAACTGTATCACGAACCCCCTGGGGATTTTCATGGCCTAAATTACCTTATTTTGCTATGGAAGCGATCAAATATATTTTTACCCAGAAAGGATGGTTTTCCGCACAACTCATAGAATCTGGCGGTTTTGTAAAAAGTGATCCTGCGCTAGACCGACCGGATATCCAGTTTGTGTTTATGCCTGGGCAAAGGGTGCCACCGCCAAAAATAATTGACTATGGTCATGGATACTCGGCTGTAGCAGTGCTTTTGCGACCTAAAAGTCGCGGCACCGTTACACTAAAATCAGCAGATCCGGAAGATCCACCATCCATAGATCCGCAATTTTATTCACAGGAACCAGATTTGGACAAATTGCTTTGGGGCTTGAAAGAATGCCGCCGCATCATTCACGGTGATGTCTTTAACCAATATCATCCCACTGAAACCAATCCTGGCCAAGCTGTCCAGACCGATAAAGAACTGAAAGAATACATTCTTAATTCTGCCGGTACTATCTTTCACCCAGTTGGTACCTGCAAGATGGGTAATGGCAATCATGCCGTCGTAAATAATCGATTGAGGGTTCACGGTCTAAAGGGCTTAAGAATAGTCGACCTCTCAATTGCACCGAGAATAATAGGTGGAAATACAAATGCTCCAGCAATTATGATTGGCGAAAAAGCGGCCGATATGATTAAACAAGATTACGCCTAATAGCACTAATTTGTTATTTTAACGCCCTAAATGGTCCTTTGTTTCCCCAGGTTTTTTAGGGTGAGCATAAGGATGTTTAAATTCCACATCTGTTAAAGAGAGGCTCTCATATTTCTGGATGATTTCCGCATTAATTTTAATCAACTTGTCTTCGACCTTGTAATGCTGGGTCAAATCGCTTTCAGTCGCTTTATTAAGCGCCGGCGGGTTAGCCAAGTACCATTCAACTGTGCGGTCGAACGCCTCTAATACCGGTATTTTATCCACATATCCAAGATCATTACGTATTGCATAAGTGTCGTACTGCAAATGATTTGAATGAGTGCTACCTATCATCATATCCCTGGAAGGTGTTGCATATTCAACAGGTATAGAAATTACCTCTATCTCAGAGTTCATTGCCTTAGCTATCACCTGCACCCATTGTGCCATTGTTAATTGATGATCGTCACCGCAATTATATATTTTTCCCGTTGCCAGTTCACTCTGATCCACTGTAAGTAAAATCGCTTCTGCCATATTTTCAGCATAACCACGTGTGAGGATGGTAAGTCCAGAGTCAGGTAGAATTATTGAGCTTCGCTTATCCAATAGTCTTCTAACAACCCACCATTCACAAGGTATGGGCTGGCGAGGTCCATAAATAAGCGGATATCTTAAATGGGTTGCCTGATAACGACCAGTTTTATGGCCTTCCATAACGGCATCTTCACTAACCTTTATTAAATATCCAAATCGAAACTCATCTTCTGAAACGACCTGGGGTGAATCCTCTGGAATTGACACCCGCAACCCCGTTGGAAATAACGCATCAGGATATCGCATACCTCTATAACCGGGCGCCCCACCAATACTTATCAGGCGATCTGTGTAATCACCCGCTATCTCCGCGATCATTCGAAGTCGTCCATAACTCGCAATTATTAGATCAAAGTTTCTGCCAGCCAAAGCCTCCCTTAATGTCTCTTCAAAGTGGGGATCACCAATTATTTGTTCAACGGTATCTGGTATTTCGTCGGTATGGTGAGACCCACGATTAAGAATTGTAACTTCATGGCCCCTGGCCTTAAGACCTTTGACAATAAAAGGACCTGTTGGACCCGTCCCTCCAATTAACAGGGTGCGCAAATTAAACCTCCATCATGAATTTTACTTTTTCAAATAAACCAAAGGCTAGTTTTGACTATAAATTTTTCTACCAAACCCAAGATAAGACAGAAAAGATTTAGTTAGGATTTTAGCTTAAATCTGATCTTGGCGGATCAAAACTAAAAACGGAGCGAAATGCATCAACAACTTTCTTGCCAAAATCTTTTTCTACTTTCTTTGCAATCGAATCGGGCATTGAGACGTCGTCGCGACCCTCGCCCGCACCAGTAATTACTGTAAGTTGGACTGCATCCGTTTTACCCACATTGTGAAATCCTCGATATACATTAGGGGGGCAAGACAAAACATCCCACTTATTAAGGGTTACAACATGGGCAACAGGCTCTCCAATGTGATATTCAATCGTCCCATCAAGAACCATAAAGGTTTCAAAAGTACCATTATGGGAATGAAGGCAGGGACCTTGACCAGGCGGCATGATAGAAACAAACATGGTTGAACCGGCGGCACCTATAATCGGGGCTTGATTTCCAAACGGATTTTTTGTGTCATCCAAAATAACCGGCATCAATTTTCTGGCATAGAATACATCCATAGCTTCTTGGCCTACCCAAGCCAAGTCATTAGCTGTAGACATTGGTTGTAATTCGGAAAAACGGCTTACTCTTGCCTCAATTTCCTCCTTTGTCGGTGTATAAATTTCAGCTGCCATAATATTTACCTCCCCATAGTTTTATTTATCATAACCTTAAAAATACTTGTACATAAAGTATAAAATATCACTTGTAATCCCAGAATTTTTTTAACCTTCAGAAATGATTTTAGAACTCCGGTACCATCCTAACATTTCCATCAAAGGTTGGTCTGTAATCTCAAGCAATGAAGACTTCGAAGAGGCATGATGAAAAAATGATTTCCATGACGGGACTGCTACAACGTCGCCTCTCTCCCATGAAAAAGAAACATCTTCAACTTGTGTACTACCCGAACCTTCAACGCAGACAAATATATGATTTGCCGTTGACTTAATTGCCCTTGTCTTCATCTTATTATCAAGTCGCTCCATAAATAGATCCATTGATGGGATAGAAGGTGTGTCCAATTTTATGCGGCAACCATAACTTTCATCAACACCGGGAGCTAAAGTCCCTAGCTTTTTATCCAAATCGCGCCATTTAATATGGTAAGGAGAATTATGATTTGTTTCCATAGTCTCATAATCTTCATCTCGAACTTCAAAAAAAATTGTTTTCAAGCTAGAAACTAATGGATCATCCAAGAAATCTATCCAAAAAGCTCCTGATACTTCATTATCATTACCCAGTCCATGCCACACCCAATTAGGCGTAAGTATAATATCATTAGGCTCCATATATACTTTTTCACCGTCTAGTGTCGTAAACGCTCCACTACTTTCTAGGATAAGTCTGCCCGCATTAATGGTATGTCGGTGAGCTCGCGCAAATTCACCCGGTGCAACCATTTGGTACGACGTATGAATTGTATTCAGGCTAGTACGTTTTTCATTAGCAGTATTTGCCATGCGAATATTACGCCGTTCAGCCACACGCGGATCAATACTTCTTGCAGCGGCTTCCAGTAGCTCTTTGCCTTTATCCCAATTCCAACTACAGGCGTTAAACTCATGTATTGGCTCTGGCTTTAATCCACCCTCACCAATCCAACCTGGAATAAAGCCGGCTTGATAAATTTTTTTATCTCGCTCATCATCACTCGCAACTAGAAGGGCCTCAGCTGCCTTTGTCTTACTCATATCATCCTCCAAGAATTCTTCTTTGTATAATTCTAATAAGTTTTCTTTCAAGTGTGGTAGCAAAAGAAAATACTTGATTATCATAATTAAGTTAGATTTATAATTAAAGCTACTTCCATTTTTACTAATTTGAAAATATAATATTCGTGAACGTATCAACGAAAGGAGGTGATCCGATGTCATTCGATTTGGAAGCTATTTTGATTAGCCGTATTACTAATATGAGGCAAAGGAGCAACCTTTTCTGTCACAATTAGTATGTGGTCTAAAGGCCAGGGCAATCGATAGCCCAATCAGTAAGAGGGGGGCACCATTACGGTGCTCCCCTTTTCAATAAAGAAAGCATCAGGAGAGATAAATTGAAAATGTTCTTGAGAATGCAGATATTGAAGTTAATCTTGGTAAAATCAAACAAAATGCACCCACTCTATGCGTTCGGTATGAACGTAAAATTATACCTTTAAACACCCCAGATATGCGACCAATATTAATGAAGGAAGAAAATGCTATTGGATAATAACTAACTTTGAGGTTTTAATTATGAAGATCATTTTTCTAGCTTTAGCATTTCTATACAGCGGACAACTGATGGCGGGGGATCACCATCGAACAAGACCCCATCCAACACTATCGCAGAAGGATGTTGTTCAGATTGTTATGAATGCTCTTAAAAATAATGACCAACCAAATAAAAATAGTGGTATAGCAATAACGTTTAATTTTGCATCACCAACTAATAAACGGAACACCGGACCATTAAGGCGCTTCAATTCTATGATTAGAGGCCAAACTTATAGCCCGATGGTCAATCATAGCAGCGCAACATATGAAAAATATAATGTGATGAGTAATAGAGCGAGTGTCGATGTGATATTAGTATCTTCTAGCGGAAAAACTTATGGATATCGTTTTGGATTATTCCAACAAAATAAGAATAAATATGAAGGTAGTTGGATGATTGACACCGTCATACCAATTCAAGTTACGACCCTTTAATAATCGTATTTAATAAATCCGGACTGTAAAATTAAACAACTTAAGATTCAGAAGAACAAAATAGTAATATACCAACTAAAACAAATCAGTTAATTTTTTCTCCTTTAGAACCAAAATAAACACCAAATAAGATAAGTGAAAAACCAATTGCGTGGTAAAACTCAAACCTTTCATCAAGAATAATTATAGCTAGAACAGAGCCTATAATAGGCAGTATATAAGAGACCTGCCCAGCTTTATTTGCACCAGCAATCTCGACCGCACGATTATAAAAAAGATACGCCACGATCGTAGCAAAAATTGCCAAATAGAGAACGCCTCCAATCGTTTCTATTACAAAAGGGGTTGGTTTTATGAACAATGTTTCCCAAATATAAAATGGGAATAAAATTAAAGCGCCAAAAAAGATGGTGACCGCAACAAAACTCGTTGGGTGCATGTTAGGCCGCTTCCTTAATAAAACAGTAAAAAGTGCCCAACAAACCATAGCTGCCAAAACCCAAAGATCGCCGTCATTAAACTCAAGAGAGATAAATCGCGATATTTCAGCCTTAATGATAATCGCCACTGTTCCAATGAAAGCCAATAAAAAACCGAAGCTTTGTTTAAGTGTAATTCCTTGGCGAAAAAATAATATAGACAGCAAAACAATTACAACTGGGCGTGATGTATTAATCAGTAACGCATTAATGGCCGTAGTTGTGAGCAATCCATAATAAAGAAACGTGTTATACGCGGTAATACTCAACACAGATAAAACAAGCAATATAGGCCAATTTTCCCGTACTTTTGGCAGATCTTTTTGTAAGTGAGGCCAGGCAATTATCATTACAATTGGAAAAGCGACAACCCACCGCCAAAAGGCTAATCCAATGGGAGGAATAATATCATTCAGGCCCCGTCCCGTGATCCCATTTCCAGACCAAGCCAACGCAGTCAACACCATTAACAAATAGGCATGGTTCCAGATATATCTCATTCTTTAGTTATTCACTCCGCCCAAAAACAAGCATCAAATTATTCGAAGGCATCGGAACTAAACGATCTAGAACTAATTGGTTGGAATTCGCGAAAGCAGACACTTCTTCTATATCCCTCACACCCCATGAAGGATTACTAGAGCGCAAACGATTATCAAATTCTGCATTACTAGGTGCAGTATGTTTACCATTTTTCTTAAATGGACCATAGAGAATTAACTTACCATTTATTCTTAGGTGTACACTCGATCTCTTAAATAAGTTTTCTGCAGTTTCTATTGGAGATATATGGACCATATTAATATTGATTATCGCATCAAGTCCATCAGGCGGTCGATCAACTTCTCCAATACCCCAGTTTTTTTCTAAGACATCAAGCTTAAAGGGAAATCTTAAATTACCTACAGCTGCATCCCGTCTCCACGCCTCAATACTTCTAATATGGTCCGGATTAAGGTCACTTGGCCAGAATATATATTCTGGGAAAGTATTTGCAAAAACTACGACGTGCTGACCTGATCCACTGGCTATTTCTAAAATATTTCCACTATCAGCCCCAAATTCGGATTTTAAAACTTCAACAATATGGGAGGAATTTCTATGGAACGCGGGGGTGTCAATACGTTCAATAATAAACTGCGTCTCTTTTTTCGCGTGAACCATGACAAACTCATTAAATAGCATTATTCTCTAATCAATATTTTACAGAGTATAAGGAGAAACTTGTTGGGCCAAACGCAAAATAAAGAATTCCAAAATAAGGTTTGTGTTATAACTGGCGGCGCTGGGAGTATCGGCCTGGAAAGCGCTAAATTAATGTATGAAGCTGGTGCACACATTATGTTAGTTGACCAGAATAGTGATAATTTAGAAATAGCACATTCTAACTTCAAAGATCATGATCGTATAACAATATGTGAAGCGGACGTTTCCAAGAGCACTGAAACACAAAACTATATTTCTAAAACTATCTCTAAATGGGGTAAAATTGATATATTATTTGCTAATGCAGGATTTAGTGGAACCTCTGCACCAATCACCAGTTACCCCGACGATATTTTTGATAAAGTGATGGCTGTTAATGTCCGCGGTCCTTTCCTTGCTTGCAAATATGCTCTACCCGAAATGAACGACAACGGGAGTATAATAATTACATCCAGTATTATGGGTGTAACAGCACGTCCCGGAAGTATAGCCTATATTACTTCAAAACACGCCGTAATTGGTTTAATGCGAGGCGTAGCCAAGGAAGCTGCCCCCCGTAACATTCGTGTAAACGTCCTGGCACCTGGACCCGTCGATAATGCTTTCCAACTAGAGATTGAAGAGCGTGCCTCTAAGGCTTCGGGTATAAATGTTACAGAAATGCTCAATAATTGGATATCACTCGGGCGTCATGCAACCCCTCAGGAAATTGCCAACACAGCTTACTTCCTGGCCTCAAATAACAGCAGTTTCTCCACCGGTAGCGTCTTCATGGCTGACGGCGGTATGCACATTTAACGCAAGAATAAATCAGACACGCGTGAAAGTTCCCTCTATCTCAACGATATCATTGTCATTCAAAGCGGTTACAATATTAATTGTTATAGGTGGCAGGGATTTTTCAGCCCAGAAACGTTTCTGTAGCATTTCAACAACCTCCAGGTATTTTTCATCCGTCACATATACTACTAGGGCAATCGCATCTGTAATTTTACCAGCGCCAGCTTCAGTGACTATCTGCATATTCCGAAATGCTTGACGTACCCGCGGTACTTCCCCAATCACCAATTTCTCATTTTCTGGATTAATACCCCGCATACCAGACACAAAAATATGAGAATCTGTCTTAATGCCAAGGCTCCAAGTTCCTGTAGGAGTAAAGCTCCGTTCAGGGACAATAAACTCGATAGGGTCACTATTCTCAGCCACTACACGAAAAACGCTATCTATTTCAACAAAATCATCTCCAAGATAGTCGACCTGAATAATGGTCCTACAAGGATAAGGGCCAACTTGCCCCCATATCTCTTTTTGAACCTCATTTATAAGAGGGCGATCACGGTCCATATCAGCGACCATGACAACCAGGCGGAGCGTCTCACTTAAATTAGATCCACTTTTTTGGACAAACTCCTCCATATTCTTAAAAATCTGGCGTACACGTTCCAGTCGGTCTTCTACCAACAGATCAGTATTAGGATTAATCCCACGCTGGTTATTTAATGTCAGAAATTCTTCCACGTTAACTTTTCTCTATTTCCTCACGTTTTAACTCAAGTTCTAACCACTGCTCTTCCAAACTACCCAATTCCATTTCTTTGTTAGACAAAGCAATAGTAGCCTTCTCAAAATCTTCAGTTTTATTATTATAAAAATCTGGTTCTGACATTTTGTGCTGGATATCAACAATCTGTAATCGTAGATTCTCAATCTTTTCGGGTAGTATTTCTAGAGCATGTTTGTCTTTAAACGACATTCGTTGCAACTTATTTCTCAATTTATTATGTTTGATATCTTTCTGTCTTTTCCCACTCTGTTTTGGTTTATTTACACTTTTCTTTTGCAATAACATATCTGAATAGCCCCCCGCGTATTCAACCCAAATACCGGATATATCATCATTAGGAGCTATAGTCGCAGTAACAACACGGTCAAGAAAATCCCTATCATGGCTTACCAACAGAATTGTACCCTCATAGTCAAAAATTAATTCCTGTAACAAGTCTAATGTATCATGATCGAGATCATTGGTTGGCTCATCCAATACTAATATGTTCGACGGCTTTGCGAATGCACGCGCCAGCATCAGGCGACCCCTCTCGCCTCCAGACAAAGTGCTGACAACAGTTCGGGCCTGTTCAGGCTGAAACAAAAAGTCTTTCATATAGCTTACAACGTGGCGTTGCTGGCTACCGACAAAAACCATATCACTGCCGCCACCGGTCAAGGCATCGCTCAAACTCGCATTAGCGTCGAGACTTTCCCGCCGTTGATCTAAGCTGACCATTTCCACCTTAGCGCCTGAACGGATTGTTCCCTCATCAGGCTCAAGCTCACTTATTAGCATTTTTAACAAAGTAGTTTTGCCAACACCATTTGGGCCTACGAAACCAATTCGATCTCCTCGTAATATTCGAATTGAGAAATTTCTTACAATATCTCTGCCATCAAAAATTTTAGAGATATTTTCCGCTTCAAAGACTAATTTACCTGAACTTCTGGCCTCATTTACTACCATTTTCACTGAACCTGTGTCAGTACGTCGATCACGGCGCTGCTGACGTAAATTTTGCAAATCATTAAGCCGACGTACATTTCGTTTACGGCGAGCTGTTACCCCATAGCGTAACCAATGCTCTTCTCTAACTATCTTCCGATCTAGTTTGTGACGATCGTTTTCCTCTAGCTCTAATATTTCATCACGCCAAATTTCAAATTCTTTATAACTTTGATTTAACCGGCGTGTCTGCCCCAGACTTAACCAGATTGTTATTTGGGAGAGGTTCTCCAAGAACCGGCGGTCGTGACTAATCAATACGAGGGCTGACGTACTGTTCTTCAAATAACTCTCAAGCCATTCAACCACTGTAATATCCAAGTGGTTTGTTGGCTCATCCAATAATAAAATATCGGGCTCGGGCGCCAATACCCGAATAAGAGCCGCGCGGCGTCCTTCTCCACCCGACAGTTTATTAGGATCTTCTTCACCCGTCAGGCCCAATTGCTCAAGCAGATAAACAACCCGGTAAGGATCGTCACCCGCCTCACATCCCGCTTGGACGTAGTCAAATGTTGTTTTAAAACCAGAAAAATCTGGCTCCTGAGGTAAGTAACGGACGGTTGTGCCGGGTTGCACAAATATTTCTCCGCTATCAAATTCAACCAAACCAGCCGCTATCTTTAGCAAAGTTGATTTTCCAGAACCATTTCGGCCAACCAAACAAATTCGATCACGCTCAGAGACAGATAATTCTGCCCCGTCAAGAAGTGGCGTACTGCCAAAAGTGAGGTTTATATCGCGAAGAGTGAGTAAAGGTGGCACCATGGAATTGGTCTTTAATGCGGCTGGAGCTTATGTGCAAGAGTTCATATTTTTTCTCAGATTTCTTAAATGTAATGTAAAGCGGAATGGTTAATCCTTTAAAGCAAAAAGACCTTCTATTTCTACAGTAACATTATACGGCATCGATGCGACACCGACAGCTGTCCGCGTGTGCTTACCCATATCTCCAAAAATATCATGTAACAATTCAGAGGCGCCATTAACAACTTGAGCAACCTGGTCAAAACCTTCGATTGTTGCAACGTATCCCCGTAAATTTAATACGCGCTCAATTCTATCGAGGTCACCGTTAAGTGCGTGTTTAGCTTGTGCTACAACATTAAGGGCAGAAAGACGGGCTGCTGCCTGTCCATTCGCCAAGCTCTGCTCACGACCGACATGGCCAATATATTTTACATCACCATCAATAGCCGGTAGCTGACCAGAAACGCGTAGGGTCTTATTATAGATAAGATAAGTTTCAATTTTTGCAGTTTTAGGGATTGCGGCAACTGGTATTTCAATACCCAGTTCAACAAGACGGTCATCTATTATTCCCATTAATATTCTCCTTAAAATTTTGTCCTAATTCAGGTAGACTTTGATTATTATCTAGAACCTTTTAAACCAATCAACAAACTGCTAGATGTTTTATAAGAAAAATAATTGCAGCAGAGGGACTTATTTTAATGAAAGCAATCACCGTGTTGGAAAAGTCACCAGATGCAGATAATCTCAGAATTGAACTGACAAACATTGAAATGCCAAAAATAAGAGATGGTGAATGTTTAGTAAAAATTTTCGCAAGTGGCATCAATCCTAGTGATGTAAAAGCGCTCTTAGGAAAAATGCCAAATTTAACCTGGCCCCGCATACCGGGCCGCGATTATGCGGGTGTCGTTATTGAGGGGCCAAGCAATCAAATTGGCAAAGAAGTTTGGGGTACAGGTGGTGACCTTGGCATGAGCCGAAACGGTGCACACGCAGAATTTAACGTTATCGATACTAACGGTATCCGTGAAAAGCCAAAAAACCTCTCTATGTTGGAAGCGGGTTCTATTGGAGTATCTTGGACGTGCGCTTGGTTGGGCATGGTTTCAGGAGCGAATGTTACCGATGGTGAAACTGTTGTTGTGTTTGGTGCCAACGGCAAAGTGGGCGAAGCCGCAATCCAGATTGCGACGGCACAGGGTGCGTCGGTCATAGGTTTTGAAAGAAGTCGTGATGATTATCATGGTCACACAAATGGACCCCTAGATATCGTTAATCTTGAAAAAGAACCCGACATCCACAAAGCTATTATGGATCGTACCGATGGCAAGGGTGCAGACATTATAATGAATACTGTCGGAAGTCCTTATTTTGATGCCGCGTGTAATTCAATGGCTAAACAAGGTCGGCAAATAATCATTGCTACTATCATCGAAGAAAATTTAATTAATTTACGTACATTCTATCGTGGGAATTATCAAATGATCGGCATCAGCAATATGGACCACAATAATGTCGTCTCAGGAAAACTACTGGAAGATATGAAATCTGGCTTTGAAGCTGGTGTGTATAAACCGTATCCAATTGATAATAAAAATATCTACGGATTAGAAGATGCCGATGAGGCGTACAAGATTGTTTTAAACGGGCTATCCCGCGACCGTATCGTCATTGATCCAATTAATTAGGCTTTAATATGTCCCATTTTGCAAAGTCATCAACAAAAGCTCTTCCAATAATTCCACTTACCAAAGATAAATTGTCCAGCTGGTGTAAGAAACAAAGAAAAGAAATTCAAAATTGGGTTTTGAGTACTGGCTTTGAGGCATTGCCCGGTAAAACCTGTCTAATTTCAAGCTTAGATGGTAAATTAGAAAAAGTTTTAGTTGGCGTTTCTAATAGTACCAATATGTGGGATTGTGGTAATTTATCTGAGGAACTACCTAAAGGTACATATAAATTCCAACACCCACGATCAAAGGATATCGAAAAATGGGCACTCGGATGGGTGTTAGGCTCATACCACTTTGGTCAATATCAAAAAACTAAAACTACAAAAAAGGCGAAAGTTTTTTTAACCAACAGCTCCACTTTCGAACGTACTGTTGAAGCTGTCTTTCTGACCCGAGACCTCATTAATATGCCAGCTGAGGATATGGGTCCGGCTCATTTGGCAAATGCGGCCCGCATGCTGGCCAAACAGCATAAGGCTAGAATTAATATTATTCTTGGCGAGAATTTGCGTAAAAAAAACTATCCCGCAATTCATGCCGTAGGCCGAGCCGTTGAGACACTAAATCAAACTCCGCGTCTTATTGATTTTAAGTGGGGTAAAATAAATAATCCAAAATTGACACTTATTGGCAAAGGAGTTTGTTTTGACACTGGCGGCCTAGATATTAAATCAACTGGCGGCATGAAATTAATGAAGAAAGATATGGGTGGTGCAGCCAACGTATTAGGTCTCGCTCATATGATAATGTCTGCCAAATTGCCAATCCGGTTGCGAGTTCTTATTCCAGCCGTCGAAAATAATATTTCTGGCAACGCACTGCGTCCTTTAGACATAATATCTAGCCGCAGTGGTAAAACGATTGAGATTGGCAACACCGATGCAGAAGGCCGGGTAATTCTAGCAGATGCTTTGACAGAAGCTTGCTCCGATTCACCAGATCTTATTATAGATTTTGCTACTTTAACCGGCGCAGCCCGCATCGCGCTTGGTACTGAATTACCAGCATTATTTACCAACGATGATCAATTTGCTGAAACAATAACTAAGGTTGGTATGATAGAACAAGATCCGCTCTGGCGGTTGCCTTTATGGGATGGCTATCAGAGAATGATCCGAGGGGCAGCTGCCGATTTAACTAATGCACCAGAAGGTGGCTACGGAGGCGCAATTACAGCTGCTTTGTTTCTCCAAGAATTTGTTAAACCTAAAACAAAATGGGCTCATATTGATTTAATGGCTTGGAATTTGACTTCAGAGCCGGGGCGCCCCAGCGGAGGGGAGGCAATGGCGATAAGATCTATATTTACTGCCCTCAGAGATAATAGTATTTTTTAATCTGGCCTTAATTCCTGGGCTTCAAAACATTTCTATGATTAAAATTAATGTCCAGCTTTCTTAAACCGCACCAAATATTTGGGTAATATAACTTCAACTGGTGTCGCGTTTACCCCCAAATCGGCTAGCGTTTTTACTTTACTAGAAACAACATTATCAACTTTCAACTGCATCACCTGATCATAGGTCAATAATGGACCCGGAAATTTCTGCAATAGCCAGCCAACAATCTTAAGATACCAAAATGGTATTGGTAATAATATACGTTTACGCCCGATATGTTTTAGAATTAATTCCATAATATCAACACTACTATAGACCACCGGACCACCGAGTTCATAAACTTGGCCTTTTGAGCTTTCACTATCTATCGCGGCACAGATAGATTCTGCGACATCTCCAACATAAACAGGTTGGAACTTAGTGCCACCATCGCCATAGAAATCGATTCTAAACGCTCTCCCATCTCGACAGAAATTAAACCTTGGCAGTGCTGGGCAACCAAATACCGGTAAAAAATATGTAAAACGGGCTAACCCTGCAAATAAATTGAAAAAACCATCCTCTGGACCAAAAACTACGCTGGGTCTTATAATAATTGCATTTTGAAATTCAGATTTCACCGCCATCTCACCAGCAATCTTAGTTTGGGCATAACGAGATGCTGACCCGGTATTGGCACCAACCGCAGATATATGTACCAAATTCTGAACCCCCGCAGCTGCTGCCGCCTTGGCAACATTAACTGCTCCCTGAATGTGTATATTCTGAAAATCCTGTTGCCCCCATTCCGACAATACACCAACCAAATTAACAACGGCATGAGCGCCATTTACCGCAGCTTCTAGTGTAGCCCCTTCTCGCACATTTGCTGCAAATGGGACAACTTGACCTACGTTGCCCATCGTCATCAGGTGCCTAGCATCCTCAGGATCCCTAACAGCTACTCTTACTATCGCTCCTTTTGCTGTTAATCTTCGAACCAAATGACGGCCTATAAATCCAGAACCACCAAAAACAGTCACAATATAATTTTTCATTTTTTTAATCCATTAATGATAATTCATGAGAAAAAATTATGGCTATTTAATACAATTCCAAATTTTTAAAAACAACCCAAACCCGCATCAAATAATAGGAACAACAAGGAGCCAGAAAAATTTAACACCTAAAATATTGACACTAAAAACATGGGGGGTTACCAACACACAAAGTAAAATTATCTTCACACCACTCAAATATGCCCAGGTGGCGGAATTGGTAGACGCGCTGGCTTCAGGTGCCAGTGATCGCAAGATCGTGGAGGTTCAAGTCCTCTTCTGGGCACCACTCTTTATATAGCTTAATCAGTGACTTAACCTATTTGTCACTGTCTTATCTGATTTGTTGGTCATTCATTATTCAACTGTAAATCACACTCTAGTCACAGTTAGGATAAATAATGGCTACATTTAGCAAACGTAATTACAAATGGTGTGTGCAGATACGAAAATCTAATCACCCGAATATATCTAAGACATTCACTCATAAAAAAGATGCTCAGCAATGGGCAAATGAAATAGAACGCAAGATTGATCAAGGTCTTATTCTGGAACTCAGTCACCCAGACTATGAAACTTTAAGTCAGATT
>DUBF01000040.1 GCA_012960465.1 Rhodospirillales bacterium | reverse complement strand
ACTGACGCGAACCTAACATAGGCGACAGAATCTAGATTTGCCAATACATCCATAACCATTTCCCCAATAACTTTTGACGGAACTTCATTTTCTCCTAAACTTTCTAAACGTCGTTGGATCGAATTGGCAACTCGTTCAACCTGGTCAGGATCAACTGGACGTTTTTGTAATGAAATTCTGAGCGAACGAGCCAGTTTATCTCGATCAAACGGCTCTTTTTTATCATTTTTCTTTGATATTGTTAGTTCACGCAACTGAACTCGTTCAAACGTTGTCCACCGAGCGCCGCATTCTGGGCAAGATCTGCGTCTTCTAATTGCCGAATTATCATCTGTTGGACGTGAATCTTTTACCTGAGTGTCGTTATGGCCGCAAAATGGACAACGCATTTTTCTACTCCCTTTCCAAGATACTCTCTTTTATTCCGAGATTAAACTTAAAGATCTTTATAAATTGGAAACCGCGCACAAATGTTCCCAACCTCTTGTCGCACTTCCTGTTCAACTCTTTTATTATCACCAGGGCTAACGGCTAAACCATCAAGCACGTTACTAATCAAATCACCAACTTGTTTAAATTCTAATGTACCAAACCCGCGGGTTGTACCAACTGGTGTACCTAGACGAACACCCGATGTTATCGCCGGCTTCTCAGGATCGAAAGGAATGCCATTTTTGTTACAAGTCATACCAGCCGATTCTAGGCTTTTCTCAGCAGCTTTTCCCGTAAGGCCTTTTGGCCTAAGGTCCACTAAAATCAAATGAGTATCCGTTCCCCCTGAAACAATATCACTTCCCCGCTCGGCAAGCTTATCTGCCAAAACACGGGCATTTTCAACAATATTTTGAACATAAATTTTAAAATTCGGTTGCAGAGCCTCAGCAAAAGCAACGGCCTTGGCTGCGATCACATGCATAAGAGGACCTCCCTGAATTCCAGGAAAAATAGCCGAATTTACTTTTTTTGAAATTTCTTCGTCATTAGTTAAAATAAGCCCACCTCGTGGTCCTCTCAAGGTTTTATGAGTTGTCGATGTCACAATATGAGCATGAGGAAATGGAGACTGGTAAATATCTCCTGCAACAAGACCAGCAAAATGAGCCATATCAACCAAAAGAAAAGCCCCAACCTCATCTGCAATTTCTCTAAATTTAGCAAAGTCAATTTTACGTGGATAGGCTGAGCCACCCGCTATAATTAATTTGGGATGATGCTCTCTAGCGAGCGACAAAACTTCGTCAAAATCAATTAAAGCATCTGCTTGGCGCACGCCATATTGAACTGCATTAAACCACTTACCAGATTGGTTAGGTGGTGCGCCATGGGTTAAATGACCGCCTGCAGCCAGGGACATGCCAAGTATGGTATCACCGGGGGAAATTAACGCCTGATAGGCACCCTGGTTAGCTTGAGATCCTGAATTGGGTTGGACATTTGCAAAATTACACTTAAACAATTTTTTAACACGTTCAATGGCCAAAGTTTCAGCCACATCGATAAATTCACAACCACCATAATAACGCCGACCAACATATCCCTCAGCATATTTATTAGTCATTATAGATCCTTGCGCCTCTAAAACAGCGCGAGAAACAATATTTTCAGAAGCAATGAGCTCTATCTGTTCTTGCTGCCGTCTAAGTTCCTTAAATATTGACTCAAATATTTCAGGGTCCTTAATGGCTAGAGATTCTGAAAAAAATGACGTTGCAGAAGACATTAAAATAAATTCCTGTAGATCAAGTTATGTCGAATGTGGATTTAACAGTTTGGCAACACGTCTTTCATGGCGACCGCCTTCGAACTCAGTGTTTAAGAATATGCTTAAACAATCACGCGCCGTTTCAATTCCAAGCGTCCGACCACCAAACGCAATAACATTAGCATTATTATGCTCGCGGCAGAGTTTAGCACCAAGCGCATCATGAATTAAAGCAGCACGAATTTGAGGAAATCTGTTAGCCGCAATACTTATGCCAATGCCAGATCCACAAATTAATACACCCCGAAAAGCCTTTCCATCTATCAAAGCTCTTGATAATTCGTTGGCATAGTCTGGATAATCAACCGACGTTGTTTGGTTGGTTCCTAAATCTAATATTTCATAACCGTCTTTAGAAAGCATTTCTACTAAGGCAGATTTCATCTCAACGCCGCCGTGATCACAGGCGATAGCAACTATTTTAATGGAATTTTGGGGCATGTTTGAAATCTCGGTGTCAGTGACTTTCAGTAGATTAGATTAATCAGAGCCTCACATACCACATATCGACGGCATTAGCCAAGCGAACACTACAATTTGCTTACCTAAATATAAATTTTTTCTTTAGTCGAATTTTATTTAAATAAAATTGATAATTAGCGGGCGAATTACCTTTATAGAAAATGGTTTAGTTTTAAAATTAATTTTTCGAGCTTTCGGTATTATTTGTTTTATTCTTTAAATTTTTTTCTATTACATACCGAAGTTTTTGAATTGCAATCCTCTCTAGCGTTGGTTTTCCAGATCTTCGATCCCCTACCATTATAATTTCTGTATTTGTAATTGGATCTACCGCGATTACCTTAACGTAATTACCTTGAGAAATAAACTGAAATAAAACTTCGCTCAGGATCTCTTTTGTTTCTGTGTCACGTGCCATTATATCTAACTTTATACCTATATTAGATTTCTCAATCAATTATATTACATATAGAATATTTGTTATTTAATAATTAAATATACAATTAATTATAGTAAATAAATAATATATACTGTTACTATTTGTGTTATTATTATTTATCGTATAAAAAATGTAATTTATTATTTCAGATATTTATAATACTAATTATAGCAATATTTTTTTAATCAGGGGTAAACCATATGTGCGCAGATTATACAAATCCAGAAACAATAGTTTTACACACAGGCCACCACGGTGATCCGACTACAGGTTCGGTAGCAGTGCCAATTTATCAAACAACTTCTTATCAATTTAAAGACACCGACCACGCCGAAAATCTTTTCGCATTGAAAGAATTAGGCAATATTTATACACGTATCATGAACCCAACCCAAGACATCCTTGAGCAGCGCGTCGCCGCTATGGAAGGTGGGGTTGCAGCATTAGCCGTTGCTTCAGGACAAGCTGCGTCAATGTATTCGGTTATGAATTTGTGTCGGTCGGGTGATAATTTTGTCTGCTCGACAGATATTTATGGAGGGACATGGAACTTATTTGCTAACACTCTAAAAGATTTTGGAGTGGAATGCCGATTTGTCAATCCAGCGGATCCACAAGAATTTGCTGACGCAACAGATGACAAAACCCGTTGTTATTATGCGGAAACGCTGCCTAATCCAAAACTAAATGTATTTCCTATTAAAGAAGTCGCAGATATTGGAAAGAAGCTAGGCGTACCACTTATTATGGACAATACAGCAGCTCCACTTCTCTGCAGGCCTCTTGATCACGGTGCTGCCATAGTCATGTATTCGACGACAAAGTATATCGGCGGACATGGCACTTCTATCGGTGGAATTCTCGTTGATGGAGGGAATTTTGATTGGGAAGCTGGAGGAGATAAATTCCCAAGTCTGAACCATCCTGATCCAAGCTACCATGGCGCTGTTTGGACCGAAGCGGTTAAGCCTTTAGGCCCAATCGCCTATATACTCCGCGCTCGGGTCATCCTTCTTCGCGATGTTGGAGCTGCAACAACACCGTCAAACGCCTTCAACGTTATACAAGGCCTAGAGACCTTACCTCTCAGAATGCGCGAACACTGTGCCAATGCTGAAAAAGTAGTGGAATACCTTAAAAAACATAAAAAGGTAACATCCGTTATTTTTCCAGGTGTTCAAGATGGTGAGGCCCGACGTCGTGCTGACGCATATATGAAGGGTGGTTATGGTAGTTTAGTCGGTTTTGAACTGAAAGGTGGGAAAAAAGCGGGAAAGAAATTTATAGATTCACTCCAAATGTTATTTCATGTCGCAAATATTGGCGATGCGAGGAGTTTGGCAATCCATCCCGCGTCCACAACACATTCTCAGTTGTCGCCTGAAGAGCAAATTCAAACAGGGGTCACCGATGGATATGTCCGTTTGTCGATTGGTATTGAACACATTGACGACATCATAAGTGACCTTGACCAAGCGTTAGCATCTGCATAATTTAATATTTAGCCGAGAGACGCTCAATAACTTCTCTCGGCTTATATTAATTTAGGTTTTTTTCTATGAAGACATTAATACCGGGAGAATTTCCAACGACGCGTATGCGACGAAATCGGCTTCACGACTGGACCAGACGAATAGTTGCTGAGAATGATTTAACTTCAAATGACTTTATATTACCAATTTTTGTTGGTCAGGGAAAAAGACAAAGTGATCCCATTCCATCTATGCCGGGCGTCAATCGCATCTCAGTCGATTTGCTGGATAATGTTGTCGGTGAAGCTCAGGATGCTGGTATCCCAGCAATTGTTATTTTTCCAGAAATAGATCCGGGAAAAAAAACACCGGATGCTCGCGAAGCCTTAAATCCTGATAATCTTGTCTGTCAATCCATCCGTAAAGTAGCCAAAAGCTATCCAGAGATGGGGATAATCTGCGACGCGGCACTCGACCCATTTAATAGCGATGGTCACGATGGATTACTCGAGGATAATCACATTCTAAACGACGAGACGGTCGACCTTCTGTGCAAGCAGTCACTTATACAAGCTGAGGCTGGATGCCATATTATTGCTCCTTCAGACATGATGGACGGTCGTGTTGGGGCCATTCGAAATGCACTAGATATGAATGATTTTAAAAATGTGGGTATCTTGTCTTATGCAGCAAAATATGCTTCGGCATTCTATGGACCATTTCGGGATGCCATCGGGTCAAAAGACGCATTAAAAGGTGACAAAAAAACTTATCAAATAAACCCAGCAAATATAGATGAGACTATCCGTCAAGTTGCACAAGATATTGAAGAAGGCGCCGATATGGTAATGGTTAAACCCGGCATGCCTTATTTAGATGTTATAAGTCGCGTTAAATTGGAATTCGGACTGCCTACGTTAGCTTACCAAGTGTCTGGTGAATACGCCATGCTTAAAGGAGCCATCCAAAACGGTTGGCTAGATAACGATAAAACTATCATAGAAAGTCTGTTATCTTTTAAGCGCGCTGGAGCAGATGCTATTTTAACATACATGGCTATCGAAGCGTCTAAACTATTAAAAAAGCACGGGGGAATAATGCTTTAAATCGCCGAATTTAAACCTTTACTTTAGAATAAACCAAAATTCCTGGATATTAGCTCTTTAAAAAAACACCTTGATGTTGAAGGTTTGGATTTATAAAATCACTCGAATATAACGGCGATTGAAACGTATGGGATGAAGCATAATATAAAAAAAAGACCGACAGCATTTTTCGTGACGGCACCTATTCCCTGCCCCTACCTTGATGGAAAAATTGAACGTCGTCTGGTAGCGGATTTGTCAATAATAGACCCTATACCGTTACATGATAAATTATCTAGCGTTGGATTCCGCCGCAGCCATAATTTAGTCTATACGCCAGTTTGTCACGAATGTTCAGCATGTTTGGCCATCAGAAATGTGGTCGACGAATTCCAGCCATCTAATTCACAACGTCGCATTCTGCGTCTCAATCAGAATTTAATCATCAACGAAACCCCTGCTCAAGCAACAACCGAACGATTTGAATTATTTTCGATATATCAAGAAACACGCCATACCGATGGTGATATGGCGACAATGGATTATTATGATTTCCAAGCTTTAATAGAAGAGACGCCGGTCGTTACCTCACTCATCGACTTTTATCATGAAGATGGTTCTCTAATTGGAGGTTGCCTAGTGGACAACATGGAGGACGGATTATCTGCTGTCTATAGTTATTTTCATCCCAAATATAAGAAAAATAGCCTTGGAAGTTATATTATTCTTTGGCTGATAGAGCGAGCCAAAGAACTTTCTCTTCCTTACCTGTATCTGGGCTATTGGGTGGCAGATAGCCAGAAAATGGCTTATAAAGACAAATTTAAACCCTTAGAATACTATAACTCAAATGGCTGGCAAAAATTCAACAAAGGCGACTTAGTTTGATTTAAGTGTGATGGCTAAATTTTATTAATTTACCGCTATCTAGAACCACCGTTCTCTAGTTGCACGCAACTGAAAAGGGCTTATGCTTAAATTTTTTAAATAAATTAACGATAACATAAAAATAAAATAAACAACGGGACCGCTTTGTTATATAAATTGGGAGAAATTAAATGAAAAGACGTGAATTTATTAAAAAAGCCGGCACTGGCGTTGCTGCGGTAGGTACCGTTGCAGCAGCTTCAACATTGCCGAGCCCAGCAATTGCACAAGGGG
>DUBF01000039.1:4547-6383 GCA_012960465.1 Rhodospirillales bacterium | reverse complement strand
GTTGAGGCAATTTTCAACCGAGACCCTGCTCGAATTTCTATAGCGCGATCCGCTATAGTTAATGTGATGGGAGAGCAAGCTATGGTTGATGCGGCGGCAACCATCGCAGCTTTTAATGTGTATCCACGTATGGCGGACGCAACAGGTATTCCACTCGAAGATACCAAGAGAGATATAACGTCTGAAATGCGCGAAGAGTTAGGGATGGAGATACTTAGGTATACTGAATAGATTAAGATTTATTCCCTTAACTGATTCCACGAAAATTTTGCTAATTAAATTTCTCTGGAATAAATCTTATCCTGAGTTTAAAGGGTAATCCTCTGTAAAAAGATAAACACAGGTTATAAATGTTGTGAAACTATCGTAGAGATCAAAACCATAAAAACTTATTTTGCTTGATTGTTTAAACAAATGCTTTGGATTTTACGATTATTAAAAATCCGCCAGAATTTTTTTGTAAATGTTCGATCTCAAATCTTTCGCACATTTTCATTAACCACCAATTTGACGGTCTTTGGATAAGGTGAGCGTTTCGACCATCAGCCAATATCTTTTCGGCGGGGCCAGTGGCGATAGTGAAAAAACCTATTTTATCTGTAATGTTCTTAAGATCATCTAAAACGTTTTCTATGTATTCTTCTTCAATATGCTCTAAAACATCTATGCAACAAACAAGGTCCCCTGATTTCGGCGGGCCATATTCAGGAAATACTGGATCATAAGCATAGTATTCAAAATCTTTTAGTCCAATTTTTGTTAGAGCGTGAAAAAGGTTTTTCTTACCTGCACCATAATCTGAAATTGATTTAAATTTTGCCGCCTTAAAGAATTCTTTAATATCGGGCGCGATACCAATTGAAGCTACACCATAATTTGGATTATTATGTAGTTCTATCTGTAGTTCAAGATACTTGGCAGAGATTTTTTTCATGTTAACAAAAAATTCAGTGTTATTTCGCTAGTCTTGATATTAAAGCTAAGTTTAGTGCCCAGGAAGTTATTTTTTATACGATTATTTCAATGGAATATTCTAAATTAATTTTCTTGCTTACGAATAATCCATTTTTCCTCTAAGGTTTGCAGGTCTTTCCCCATGTTCTTTGAAAAAAGCTTGACTGCCGTTTGAACCCCAGGCCAAGCGTCATGATAATCGTCACCAAACATGACCCCTGTGGGGGATAATAAACCCCAGAACTCTGAGATGTCCGAAAAGACTGAACTGGCTGCGTGGTCAGCATCAATATATATCAGGTCAACTTTAGCAGCAGTTCCACCAAATCCCATTTGCGTGAGCCAGCGGCAAGCTGCGAGAGAAACCTGTGGGATTGGGACTATGCAATCGGTCATGTCACTCAATACGACATTGGCTAAAAATTGATAATAAATCTTGGGATAACCATGTTGTAACTTTAGCGAAGGCCTATAATCTAGATCTATCCATTGTTCAGGTGAACCCAACCAAGTATCAATACATATAATGGTGGTCTCCAATTGGAGTTGCTTAGCTAAATTAGCCATTTTGATTGCGGAACTCCCATTCCAAGTTCCAACTTCAATTATAATCTTAGGGCGAATTTCATTAATTAAAATTTCAAATACGGGACTTTTAAAATTTCAGCCTTTTAGGTCTAGTTCGTAATTTTCTATATTAAAACCTTCATAGGGTGAGCCTTGATGGATGATTTGATTTAATTGTTTAGCCAACGTTTCGGTCATAAAATTTTACTAAGTAAAAGGAGTTTGCGCCCGGTTAACAGCATGCATTCATCTCGGGGACCTTCTGTTACAAAATTTATTAATTTAGGCAAAATTTATCCCTTAAATATTGCTTTG
>DUBF01000039.1:0-4537 GCA_012960465.1 Rhodospirillales bacterium | reverse complement strand
CCCAACTTTTATATATTATGAATTTATTCCCAATCTTTGCGAGCACTTACGCCGAAGCATTTGCCATAAAGAATCTTTTAGTAGTATTTTATAAGTTCTTTTACATACACAGTACTAGCTAAAGATTTTTTGTACAATTAATGTCCATAATACCCAAAAATTATTAATGTGGGTGTTTACTTATAATTAGATTTGTTAACTTCTAATTTGAGGCAGATACCAGTCTAAAATTTCTGCCCCTGTCATGAAGATTACCCCAGGTTTTTCTGACAACTCTTTAAAAATTTGTCGGAAATACTTAATCCGATGTGGGACACCGTGAATATAAGGATGAACTGCAATTGACATTATGCGGACATTATTTTTTCCTTCCTCATAAAGTGTTTCAAAATAGTCCATCGTTCTTTCATATAAGATAGATGAAACATGGTGTTGGGATAACATAATCGGGATATCATTAAGTTCTGTTGTGTATGGAACAGAATAAAGATCACCTTGTTCAGTATTTATACGACAGGGCTGATCGTCTAATATCCAGTCGGCGGTATACTCAAAACCTGCTTCTACTAATAATTCTGGAGTATGTTCAGTTTGGGTTAAGCCTGGCCCCATCCATCCTCTTGGCTTGTACCCGCAAAATGCGTTCATTGTTTCCATTGTTTTGAAGATGGCTTCCCGTTCATCATCGAGTTCATACATAGGTTTCTGAATATAACTATGGCCCATAAATTCCCAGCCAGCCTCCAAAGCGGCTTCTGCCACGCGAGGATACGCATTTGGAACCGTTCCGTTCATCGAAACTGTTGGCGTGATGTTAAAATCTGAGAGAACTTCCATTAGCCGCCAGACACCTATTCTCATGCCATACTCAGACCAACACCAATTGGGGATATCAGGTACGTGTCCACCTTCCCCCGGAGGTGTTAGTATTCGTCGCGGTAGTGGCAATTCTGGAGGCCATTCCTCTAGGTTAACTACAGGCCATATAATAACCCGACCACCGTCAGGTAGTGATAGTGGCGCTCGGTCTACTATCGCGCTATAATCTATTCGGTCACCAATCTTCATTATTTAAATCCCTGAAATTAAACTTATCAAAGTAACGGTTATAAAATTAGAAACAACTGAATTCCTTCGTGGAATTTTATTTTATGCCTAAAGTTTTTTGTTTAGCAATAAAGGTTTTTAAACGCACACGTTAAATTCATGACCTTATGTTTCAATTATTGTTTCATTAGGTATCTGATGCACATGAGATAATTTGGATAATAACTGGAGTATCAATGGAAAAGCCACTTGAAGGTAAAAGAGTATTAGTAACCGGTTCGGGAGGTGGATTGGGCAGAAGTCATGCAGTTTTATTAGCAGAGAGGGGCGCGGAACTTATTGTTCACGATATAAAACCAGATAACGCTAATGAAACCGTAGAATTAATTCGCAAAAAAACTGGACAGCTGGCAACAGTTTTAATTTCAAATATTCGCGAAATTGAAGAATTTACGACCTCTATTAGTAACCTTGGGAAAGTTGATATTTTAGTAAATAATGCGGGGGTTGGAGGAAAGGGCCGTAAAATTGAAGATATAGATATTAAAATTTTTGATGAAATGTTTGAAGTGCACGTGCGGGGAACTTTTTTTGCAACACAAGCTGTTTTGCCACAAATGAAAAAGAATGAATCTGGAAAAATTATAAATATTTCTTCTATATTTGCGATGGGAGGCCATGATTCGGTAAGTCACTACGCAGCAGCTAAGTCAGCTATTTCTGGTTTTACGAAATCTTGGGCGAAAGAGCTGGCGCCATGGCGTATAAATGTTAATGCTGTCGCTCCTGGTTTTGTAGAAACAGATATGACACGCGCCTCGATGTCACAAGATGATATTAAAGATCTTGAAAAGAAGATGCCTCTTGGGCGTTTTTGCAAGCCTATAGATATTTCCTATGCTGTCGCTTGGTTGGCATCTGCAGAGACTGATATGTTGTCCGGCCAGGTTATTAGTCCCAATAGTGGTGCGGTAATCGTAGGCTATTAGATTATTAGATAACGTTGTTATTCAGGGTATTTCAGTATAGTTTTCCGTCAACTTTACTGGGTAGGTCAACTACCTTCCCTTTAAGAGTGAATAGTAGAGAGAAAAACATGACCATAAGAGATTGTATAGCCCCTGACCGTAATCCACAAAAACCATTAATAAGTTTGCCTAAAGGTACGGTGGATACTCATGTTCACATATTTGAAAAAGAATTCCCATTATTTGAAGGTCGAGGATATAACCCACCGGAGTCAACGTTAAAAGACTTACGCCATTTACATTCTGTTCTGGGCATTGACCGGGTAGTTTTTACACAACCCTCTGTTTATGGGGTGGATAATTCTGCAATTTTAAAAGGTATAAATGAATTAAACGAGACTTCCGCATCCCGGGCTAGGGGCGTATGTGCTATTAAAATGGATGCCTCTGAAGAATTTCTGGCTCAGTTGAATGACCAAGGTATCAGGGGTGTGCGTCTAAATCTCGATAATAAGGGTGGTATGCCCCTGGAATTAAAGGATATATCGACGCTGGAAGATAAGATTAAAGCTTTTGGCTGGCACGTTGAATACCTTTTCCCTGGTAAAGATATTGAAGAACTTGCACCAGTCTTGGCTGCGTCATCCGTCCCTATAATGATTGGACACTTTGCCTATCAACCGGCCTCTTCAGGTATACAGGCTTCCGGGTTTGAGATATTGTTAGATCTAGTGAAAGAGGGAAATACGTGGGTTAAAATTTCTGGTGCGAATAGAGTAAGTGCGACGGACCTGCCTCCCTATGATGATGTTCAGCCAATGGCTCGTGCCTTAGTAGAAGCTAATCCAAATAATATAGTTTGGGGAACGGACTGGCCTCATCCGAATAAGTATGAAGTAAATCCAAATGATGGTGATCTGGTAAATGCGTTTGGTGAGTGGATCCTTGATGCTAGTCTGATTGAAAAAATCATGGTAACGAACCCGGAGCAATTTTACTCATTTGGTAATTTTACTAAAAAATAATTCATAGTCATTAATGTATTGTTGCATTTTTATCTCCGCATTAATGATTAGAGTGATTAATTGACTTTAATCAAGTGTGTGAGAGATTAAGATGAATGATGTTGATAATAAAGTTGCAATAGTTACTGGGGGTGGAACTGGTATCGGTCGTTCTAGTGCACTAGCTTTGCAAAAACTTAACTATAATGTTGTTATCTGTGGACGCCGCGAAGATCTTCTCAAAGAAACCGTTGACTTGGGGGTATCAGAAAAACCTGACATCTATCCCTGCATAACGGATGTTTCAAATAGTAAATCGGTTTCTGAGTTATTTAAAACAGTGAAAGGAATGTTCGGTAGGCTGGACGTGCTATTTAATAATGCTGGAATGGGTGCGCCAAGGGTACCCGTTGACGAATTAGAGGAGTCAGACTGGCGCCAATGTGTTGATGTCAATTTGACGGGGACTTTCCTTTGCTCGAAGGAAGCTTTCAAAATAATGAAAGAGCAGAATCCACAAGGCGGTCGTATAATTAATAATGGGTCTGTATCCGCGCACGTTCCAAGACCAGATACCATAGCCTATACCGCGACAAAACATGCCATCACAGGCATAACAAAGTCCATCGCACTTGATGGAAGAGCCTATAATATTGCTTGTTCGCAGCTTGATATTGGAAATGCCGACACAGCGATTGGGAAAAGATTTAAAAAAGGCGTTCCTCAGGCCAATGGCGAGGTGATGGTAGAACCCGTTATTGATCCGAATGAATGTGGTGACGCCATAGCTTACATGGCGGGTCTTCCATTAGGTACTAATATTTTAAATATGACTTTAATGGCCACAAATATGCCTTTTATCGGCCGAGGTTAGACAATCGTTTGCTTTATTATACGAGATGACCGTTTTGCGTTAAGCTATCATGTTATCCACCATAAAAGTTTTTTCGTGAGAATAGCTTGAGATAATTCCTAACAAGGATGACAGTAAACTAATAAGAACGTAATATTGGCTTATTGGATGTTTTTAGATGGTTTGGAAAGTATGAAGATCATTGGTATAGATTTTACAAGCCGTCCTACAAAATTTAAACCTCTGACGTGCACTTTATGTGATTTTGATGATGGAGTTCTGAGAATAAAAAAACGTCTAGAATGGCCTTCCTTCAAGCAATTTGAAGATTTTCTTTTTAGCTCTGGGCCTTGGGTTGCTGGTATCGACTTTCCATTTGGCCAATCCCGTAAGTTTATCAGAAATATGAATTGGCCGAGAAATTGGAGCGACTATGTTAGGTTAATTAGCGAACTCGATCGTAACGAATTTAAACAGATACTTAACGCATATAGAAAGAGCAGACCTTATGGTGATAAGGAGCATAAAAGGGCGACTGATATTGCCGCTGGTTCCATTAGTCCTCAGAAAGTCTATGGTGTACCTGTTGGGTTAATGTTTTTTGAAGGTGCCCCTAGATTATTAAGAGCCGGTGTAAAATTGTCCGGCATTGTTGATGGCGCTAC
>DUBF01000038.1:574-6423 GCA_012960465.1 Rhodospirillales bacterium | reverse complement strand
GAAAAAGAAGTTTGGATTCCTGCAATTGCTCAGTCTGAATTAGCACTTTATCGAAGCCGCGATCCAGAAAATATTTCTTCAAAAGCCGTAGCTCTTATGAGAAACGGGTTTGGGGGACATCCGTTACATAAAAAGTAAATTTAAAAGATATGAGTGGCTAGATGGAATCTAACTATTACGCTTTGGGATTGGATTTCGGTACCAAATCAGTTCGTTGCCTGGCAGTGAATATTGCTTCAGGAGAAGAAAGTGCCGTTGCCGTTTCGGAATATCTAGATGGGGTGATTACAGACAAGCTACCAGGAACCTCAATCACCTTAGATCGTGATTGGGCTTTACAGAATCCGCAAAACTGGTTAGACAGCCTAAATAAAGTTGTTCATCAAGTCCTCAAGGATGGAAAGATAAAATCTGAAACGGTAGTGGGAATAGGAATAAGTTTTACTGCAAGTACTATATTACCGACCACAGATGATGGGATTCCTTTATGTGCTTTGCCTAAATGGAGTTGTGAACCTCATGCATGGCCTAAGCTGTGGAAACATCATGCCGCACAATCGGATGCCGATTTAATTAATAATTTAGCTCGACAGGAATCTGAACCTTGGTTGAAACGTTATGGTGGGCTTATATCTTCTGAATGGCTTTTCCCAAAAGCCTTGCAAGTTTTTAGAGAATCACGAGAATGCTTTAATTCTGCGAAGCGTTTTATTGAAGCTGGGGACTGGATAGTATGGAAACTTGTAGGTCGGGAAACTAGAAGCGCCTGCCAGGCAGGCTACAAGGCTCTTTGGAATAATTTTTCTGGCTATCCATCAAATTTGTTTTTAGAAAAACTAAACAAAGGCTTTTCGCAGTTAAATAATAAACTGGGCAAAGAAGTATTTCCCGTGGGGACCTGTTCTGGAGGGCTAACTACTCAAATGGCTTCCCGGTTAAAGCTTCTTCCTGACACACCAGTGGGCACTGCCATCATTGATGCTCACTCTGCAGTCGCCGGAGTTGGGGTAGCCGATCCAGGAAAGATGATCATGGTTATGGGCACCTCAACTTGCCATATGGTTTTGGATCAGAAAGAAGTTTTTATCGAAGGTGTCGCGGGTGTAGTAAGGGATGGAATTATACCGGGTTATTATGGATATGAGTCCGGGCAGGCAGCAGTTGGAGATATCTTCGCATGGATTGCAGAATATGGAGTCCCGGCAACCTACTATAGCGAGGCAAAAAAAAGTGGCTTATCTCTTTATGAACTCTTGATAAATAAAGCAACCTCTCAAAAGGTTGGGAACCATGGTCTTGTGGCTTTAGACTGGCTTAATGGAAATCGCTCGGTATTAATGAACTCTGATCTAAAGGGAGTTTTGGTCGGATTAACTTTAAAAACTAAACCAGAAGATATTTTTCGTGCGATGATAGAAGCGACTGCATTCGGAACTAGAATTATTATTGAGACCCATGAAGAGAGTGGTTTGAATATAGATGAGTTATACGCTTGTGGAGGCTTGGTCAAAAACCCACTGATTATGCAAATCTATTCAGATGTGACCGGGAAGAATATTAAGGTCGCCTCTTCCTCACAGACAACCGCCTTAGGAGCAGCCATTCTTGGTTCTGTAGCAGCCGGACCAAAGCACAACGGTTACGGCTCTTATGCTGAAGCTATTAAAAAAATGACTGCGCCAGCCAAAATAACATATAAACCTAATCAGGAAAATATCAAGATCTATAATAAAATTTTTAAGAAGTATAAATTGCTTCATGATTCTTTTGGAAGAGAGAAGCTATTAATGGGAAAGATTTATAATCATTAAATTGGCTTGAGCTAACAGTTCTGCCTTTCAGAACCCATGTTCAAAAATTCACCTGCAACGGCGCAACCTGTTAGTTCTGAAATTTGTGACACTTCCCTGCTCAACGGGCTTAAAAGAATCAGAGCAAGCAAAGGTTATTGAAATAATCCGAAGTTCTTCGCTGGAATCGTAGAAAAGAAACAGAAGGAATGACTCAAGAGCGCTCCAGCACCAAAGTTTATCAAACCCGTGAACGTGGGAATCCTAACTTAAAAAGTGGTACAACTCACTGGTGCAGTTCAACTTGATATAAAGGAAATCAATTATGGGCCAAACCAGCGGGAAAAACGTTTTATTTTTTGGGCAAAAAGATTGCGAATATTCAAATAAGGCTTATGAATTCCTCGTTCGGTTAGATTGTGATATTACCGCTGTTTGGTCAAAGAATAGGGGGGAGAAGCTTCCAGATGATATTGGATGTTGGAGAGGTGATTATATTTTTTGTTTCAGGAGTTATTACATTCTACCAAAAATGTTCATTGAACAGGCTAATATTGGCGCCATAAATATACATCCTGCTCCACCTGAATACCCTGGTAGTGGGTGTCTAAATTGGGCTCTTTATGAGGGCACAAATGTATATGGTGTTACGGCGCATTTGATGGATGAAGATGTAGATCACGGAGACATATTGAAGGTAAAACGGTTTAGTGTTTTTGAGAATGATAATGTCCAATCACTTTTAGAAAGAACTCATAGTCAGGCATTAACTCTATTCTTTGACGTTATAAATGATTTATTCAAAAGCAATCATCAACTTTCAATTTTTAGTGATATATCAAAAAAAGAAAAGTGGAATGGGAAAGCAAGAAAGATTAAAGAAATTGATCAGATGTCGATTATTGAACTTGGCATTGAGAGAGATGAGTTGAGAAGAAGAATAAGAGCATTTCATACAACAAAGTTTCCGCTAACAATCAATTTGAACAATCAAAAATTTGTTCTTAAAACTGAGTGAGCACTTTTTTGAAATGATAAGCATCACCAACAATACGCAAAGATTTTAATTTTAGCTTAGAATTAGCTAGTCCTCTGTACAAACTTTGTCGCCAACTAACTTTACTTCCATTGGTTCATAATGGTTCTGTATATTAGTGAGTTGAAGTGATTTTCACATTTAATTTGCAGAGTAATTAAAATTAAAATACATAAAAACAATAGATTACAGTAGTAGCACTATTGAGTGGGGGTATGTATTGGCACGGGAACCTTTATATGGAATAATTCCAATGTAAAACAAGGGGTTAGTATTAGACCGTTGCGTAATAGGAATGGGCCAACAGATTCTCGCTAATTGTAAAACAGGAGTTTGCATGTCATGACTCAAAGAGACACATTGAAAACTCTGATCATAGCTGAGGCGGGTGTGAACCATAATGGCGACATAAGTTTGGCACGCCAATTGATTGATGTCGCCGCCGATGCTGGCGCGGATTTTGTTAAATTTCAGACGTTCACTGCCGACAAACTTGTTACTAAAAATGCCAAAAAAGCCGAGTACCAAAATCAGACAACGGATGATATAGAATCCCAGTACACTATGTTAAAAAAACTGGAATTGAACCGCGATACGCATGAGGCTTTGATCAAACATTGTAAATCACGAGAGATTCAGTTTCTTTCCACTGCATTTGATACTGAAAGTGTCGACCTACTTTTAGAGCTTGGGCTGGACCGCTTCAAAATACCCTCTGGAGAAATCACCAACCTTCCTTATTTACGTCATATCGGGCAGTATAAAAAACCAGTAATTTTATCAACCGGAATGGCTAACCAGGATGAAATAGAAGCTGCATTGAATACCTTGGAACAAGAAGGCACGTCCCGCAGTCGTATTACCGTGCTTCATTGCAATACTGAATATCCTACGCCCATGATTGATGTAAACTTACGAGCCATGCTCTCTATTCGTGATACTTTTGGCGTGAAGGTAGGTTATTCAGACCATACTATGGGTATCGAAGTTGCGATTGCCGCTGTGGCTTTGGGAGCTACCGTAATCGAAAAGCACTTTACTCTTGATCGCAACCTGTCTGGGCCTGATCACCACGCAAGTCTTGGGCCTGAAGAGCTAAAAGAAATGGTGGTTGCTATCCGTAATATAGAAAAGGCGATGGGGGATGGTATTAAACGTCCCAGTTCAAGTGAAGCGAAGAACATACCCATCGCACGCAAATCTCTGGTAGCGGCGAAGGCCATTCGCCAAGGAGATATTTTCTGTACAACCAATCTCACAGCCAAGCGTCCTGGCACAGGGCTCTCGCCTATGCGCTGGGATGAAGTATTGGGTTGCAAGGCACCACGTGATTTTAAAACTGACGAGTTGATCGAACTATGAAGAGACAAATTTGTGTTGTAACCGGAACCCGTGCAGAATACGGCCTCTTACGCTGGCTGATGGAAGAGATTCGCGAGGCACCGGGTCTTGAACTTCAGATCATCGCAACCGGAATGCACCTCTCGCCGGAATTTGGACTCACCTACCTGGAAATTGAAAAAGACGGATTCAGCATTGATCGCAAAGTGGAGATGTTGCTCAGTTCGGATACCCCATCGGGAGTGGCCAAGTCCATGGGACTGGGACTGATCGGTTTTGGAGATGCCTTACAACAACTTCAACCAGATATAATGCTGGTGCTTGGTGACAGGTTCGAGCTTTTTTCTGCCGTTGCTGCAGCCATGGTAGCTCGAATTCCTGTGGCGCATCTGCATGGAGGCGAGTCTACCGAGGGCGCATTCGATGAAGCGATTCGTCACTCAATCACCAAAATGTCACACTTGCACTTTGTTGCGGCGGAGGAATATCGGAAGCGGGTGATTCAACTTGGAGAACACCCTGAGCGAGTATTTCTGGTGGGTGGTTTAGGAATAGACAATATCAAAAAACTAGAACTGCTAGATCGACCAGAATTAGAAACCGCACTTGAGTTTAAGTTAGGGGCCAAAAATCTTTTAGTTACCTTTCATCCAGTCACATTAGAAAAGGAATCATCTGCCATGCAGATGACAGAATTACTTGCAGCACTGGAAAAACTGAAAGATACGCACTTGATTTTTACTATGCCTAATGCTGATACCGATAGTCGAATATTAATTGGAATGATAGATCAGTTTGTGGTAAAACATCCCGGCGCGCGGTCATATACCTCTTTAGGACAATTAAAATATCTATCATGTATTCGGCATGTCGATGGGGTGGTTGGAAATTCATCCAGCGGCTTGCTTGAAGTCCCAAGTTTTGCTAAGGGTACGATCAATATTGGCGACCGCCAGCGGGGACGACTCAAAACGAAAAGCGTGATCGATTGTGATCCAGAACAAAAATCAATAGCTGCCGCCTTACGAAAACTTTATTCTAAAGAATTTCTGTTGGAATTGGAAACGGTCCAAAACCCTTATGGGGAAGGTGGCGCGAGCAAAAAGATTGTGAAAATATTGCGAGATTATCCGCTCGAATCTATTTTGAAGAAACCATTCCATAACCTTGACCCCTAACCACCGTACCGGGTTTATTGGTTGTAAAAGGACAAAAAGTCTATGTCAAATATTGATAAGCCTCTAACAGGGTCTTGGGAGAAAGCACTACTTCCCATTAATGCTACCCTGCAACAGGCCATAAGTAAACTGAATGAAACTGGTTGTCAGGTGATAATAATAACGACGCCTGATCGAGTTTTAGTGGGTACTCTTACAGATGGAGACATCCGGCGAGGGTTATTGCGCAATATGGGAATGGATAGCTCTATAGAACGAATCGTTGAACGTGAACCTTTGGTCGCTCCACCCTCGCTCGGTCGTGGGTCTGTACTTAAACTTATGCAGGCCAATAAGGTTCGTCAATTGCCCATTGTAGACGAGAACAGGCGTGTAGTTGGGTTGCACCTGTTGGATGATTGGCTGGAGCCACGCCAACACTCAAGTTTAATGATTATAATGGCTGGTGGCCAGGGAACACGACTGAGACCTCACACTAAAAACTGTCCCAAAGCAATGTTGCTA
>DUBF01000038.1:0-531 GCA_012960465.1 Rhodospirillales bacterium | reverse complement strand
TTTTGGCTGTTCATTATCTTGGCAATATGATAGAAGAATATTGTGGTGATGGTCGCCGATGGAATGTGCAAATAGACTATTTGCGAGAAGAATCGCCCTTGGGTACCGCCGGCGGGTTGAGTCTTTTGAACCCACGACCCGAGGCTCCCTTTGTTGTTTCGAATGTAGATGTAAAAACTAACCTTAGCTACAATGACATTCTAAGCTATCATTCTAGCCATAGTACCTCAGCCACGATGGCCGTACGTATCCACGAATGGCAGCACCCCTTTGGCGTTGTTCGCACCCAAGGGGTTAAAATTGTAGGTTTTGAAGAAAAACCTACTGTTCGCAATCATATTAATGCTGGCGTTTATGTGTTAAACCCAGACACCCTTGATGCCTTAAAGGCTGGTGAATACTGTGATATGCCTACATTATTCAGCCGTTTGCAAGGCAGTGACGCCCAGACCATTGTCTATCCCATGCATGAACTTTGGCTTGATGTTGGGCGTGTAGATGATCTGAAACGGTCGCAATCAGAACGTTCTG
>DUBF01000037.1 GCA_012960465.1 Rhodospirillales bacterium | reverse complement strand
CCCTGTGCCAAGCATGGGTTTCATCTTATAGGATAAACACCACCGTCCATTGCTGAGTTTCTTGAGGGATATAGTCTTGATAGCTGTGTTGAATAGGGTCACGTTGTACGCCAAGCATGCCTTGAATTGCCTGGATAATGTGTTATCAGTTGCATGTATTGATGCCAGCAAGTTAGCGTTAACTTTGTAGGCTGGGTTAAATCTGTCGTGCACGGGGCACAACAGATGAGTATTTAATTGCAGTGACTGAGATTCGAAGTGCCATATTGTAAAATCAATCATAATCAAAACTTAATATTAAAAGGCAGTCATTGATCCACTGATGTTCGTCAAAGTTATCAACTAAACAGAAGTAATGTTGTATCTGGGGCTGCCGTCGTTGACGTGACTTTTGTTGGGTGCAAGTCGCCGCTCGATTATGTAATGCATGTTTTCATTCAATTGGCGGAATGGCGTTGCGAGTTGCAAATGAATTTGGGCGACCAAAAGAGACAGACTTTGTTAAAATAACGGATCTCTTAATATATCTTGTAATTAAAGGCACGCAGGTCAAGTTAAAGGTGGTGCTTTTTCAGTTGGCAGGTATAGTGGTTTTGTTTTTTTATACTTAAAACTTTATTACAAAAATAGACGTATTGTGGTTGATATTTTGGTTGTCCTTAGCTTGTGTGTATTTGGAAATCAAACAGGAAAAAGAATATGACACAGCGTAAAGGACGGTAATAAAATTAGGAAATTTTATGTTTAGCAATAGTACAGTTTTAATCACGGGTGGAACGGGCTCTTTCGGTAATACATTTGTGCCCATGACGCTTGATAAATACAACCCCAAAAAAATAATTATTTATTCCCGTGACGAGATGAAACAGTGGGAGATGGCTAAGAAATTTGAGGGTGACTCTCGTGTTCGTTTCTTTATTGGCGATGTTCGAGATAAAGAGAGGCTGTATCGTGCGTTAGATGGCGTTGATTATGTGGTCCATGCTGCCGCAACAAAGATTGTTCCAACGGCTGAATATAATCCCTTTGAATGTGTAAAAACCAATATTAATGGCGCAATGAACTTGATTGATGCCTGTATTGATAAAGGCGTAAAAGGAGTGGTGGCACTTTCAACAGATAAAGCGAGCAGCCCTGTTAACCTTTATGGTGCTACAAAACTAGTTTCCGATAAATTATTTGTAGCGGGGAACTCATACTCAGGCAGTCATGTGACCCGTTTTTCTGTTGTCCGTTATGGAAATGTCATGGGTTCTCGCGGCTCGGTTATCCCCTTCTTTATGTCCATTAAAGATAAAGGCGTGCTGCCTATTACCGATGAGCGGATGACTCGCTTTATGATTTCACTAGAAGATGGTGTGGAGCTCGTCTGGCATGCGTTTAGAGATATGGAAGGCGGAGAGATCTACGTTAAAAAAATCCCCTCTATGAAAGTGATTGATTTAGCGAGAGTCGTCGCACCTGAGGCTGAACAAGAAATAATTGGTATTCGCCCAGGAGAAAAATTGCATGAAGAGATGATAAGCGCAGAAGATGCAACTTATACCTATGAGTATCCAGACCACTTCAAGATTCTACCGACCATTAATAGCTGGGGATCAGATCAAAAGCGCATCAAAGATGGGGTTAAGGTGAAAGAAGGTTTTATCTACGCAAGTGATAGCAACTCAGAGTGGATGAGTGATGGTGATTTGCAGGGCTGGATTGAGGTAAATAAAGAAAAAATTGGGAGCATTTGATTTATGATCCCTTATGGACGACAAGATATAAATCAGGCGGATATTGATGCAGTTATCGAGGTTTTGTGCTCAGATTTTCTCACGCAAGGCCCAAAAGTCCCGCTTTTTGAAAAGACTATTTTAGAATATTGCCATGCGAAGCATGCAGTGGCAGTGAGTAGCGCAACATCAGCATTACACTTGGCTTGTTTGGCTTTAGGTTTAGGCAAAGGTGACTGGCTATGGACAACACCCATTACTTTTGTAGCGTCTGCAAATTGTGGGCTCTACTGTGGAGCAGAAGTAGATTTTGTTGATATCGACCCTCGTACATACAACATAAGCCCGCAGGCCCTTGAAGCTAAACTAATAAAAGCAGAGAAAGTTAAAGCGTTGCCGAAAGTTGTTGTTGTTGTGCACCTGTGTGGGCAGCCTTGTGATATGGAGTCTATTTCCCAACTGTCAAGAAAGTATGGCTTTAGAATTATTGAGGATGCTTCGCATGCTATTGGGGGTAAATATAAAGGTGAACCAATTGGTAACTGCCACTATAGTGATATTACGGTCTTTAGTTTTCACCCCGTTAAAATAATTACGACCGCAGAAGGCGGGATGGCGCTGACTAATGACAGGGAGTTATCAGCGAAAATGGAGTTGCTTCGAAGTCATGGGATCACACGTGATGTAGAACTAATGACTCAAGCTCCTGATGGTCCTTGGTATTATCAGCAAATAGACCTTGGCTTTAACTACCGAATGACGGATCTCCAAGCAGCACTCGGAATTAGTCAGTTTACTCGGCTGGATAGATATGTTGAGCAACGTCATGAGTTGGCCCAGTGTTATAACGAAGAATTAAAAAGTCTTCCAATAACTCTACCATGGCAACACTTGGATAGTTATTCAGGGTTGCACCTCTATGTCGTTCGACTCCAGCGAGATGAATTGTCTAAAACACATAGAGAGATTTTTGAGGCGCTTAGAGCGGCAGGTGTGGGTGTCAATTTACATTATATTCCCGTGCATACTCAGCCCTATTATCGAGAAAAAGGCTTTCATGCTGGAGACTTTCCTGAGGCTGAAGCTTATTACGAGGAGGCAATTAGCCTTCCACTCTACCCAGGACTAAGTCATGAGCAACAAGAAAGTGTTATTTCTGTTTTAAAGGAAAACCTGAAGTGAAGGTGATTACAACGAAAAGGTTGTATATGCGCCCCTTATCAGAAGAGGACGCTACTCAGCGTTATGTAGACTGGCTTAATGATCCGGTGGTAAATCGATACCTTGAGACCAGACATAGTACACAGACTGTTGGTTCATGTAAGGCATTTATTGAACAATGTGACAGGGATGAGTACGCTCACCTTTATGGTATTTTTATGAGGGATACTGGTAAGCATATTGGTAACGCTAAGCTTGGTTTTATTCATGAGCAATACGCCCGCGGGGAATTGAGCTTATTTATCGGAGATAAAGATTTTTGGGGGAAAGGGCTAGCAGGCGAGGTTGTGCAAGGACTTACCCAGTATGGGTTTGAATGCCTTGAGCTAGAGAAAGTTGAAGCTGGATGTTATGAAGATAATTTGGCATCACTGCGAGTTTTTTTAAAAGCAGGGTATACGGTTGAAGGGTTTAAGCGTAGCCATGTTGAATCAAGCGGTTCTCGTTCAGGCTGTTTTATGCTGGGAATAATTAAAAGTGAGTTTGGCCAGAATGGTTAATAAGATTGCACTCGGAACAGCTCAGTTTGGGCTTGATTATGGTATTGCAAATAAAATAGGGCGGGTACAAAAAGCAGGTGCGGCTGAAATTCTTGAGTTAGCAAAGAGCCTTTGTATCGATACGCTGGATACGGCAACGGCATATGGGGAAAGTGAAAAAGCACTAGGTTCTGTAGGCGTGGAAGGGTGGCAAGTTATTAGCAAGCTGTCAGCACTACCCGTCGATATTGTAGATGTTGATGGTTGGATAGAGGGGCAGGTTTATGACTCTTGTCAGCGTTTAAAAGTAGATAATCTGTATGGTTTGTTGCTACATAGACCTGTTCAGTTGGTAGAGGCGCGTGGGGAGGAAATTCGAAATGCTCTGTACAAGTTAAAGCAGAATGGTTGGGTGAAAAAGATAGGCGTTTCTGTTTATGAACCAGCAGAACTAGATCCAATTTTTAGCATGATGAAAGTCGATCTTGTGCAGGCTCCTTTTAGTATAGTAGATCAAAGGTTAGCTGAATCAGGTTGGATTAAAAGGCTTCAGGATAAAGGATGTGAACTTCATGTGCGGTCTGTATTCCTGCAAGGTTTATTATTGATGAGTTCAGAACAGCGCCCCTCACAGTTTGGTCGTTGGGAAGCTCTATGGGATACATGGGATGCCTGGTTAAAAGAGACAGGGTTAACGGCATTAGAGGCATGCTTACGTTATGTGCTATCTATAGAAGGTATTTCAAAGGTAGTATTGGGCGTTGAAAGTGCTTCACAATTAAAAGAAATTTTCATCGCTTCATCAGGTAGTCTTCCAGCTATTCCTGGCAACCTTGCTCTTTGTGATAAAGAGCTGTTGAATCCAGCCCTTTGGGTAAATAAATGAAAATAGTTGCTATTGTCCAAGCACGGATGGGCTCTACTCGGCTTCCTAATAAAGTGATGAAGCTCATTGGTGAGACACCGATGATTGAACTGCTGCTGAACCGCCTTTCATATTCTGAACAGGTGGATGAAATTCTTGTTGCTACTTCTCAAACTGAAAACAATAATGCCTTAGTGAAGCATGTGTTGAATATAGGTTATGGTTGTTTTTGTGGAGATGAAGATGATGTTTTAGGTCGTTATTTTCAGGCAGCTAAAGAGGCTCAAGCAGATGTCATCGTTCGTGTGACAGGCGATTGCCCTCTTGTCGACCCTGCCTTAGTCGACAAGGCGATTATGGAGTTTAAAAAGGTAGGAGCAGATTACCTTAGCAACATTTCACCACCAACATACCCTGATGGGCTGGATATTGAGGTATTTACCTTTGCTGCGCTTCAGCGTTCAGCGCAAGAAGCTGAAGAGGCATTTGAGCGCGAACATGTAACGCCTTATATGCGAAAAGGAGAGGGCTTTAAACGAGCATCGATGTCGAATGATAAAGATCTTTCTAACCTACGCTGGACTGTTGATGAGCAGGTCGATCTAGATGTGGTGTCGACAGTGTTTTCTCACTTTGCACCTAATATTCACTTTACTTGGGAGCAGGTGAATGAGCTTCAAGCTAGTCAGCCAGAACTATTTTTATCAAATCAAAAATTAATTCGTAATGAAGGAGCGGTAATGGGGTCGGGTCAGAAATTGTGGAAGCGTGCTAAACAGGTCATTCCCGGCGGGAATATGCTACTTTCCAAGCGGCCTGAAATGTTTTTGCCAGACCAATGGCCTGCTTATTTTAGTAAAGCAAAAGGCTGTAAAGTCTGGGATATGGATGGCAAGGAATACCTGGATATGTCCATTATGGGCATTGGTACGAATATACTCGGTTATGGGCACTCTGAAGTAGATGATGTGGTGCGTGCGGCTATCAGTTCGGGTAATATGTCCACATTTAATTGTCCAGAGGAAGTGTACTTAGCAGAAAAACTGGTTGAACTTCATCCTTGGGCAGATATGGTTCGTTTTGCTCGTACAGGTGGTGAAGCCAATGCGGTTGCAATTCGGATTGCACGTGCAGCTTCAGGTAAAGATAAGGTTGCTGTATGTGGTTACCATGGTTGGCATGACTGGTATCTTTCTGCTAACTTGGGTGGTGACGATAGCTTAGCTGGTCACTTATTACCAGGGCTTGAACCTAAGGGAGTTCCTGAAAACCTTCGCGGTACTGTTTTACCATTTAATTACAATAATTATGCAGAGCTTCTGACGCTGATAGATACTCATGATATTGGTGTTATAAAGATGGAAGTATCTCGAAATAAGGGGCCTGAAGGTAATTTTCTACAAAAAGTCCGCGATCTGGCAACTGAGCGAGGGATCGTTCTGATTTTTGATGAGTGTACATCAGGGTTTCGTCAAACATTTGGAGGACTGCATAAATTATATGATGTTGAACCAGATATGGCTATATTTGGTAAAGCGTTGGGGAATGGTTATGCAATCACTGCGATGATAGGTCGTAGAGAAATCATGGAGGCGGCTCAATCTACGTTTATTAGTAGTACATTTTGGACAGAAAGGATTGGGTCAGTTGCAGGGCTTAAAACACTAGAAATAATGGAAAGGGAGAGGTCCTGGGAAACCATTACAGAAACGGGACTAAATATTAGCAAATTATGGGGTCGGCTGGCTGATAAGTACGAGCTTAAAATTGACCGCTGGGGTCTTCCTGCGCTTACGGGCTTTACCTTTCAAAGCGCGAATGCGTTAGCTTATAAGACGCTCATAACCCAAGAAATGTTGGGGAAAGGCTATTTGGCGGGGAACAGCGTCTATGTCTGTACGGAGCACACTCCAGAAATTGTGAGTGGGTTCTTTGAGGTTCTTGATCCTATTTTTGCACTTATAAAAGAATGTGAGGAAGGGCGAGATGTTAATGAATTGTTGAAAGGCCCTATTTGTGAAACTGGGTTTAAAAGATTGAATTAACATGAAGGTCGTCATTAGAGTTGATGCTTCATTACAAATAGGCACAGGCCATGTTATGCGTTGCTTGACCTTGGCGGAGGCTTTAAAGAAGGAAGGTGCTGAT
>DUBF01000036.1 GCA_012960465.1 Rhodospirillales bacterium | reverse complement strand
GTCGACATGCTGTTGGATCTAGCAATTATCAAAATTTCTCCTGATAAAATCCCGGCTATAGCAACAGAAGCAAAGCTTGATTGTGTTAACAAACCTGTAGTGGGGAAACCCGTTGGAGCTTTTGGCCATCCTTTCTCACTCTCTTTCTCTGGTACACGAGGAATTATCTCTGGTGAAAAATACCGATGGGGTAGAGTTTGGGTGCAAACTGATGCACCTATCAACAGCGGTAATTCAGGCGGACCCCTCATCAGCTTAACCTCGGGGAAGGTCGTTGGAATTAGTTCAGCCACCATGTCTAAAAGCCGAAGTGAAGGTCTGAACTTTGCTGTCCCGATGACCCACGCCTGTAAGGTAGTTGATCTTCTCCGAAAAGGTATGGATCCAACACCCTCCTATATACCTGTTAGTTTTGCCTACGATGATGACAATGACAGCGAATTGATTGCAGCTGTTATCTACAAGAAACAACCTACAGCCTGGCCCCTTGAGGTCGGTGATCGACTGGTCTCCTTTGCCGGCACACCAAAGGATGAATTTAAAAATCAAGCCATGCTGGTGCACCAGCTGCGGGGAGTGCGAGGCAAGGTGGATGTCGTGATTGAAAGAGATGGAAGAAAAAAGATTTTTTCAATCATGAGCAAGCCGCGTACCAACCTGATGAAACGCATAGGCGTGCATGTCTCAGGCGTTGTGATTGCCCCTGAAAATTTCAGAGATGATGAGGAAGCCAATCCAAAGGGCCTGGCACTCATTCAGGATGTGGCGCGTGCCTCGATAGGAAGGTCAGCTGGCATTAAAGCCTATGATCTGTTGATCTCTATTGACGGCAAAACTATGGCCAATCCCACAGTAATATGCCGATACCTAAAGACAGCAGAGAAAGCTAAAAGGAAAATCAAACTCATCACAAAAGAAGGTGACTGGTCGTATCGATCTCATTCAAAGTATCATGCCTACGAAATTAAGGCCAAAGATGTGAGACTCGTCGGGCCCAAAGCACCTGAGGGTTGTGGCTAACTCCTCACAATGTCATAGATAAACCTATCCAAATCTCTTTTTTGTTTGCTATACTCACGTTATGAAAAAATCAATCATCCTGTCCACACTCTTATTTTCACTGATCTTCTCAACAACCAGTTTTGCGAGATGGACGAATATAATTAGAAGTCACGAAGGGACCACCTTCTATCTGGATGTTCTGAGGATAGCAAAAAACGACAGGTATGTTTATTTTTGGGAATTGATTGATTATTTGAGCCCAAGGGAAAATGGGATTTTATCTCACACAGTATTTGCGCAAGGTGACTGCAAACTAATTCGGAAGAAAACGGTGAGTTTTTCCAGCTACACACAACCAATGGGTGCAGGGAACGGCATACCTTATGATCCAAAAAACTCAAATTGGATGGAACCCTCTCCAGGCTCAGCAATGGAAACTATGGTGAAATCAGCGTGTGAACTTGCCAGATAATGGTAGTCCAATAAAAATAAATAATTTGTTTGAACCAATTTACCCTCTAATAAAAAGGTGATATAAATTAAATTCCTTTTAACATAGCAATATCTACGAATTTCACTTGTAAACTCAATAGTGAGTTAGAAATTTAACTAAACCCGCAGTCATTAATTTGCCCGCGGGTTTTAGCTATTTGAAAGTTAGTTGATTTCCAATGGATTTAAACTAGAATATATAACCATTTCAAGTATATCTTCTAAGCCGCTCACCAACGTATCATCAGCGCACATTAAACTACGAAGTAAATTATAAAAAAATTTCTTCTTATCCAATAATAACACACCTAGAAAAACTTTGGCTTTCACGTCACCCAGCCGGGATTCATCGCAAAGCTATTTAGTACCTGCACCAAAGTTTTTACTTGCGACGAGTTAATTAATTACATACTGTTATTAATTAAATAACCAACGCAGAAAATTTGTTACTGGGAGGCGAGTTTGAGTGCGGCATAAACTTCAAGATAGTTCTAGCTATAACTTTATTATAGTCGGATCAGGTTCTGCTGGCTCACTCTTGGCGAACCGACTGAGTCGGGATCCCACAAATAGAGTTTTAGTCCTTGAGGCTGGCGGAGACGATGGTAATTTTTGGCTCAAATTGCCTGTAGGTTATTTTCGCACCATCTATGACGATCGCTTCTCACGTCAATTTAAAACCCAGCCAAGCGAAGGAACTGGGGGCCGGGAAATCGTCTGGCCGCGCGGCAGAATAGTCGGCGGATCAAGTTCAATTAATGGTTTAATTTTTATCCGCGGCCAAAAAGACGACTATGAAGACTGGCAAAAGTTGGGGGCGTCAACCTGGGGTTACAGAAATGTACTGCCCTACTTTCGCCGTTTGGAATCGTATAATGGTGGTGAAAACCAGTATCGCGGTGGATTAGGCGAACTTGGCGTTTCAGATCTTCGTAACAATGACCCTTTTTGTGGTGCCTGGGTAACCGCAGCTCAGGAATATGGGCTACCATTTAATCCAGATTTTAATGCGGAAACGAGTTTTGGTGTTGGCTCTTATCAATTGTCAATCAAAGGACGCTGGCGTTCAAGCGCTGCTACGGCATTTTTAAAGCCCGCCTTAGGCCGGAAGAACCTAACTATAAAAACAAAATGCCATACGACACGGGTTCTGTTTGAAGACAAAAAGGCTGTCGGCGTTGAATGGCTTGAGAACGGTGAAAAAAAACAGGCTGCCGCTACATGCGAAGTCATACTGGCGGCAGGCGCCCTCCAATCCCCTCAAATTCTGCAATTATCGGGTATTGGACCGAAGGAACTTCTGGCAAAGCATGAAATTCCAATGGTCGTCCATTCGCCAGAGGTGGGAGAAAATCTGCAAGATCATTATCAAATGCGAACGATTGTTCGATTAAAGCAAAAGAAATCTCTTAACAATCAGATCCGAAATCCAATTAAGCTGGCCCAGTGGGGTCTACGGTGGGTTTTAAATGCATCAGGCCCTCTGACTGTTGGTGCGGGTCAGGTTGGCGGCAGCGCATGCACAAAATATGCAAAGGACGGAAGACCTGACGTACAGTTCAACGTAATGCCACTCTCCGTCGATAAACCAGGAATGCCTCTTCATAAATATGCGGGCTTCACGGCTTCGGTCTGGCAGTGTCATCCCAAATCACGCGGCTCTTTAAAAATTAATTCTGACGATCCCATGGAACAGCCCCTGATAGAGCCTAATTATTTTGAGGACCAAACCGACCGTGATGTCATTGTTGAAGGCGTAAAAATTCTCCGGAAAATATCCAATCAACCTTCATTTAAAGACTTATGGGACGTTGAGGTTATGCCTGGACTGGAATCAAAAACTGATGAGAAAATCTGGGAGCAAGTGCGTGATAACGGAGGGACCGTATTTCATTGTGTTGGAACTTGCCGTATGGGAAGCGACAAAAGTTCAGTTGTCGACCCGGAATTAAAGGTTCGCGGCGTTACCGGATTGCGCGTCATAGACGCTTCCGTCATGCCAAAAATAACCTCTGCAAACACAAATGCACCGACGCTTATGATCGCGGAAAAAGGTGCGAGTATGGTAACCGGGACGCCCGTTGCCGCTTCCGAGGAGATTGATTTTGGTTAAGTTAGCAGGATCTCCTGAGTCTTTACGGCGGCAAAACAGAACAAACGTGCTCAATTGTATATTAAATCATGAGGCGATTGATAGAACCCAATTGGCTGTTGAAACGGGACTTACGACGACAGCTATTACCCGAATAACCCGTGAACTAATTGATGCAGGTATACTAGAGACAGGAGAAAAGGCGCCACTTAAAAGTGGGCCTGGCCGAAACCGGACACAGTTGACATTTACAGATGATAATACGTTCGTAATTGGCATTAATTTCGCCGCTTGGGAACGCCAAATGGTTTTGGCAAATTTAAAGGGTGAAGCCATTGCCTACCGCCCTTTCGAACTTTCCAATCCTCAAGACAGTGCCCAGACCCTGGAAGAAATCTCCCATACGGTTAATACTTTTATTGTCGAGCAAAAAATTAAACGCAATCGAATTTTAGGAGTTGGTTTTGCGATTGCGGGCATCGTCAATTCAACAGCGGGACGATTAGAATCATCTCCTTACCTTGGCTGGCATGATGTTGAGATAGGTAAAATTTTATCAGATAAACTGGGTCTTCAAGTTGCTGTTGAGAACTTGAATAATATTATTGCCATGGCCGAGACGCGTTATGGGTGTTGCGCTAACAAAAAAGATATGATGTTAATTCGTGTTGGCCCCGGTTTAGGGGGAAGTTTTCTTTTTGATGGAAAATTGGCTCGGGGTGATAAATTTCAGGCAGGTCAGGTAGGCCATATTCCAGTGGCGGACAATCATATTCTATGTGCTTGTGGTCAAAAGGGTTGCCTCAATACCATCGCGTCAGGTTGGTCAATACTGGCAGATTTAAATTTAAGCATACCTCCAGCTTCGTCGCCTGGTAGGCTCGTTGACGATGGTCTCTTATTAGAAGATGTTATTGGTAGAGCACAAAATGGAGATGAAGTCGTTACGGCCGCTGCCTTCCGGGCAGGTAGCGCTCTTGGGGATATGCTTACAGCGTTATATAAGGCGCTGGCCCCGGAAGTTGTATTGGTGGTAGGTCCGATCGCTGAAATTGGCTCCTATATTGATGGAATTCAGTCTGCTGCCTCTAATAATAAGATTACACTGCCGTTATTTACACCCAATGATCAAAAATTTAAATCCGTCGCATCTTCCGCAGCTCTTCACGGCCTCTCTGAATTTTTATTCTCGCCCCGCCTCCGTTTAGCTGAGTTAATGCCTGTTTCAGCAACTCTGGATCACCCTTATTTAAGCGGGGAGATTAACCCATGATCGAATTGAATAGTAATTTAGCGTATATAAAAGGATTAAGATTAAAAAATGTCAGGGAACTTCTGGCAATTTTACTTTCAGGATTTGCTGTTTACACAGCGGCGTTCGGGGTACAGCCAGATTTTATTCAAACTAGTGTTCACCTGTCATTAGCCCTTATTCTGGTTTTCACACTCTCTGCAAAAGAAACAAACTCGCCTCTTAAGGTTGCATATGATTGGTCGCTGGCCGTTCTGGCATTTATAACAATCGGATATCATTTTATTTTTTACCAAGAAGTCGCATCGCGTGAGGGCGTTTTAACGGAGACCGAACTATGGCTCGGGATAGCGGCGGTCTCTCTTCTTCTAGAAGGAACCCGGAGAATAATGGGATGGCCGTTAGTCATTCTAGCATTAATCTTCATATTTTATACTTTCCTGGGGCCTCACCTGCCAGGGTTATTTGAACATCGTGGTTATGATCTGGAACGGGTAATTTCACAGATATACCTTGGGGCAGACGGTATTTTTGGAACGCCTCTGTTTGTAAGTTCAACCTTTGTCGTTTTAATTGTTATTTTTGGCGCGCTTCTGGAAATTTCTGGTGCTAGCGGTGTTCTAATGGATATTGCCACAGCATTGACGGGTCGGGCGAGAGGCGGCCCTGCGAAAGCGGCTGTGGTTGGCAGCAGTCTTATGGGTATGATTTCAGGGACTGCAGTCGCTAATGTTCTGACAACTGGCACTATCAGTATACCCTTAATGAAACGTACCGGTTATCGGCCAGCTGTTGCCGGCGCCATTGAGGCCGTGGCTTCAACGGGCGGTCAGTTGATGCCTCCCATCATGGGAGCAGCAGCTTTTATCATGGCAGATATAACGGAAACGCCATATACAACGATCGCTCTCGCGGCAATCATCCCGTCAGTTCTCTATTATATTGCTGTTTTCTTTGCCGTTCATCTGGAAGCCGTAAAAATGAACATACGCCCCGTAGAGGGCGGTGAACTTCCAAAGATAGGCCAAACTTTCAAAAAGGGTGGTCACTTACTTCTCTCAATTGTGATTTTTATCCTGATGTTAACTTCTGGTTATTCCATTATGTTTTCATCATTATATGCCATTTGCGGTGTTGTCTTATTATCTTTTCTGCGCAAGTGGACACGCCTTACTCCAAAACGTTTATTAGGTGGCTTGATAAATGGGGCAGAGGCTGTATTGACTGTGGCTCTGGCAACAGGAACCGCAGGGATTATTATTGCTATTATTAGTCTTACAGGCCTTGGATTAGTATTCAGTACTTTAATCATAACGGCCTCAGCTGGAAATTTATTTATAGCACTCGCATTAACAATGTTGTCGTCGCTCGTTTTGGGCATGGGGCTACCGACAGCTGCGGCATATATTCTTGTAGCTACGCTGACCGCACCGGCGCTGGTGGAGCTAGGGGTAAATCTTTTAGCAGCACATTTTTTTGTTTTTTACTCAGCCATGCTATCAGCCATTACACCTCCTGTTGCGTTAGCGGCTTATGCAGCTTCTGGGCTCGCAAGCGCAAACCCAATCCGAATAGCAATTATCGCCGTAAAATTCGGT
>DUBF01000035.1:340-6441 GCA_012960465.1 Rhodospirillales bacterium | reverse complement strand
CACCGATTGTATTTGGTGCCATGGGGCCACTTGGCTTAAAGCACACAGCAGAATGGGCCGATGGTTGGATGCCGATTGATTTGATGCTGGGCGATAATATTGCCGGCGGCATTGAGAAATTTCGCGACAGGGTCAAGGCGGCTGGGCGTCAGCCTGAAGATGTGGAAATTACGCTACAAACGCTGATTACTCCAGATCTTGATACGTTTAAAAAATACCGCGATATGGGCATTGAGCGTGTGGTTATTGGTGTTGAAATAGAGGGCTGGGATCGGCCTGAAAGAATCATGCCGATGCTTGATAAGTTTGCGAAAATTATTCCCGATATTAAATAATTCTTATACATAAAAAAGGGAGATAAGTAGAAATAGCCACTCTTTTGCTTAGGCAGCTACCTAGCCAAGTACACCAACCCACTAAAATTCGATTTTGAGCACAGTTCTCAGTTGAAATCTGGTGGCTTTTCGCGAACTAAAACGGCAGATTCACACTAAACGAACCATTTTTCTTGACAGTTTTAGATTTTCAAGTCGAGGCACTCCCCTACCCCATATAGACATGTCCTCTAACATTTTGAGCAGTTTTTGAACTGTAAAGCAGCTATGAAACAACGGGCTCCATCAGGTTTCGGAAAGCTGTGTGGTTTTAGATTTATTGGGGTTGCCTAGTTTTAAAGCATCTTGGAGATTTATAGTGAGTTGTATATCCTTAATGTATTATCTGATTCTGACAGGCTCATTTGGAAACTCATCTGTTTCAGCTTAAATTAGCAGAAGAGTCTCTTAGCAAACAGGGTTAGGTAGTACCATAGGGGCCGCCGTCAAACAGTCAGAGTAATTAGACCCAACCAGAAAACTTAAAAGGAAGCCGCAAAATGAAAATAGCTATAATTAAGGTGGTACTAAGTATAAGCATATTGTTGTTGGCACAACCATCGTTTGCTACCCATCATGAAACTGGTGAGAAGAACGAGAAAACAATCATTGGCTACGACACAACGGAGGGAACCAAAGCACCCCTTTATGCTGGATCACTAGACACCGTTGCGGTTTGGATTAAATATATGCAGGCCCATGAAGATAATGATCTCAATGCTATACGCAATGCCAATGCTGAAGGTTTTGAAGCGTGGACATCAGACGGCAGCTTTATTGATAGCACAGATGCTCAAATGACATTGTTAAAAGAATGGTTCGCTGCATCTGACCCCAAATGGACACACATGTATTCTATTGCCAACGAATTCACTGGCAAAGACGGGAAGCTACAGCAGTGGGTGACAACCGGATGGGATTTGGTTGAAACCGTCGATGGCAAAAAAAACAAACGCCGGGAAATTTTTGACGTGTTAATTGAGAATGGCAAAGTGAAAACTATTTATATCGCCGCCAGACCTATTCCTGATTAAACTGATTGTTTTGAATAGAGAACTCAGCATCGCTCAATGTCCCTTATTGGGTGATCGTCGGTATGATCGCCATTTTACTGCTGACGACTATCAACCGGTGCTTTGGGCAGGAACACAAGGCAGAAACGTGGATGGGAATTTTAAAAGTTGGCCCCCAGTAATCGCCACTTCAGTTAAGGTTGAAGCCTAAAAAGAATGGCTCCTATAGCGGGGCGATGGTTAGTCTGGATCAAGTTGCGACTCCCATCCCGTTCGACAAAGTCGAGCGAACGTTAAAACGGTTGGCCTTTGAAATCAAGCAACTAGGCGTTTCGTTTGCCGGTGACATGACATCTTATGGATACCAAATCAGCAAGTTTTTGAAACCAAGGAGTGAATAATGTCAGAGAGGATGTCAGGCGGCTGCCTGTGCGGAAAGACACGATTTGAAACGACGAGCGAACCTGTGATGCAGGTTTTGTGTCACTGTACTGATTGTCAGACCGTCAGCGGATCTGCGTTTTACACAGCCTATATCGTGCCTTTAGAAAGTGTCACGCTGACCAAAGGTGAACCCGGTGGATTTGATGTTAAATCAGATAAGGGGCGTAATAACCGGCGTCGTTTTTGCCAAGATTGCGGTACAAGGCTCTGGGCGGAACTTGAGATGGGCGTTGCGAGCGTTAATGGTATGGCACTTGATGACCAGTCTCATTTCAACCCGACTCACAACCATCGGTCAGAAACTGCGCCTGACTGGTGCGCGATGAACGAGTCGCTTGAAACCCTGCCGATTACGCCCTGAAAGTTCCGGGTATGTCAGTCAGCACAAGTATCTAAGGATGGCAGGTCCACATGGTGCCATATGGGACCACTAGCACTAACTCACCTCCAACTTCACTACTCTCCATGCAATCTGATGGCTTCTTATCCATCTGCTTATGTCGCTACATAGTCAGCCCAAACGTTCTTCATTTAAATGACATAATCAATATTGCGAATGTGATGATTACTCCAATTAAGACCGGAAAAGGCAAGCTCAAGAATCCAGTATTGATATTTTTCTCTGAGTCTAATGTCTGGCCCGGGAACCATATCCGACCCATACACAACAAAAAAAGAGCATACATCAGGCTAAGGTATGCAAGGGCCATTGCTGGCCCCATGGCTTTAGGATCGTATATATTTGCAAACATCATAATAGTTCCGGTGAAAAACCCCAGCAGACCGATTCCCAAGAACCTAACTCCCCAGCCATTTTTGGATGTATCGCCTGAAACACGGTCAAAAATTACAAAAAATAGTATAGAAAGAACAAACAAGACCACAGCGCCAGGATCCATAAACGCGCCTATTCCTGCTGCAGAATCCATTGCCCATAGAACTAAGCCCACAAAGACAAGTGAACCCACCAACTTCTTAACAAACGTGCTGTCGATCTCAGACAAATCACGAGAGCGGCCTGAAGCAAGGCCATGTATCACAGCCGCATAAAGAACTGTCAGGAAAGAAATAGCCATTGCTGGCCCTATTGCCTTTGGGTCACTCATGTTTTGAAGCATACCTACCAAACCGAGCAATGTACCCAGCAACCCGACTGGATAGGCTAAATCCACCACTATAGTATGGCTTGCCCTAGAAAAAGATGCGGTTAGAGCAAAGCCAGCAAGGCTAACTACAACGAAGACAAGTGAAGCTGCATCAAGTATCCCAGAGTAAGCCGCTAAAAATTCTGTCATGCCCCTCTCCTACTTTATCAGTTCGACTCATTTTTACTTATAAGATAATCAGCCCAAATATTCAACATATTGAACCTTTTCTCCAGCATATCACCTCTCGCATAAGCTCTCTGTGTCGCATCTCCTACCCTATGCGACAAGCAATTTAGTGTCTCTGGTCCTAAAAGGACTGACGACATACACAGGGCTCGGTGGTACCCTACGGGCTGACGTCACACAGTTGAGGGCGTTTTTATAACTAGCACTAACTGAATACTTATAACCATTGAGGATCTCTTGTATGAATCGAAAAATCTCAGTTATTGCGATACTTTCGCTGACGGTCATATTTATTGGATGCTCAGAGTCCACTAGTGATCTCGATGCCAGCCAAGCTCAATTCGATCTCAGTGAAGCCACCTATTTCAACGAATTTGTTGCTTGCAGCATTGGGCCAGAACACACCCCGGAAATGATGAATGCGATGATTTCTGAATGGAACGAACTGATAGACAGTGATGCTCTTGTGGGCGCATGGATTTATCTCCCTGCTTCAGAGGACAACACGTATCCCAAAAATGGCTGGTGGGAACTCCAATGGGGCTCCCAAGACTCTGCTGAATCAGCGTGGGAAGCGTGGCTTAACAATAATCAAGTCTCTTCATGGACCGAAAAATATGCATCCGTCTTGAACTGCGATGGGCCAAACCGGAACGCCTTTGAGGGTGTTTTTCCAATTGGAACCGAAGAATTTGGAAAGTTCTCGGATTCTGGTTATTTCTATAGTGAAGTAATGCTCTGCAATTACGTCAATGGCGCAACTAGTAAAAATGCAAAGGCGTTCCTAGAGAGCTATTCGGGAGCAGTTAGAGCAAGCGAATATGAAGGTACGGGTTACCATTTTGGCAATTATTACGCCTCAAACAACCCAGATGCTGACTTCCTGTGGAGTGAATTTACTAACTCAGCTGATTCATATGCCAAAGTTGTAGAACTCTTCGCCCGAGATGTTGGGCCTACGCAGTTCCCAATTTTTAGTGCGTTCGCGTCCTGCAACGAAAACACTGACAAATATGATGGGTGGACCGTATTTGAGCGCGCAAAGCCTAGCTCTAAGGTCGATTTCCTGAGAAAAAGCTAAAGATCACAAAGTAGCAGGGCGGATCGTAAATACTCTACACATATCATCTCCTATGGTTAATGCCGGGCTGTGTTACTCGTCAACCACCAGCTTCTGCTTATACAACCGGGTTTCAACCATAAGGTCGCTAGAGTATTCACGAAGCGAGATGATCTTGCCGTCTCTGAATTTAAAGATAAAAACGTATTTATTATTGTAGCGACCATTTATGCCATCAGCATCACCTTCAACCATTAAAGCAACACCTTTGTCGTCCCCGATGGCATCGATAACCTCAACTTTCTTAAAACCGTTAGGGACGACAGGAGCCACAACCGTATCCATCCAGACAGACCAGTAAGTCTCCTTGCTATAGGGCACATTGGACATCTGCGATATGCCCATGAAAAGAAAATCAAATTCATCGTGTAAGAACGAGTCAGCTGTAGCTCTATCGGTTAAAAGTGTATTCATGAAAGTTGTAGCCGCTTTAATATTTTCTGCAGCCGTATTTTCCTGATGGTGTGTAGCAAAGACTGAGCCAGAAAAAGCCATGACGAGGCTAAAAAGGATAATTCCGGAATTCTTCTTTAACAGCATGTTAATATTCTCAACTTGGAAAAATAATAGTTTAAGATAGGGTTTGCAATGAGTAAAGAAGCCATTTAATTTCAAAAGAGCAGAGTCAGAGTGACTGTAAGGCCGTTTACTATAAATTATGGTGTATTGAAGTAATATTTATGTAGATATAAACAAATAAAGGATAAATGCTATGAACATATTTAAATTTATAATTGTGTTAACAACATCAATGATAGTCTCCCTACCCGTTTTCTCCTCAGAGAACGATACAACTATCATTGGAGATGTCGAAATGCCCGAAGTACAACATAGCAATGCTTTCAATCAAGTAAAAAAGATGATCGGGAAATGGGAAGGAAAACAAACTCAATACACTGGTAATGTAATTGACGTTTCTTATAACTTTAGATCACTTTCTGGCGGAAATACCATTACTGAAAATCTAGTAGAAGACGGCGTTGAAATGTTAACAACATACAGTGATAAAGATGGTGAACTCGTTGTAAAACATTATTGTGCATTAGGTACAGAGCCTATCTTTAAAGTAACTGAAGTTACCAACAAAGTTTTATCGGTAGAGCTAGATAAATCTGCATCTGATTATCATCCTGATCATCATAGTTTTGTAAATTCCATGAAATGGACTATTAATTCAGATAGCCCTTCTTCGGCCACCCTTGAATCCGGTATTTATTTAGATGGTGTATTAAGAGTAGCCAAATCAAAACTTAACAAGGTTCACTAATTTAGCTCATTAGAAATTGAGAAGATCAGGCGAGTACACCAGATATTCGGAACAACAGTCAATTCCGGTGATTGCTGGTTTTCATTCAGATATAGGACGCCGTGGCTTTGTGTGCCCTTAGGCGGTCAATGACTATAACGATGCTGATCTTGTGCCCTATTTTGATTCTACTGTGGCTTCAGTACCAATCCTAGTTTCTTTTCATATGGAAATTATATAGTTGTAAATCAGTAGAACACCCTAATCAACTCAGTTGCGGTAGAATAGTTTTGAGTGGAGATTTAAAAGGATAAAATAATGAATGACATACAACAAATTGAAAACATAGTTCAACTTTACATTGACAGCATGGATGAATCTAATCCCGATAAAGTAAAAGAAACATTTCATGAAAATGCAAAAGTAACTGGGTATCTTCATGGCAATTTTATGGAAATGTCAGTGGATGATTTTGCTGGTTTTGTAGCATCTCAACAACCCTCGCCAAAAGAAAAAGGCGAAAATGTGGTTTTTGAAACCCTTACTTGTGAAATAGAAGGCACAACAGCA
>DUBF01000035.1:0-292 GCA_012960465.1 Rhodospirillales bacterium | reverse complement strand
AGAATGAAGGAGAGTGGAAAATTTATAATAAATTATTCAATGTTGAGAGCGAATAAAGGAAGAGCAAGTTATTCACTTTGTGTCACTAAACAAGCTAATTTTAGCAGACTATTATCTAAAAAGTCTATATATTACAGGCACTTGATCTATTTTCTTTGGAAAATATTGGTGGAGCTAGGCGCACTTGTTGCCGTATTCCAGCACCAACTACTTAGGTCAGCTACGCAATATCAATAGCTTACAGCTGCTCAGTTCATTGTCAAAGGCATCTTTTTGTCTACTGTGACTGTTA
>DUBF01000034.1 GCA_012960465.1 Rhodospirillales bacterium | reverse complement strand
ATTTCCCGAACTGTCAAGGACAACGTCATTATTAGCATAGGAGCCCGTTGCTTCATTGAATTTGAAATACAGCTTAAGCTTGTCGGAACCGGAGAATATATTTTTCTCCATGTGCCGCTTCTGTTGGGACTCCGACCGGACCTCATGAAAAATTCTTAATTCATCAATGGCTCCGGACATGGTTTGGAGGGGAACAAAGTTTGAAGATGCACCGGTGGGCTGAGCGGCTAAAGATCCTGTAGTTTGAGAGGTGCCACTAGCAATTAGCAGTGGCGATGTCTTAAAATTAATTCCTTCCATAGAATAACTGTTTGATATCGATCGCAATGTTGCATTGTTGTACAGTTCTATTCTATTTTTACCGGACTCTCTATTGTAGGTTGCGCATACATGATGCCACTCATTTTTGAGAGTGCCGCTCATGCTAGCACTCAAAAACGCTGATCCCGAAGCAACCATCATCACCACTTCAACACTATCGGCCGAGGCCGCTGTACCAGATAATGCAATTGTTATGCCAGCGGCATGTCTGCCATGTCTCGTTGTGCCGGCTTGTTCGGCTCCAATTTTTTGAATAATTACTTGATTGTGTGTCCTCTGCGGCTGTACAGGAACGTACAGCTCAAACTCAAAGGCGATCGAGGATTGACCTGGATCCAACGTCGACTGACCGCCCCTTTCTTTTGAGAGAGCCGGAAATAGATGGCCCGAGAAGTCCTTGACGGAAATAAAGTTTCCTTTATCTGCATTTGGATCATTCCAGTCTTGCTCTCTTGGTTGAGTTCCTGAGAAGTGTAAAAACCCTACCTGTTTAGGAAAACTATCATAGACATACTTTTCAAATCCAGACAAATTAACGAGGAATTCACTCAGATCAAATTTGGATCCATCAAAAGGAAAATAATTGATGATCTCATCAAATGCAACATTGACTTTAGCTTCTGCCGAATTAAAAAATGTGTGATTCTCGAACTTAGAATAATCGAGCGGAATTTGTTGGGTTGATTTAACGCCGGTGCCTGGAGGGTCATACAAAAAATTATTTTTATTGAATGCAGTTGCAGACCCAGTGGCATCAGAAGAGCTCTGCTTATCGGCAGGGACTGAATCAATAGTCAGGCGACGAACAACATCACTGCCAAAGAGGCTTTTTTTATTAAAAATATTGTCTCTAGCCATTATGATTCGACCCTAAATGCTACGTTGGTGGCCTCCTCGACAAACTCTACCCCTCGATCGTTGATTAAAAAATCAAACGTGTACATTCTACCGATAGTCAAGTCTTCCATGAACATCTCAAAAAATAGCCCATCAGAATCAGTCGAGAGCCGGGTACCATTTCGGACCGTCTCAAACGGTATGACGACCTCGCCGCTGTTAATGTCTCGAACACTGTAATAAACTCTGTCTAAAATTTCACTGCCGATCGAAATTGGAATGCGTCCTGCACTTCTCTGTTTATCCAAGTCGTATACAAAAACCCTGAACTTGACCTTTTCTACCTTTTTATAGCTGGATCGAGCATTTGTAACGACCAGGTCTAACCGTTGTGCCGTCATACTGAATGCGGATCGCTCAATTGTTTTTATTTTTAAGCTGCCCGTATAAAACCCAATAGTGCGATCGCTCGATTTCCAATAGGTTTCAAACGTGAGCGAACCACTCTTCCTTGCAAAATCCCTTATCGTATCGCCGGACCAACCCGTGCCACTGTGGACGAGGCCGCCACTCACAAATGGAATACAAAAAGACGCTGAATAGAGTCCTGGCATGCCAATAAGGTTAGTGCTTCCAGTGTGTTGTGAAACGTGGGAAGACGTCATGAAACTTCCGGTGACCAGCTCAAGCACCATACACTTCTGTCCACCAAGCGGTGTTAAAGAAGACCCCGAGAATATAGCTGCAGCTTGGCCGCGGTGATAATTCTGGAGGAATAATGAGCCGCTCAGATCAAAAAAGAAATTTTTATGGTGGTCGATAATTGAATCATCAAAAGTCACCTCCAATCGGGGACGAAGCTTGCGATTAGAGACGTGCCGGGATCCGAATCTCTTAACAAATCTAGTCTTGTGATCCCACTCCTGTGAGGAGGTAAATGCCAACCTGAATCCATGGTTAACCAACTTTTGTGCCAGCGACGCCGACACTAAGGACGTAACATCGATAGCCAGGTTCTCGCGACCGGTAGAAAAATATTGTTCTTTAAAAAAAGGAGCATTGGGATTGGAGGCCCCGACATTGTCCCGTTCGATTATATCAATATTAGTATCGCCTAGGCTGCCTGAGGCATTAGCTCCGGACACAAACCACGCATTGTTAGTCGACGTATCTGAATTGTAGGACGCTGTTATAAAATTTGCCGTGCCAACGTCCTTAAATGAAATGACGTCGCGTCCGATCCCCTCGTCAAAGCTGTGCGAAAGGGGGTGGCAAACCACTGTGAAATTTGAAGGCACACCCTGACCGCCATTTATATCGAACATCTTGAGGGTGCACTTAAAAGACGGATGATTAATATTTAGGATGGAAGAAGTTAATGCGCCCAAACGTCCATAATCAAATTTTACGAGCAGCCTCGAGAGCTCTTGGACCGATCCAGTGACCCTTGCGGAGCCGGAAAGAAATGTTGATTCCTGCCAAAGCTTAAACAGATCTAAAGTTGAAGCCACCCCGATGTTCGTGTCGGTAACTCGATATGTATTATCTATTATCTTGTTGGTAACGTAGGTATCCTTACTGGCGGATAAAATTAAAAACATGGCTCATCTCCTACGAAGCGCTTCCCATTACATCAAACTCTGGATACCTCAGCTCAAACAAGCTTCCGGGTGGTCCCACGATCATTCCGTTGATGGTGGAAGCATCAATGTTGAGACTGGAATTGCTATAAGTTCTTCCATCCGTACTTCCCCTTATGTTAGTGACCATCACATCTGGCAAGGCTATTACCCCCTGAATGTTGATTATGACATTCACCACATCGGCATAGATTAAGGGCTGATCGATCTGAAAATTTTCGACTTTAAAGACCTCTTTTAACTCTGCTATGGCAGTTTGAATTACCTCATTTTTATTTGCCGAGGGAGATACTATTACGCTGAATTCTATGCCAAAATTAACAATGCGCGCATCCAATACGTCTATTGCATCAGATATTAACCTGAATTGATTTAGGTACGTACGCATATTCTTCTTGAGGGCGTCGGGTGCGGTGGTTAGCCGCCTATCCTTGTCCCTGCAGACCACAAACAGCTGAGTGGCTAACGGGTTATTTGGATTTGCTCTAATTCCCGCACGATAAACTCTTCCAAAATTGGATGGCATTGTGTATATTCTAGCCAGCAGATCCTGTTTGGTAACAATACGCGACTGCATATTGCGAGCCGATGGGATTTGAGCTCGAAGTTCATCCAAAGTCGGTGCGTTAGATCCCCCGCTTGCAGGAAATCTATTGCTCACGTCAACCGACCCCCGAACGTTGCCGGCAGTGTCAGCTGCAACTCTATTTGGAAATTCTAAAAATAGGGTCTCCACCGTCCTTATTGTGCCGGCTGATACGTTGTGGCTCAAGCCGCCTCCAGATCGATATTTTACTGTTATTGTTGTATCGATTGGAGATATTCCAAGCGTCTGCGTCTGCAATAAAGCGTTGGGATCGATTGAAAATCTCGAGAATACTTTCTTTCCATATAAGGGGAGTGCTAATTCACTCGGGTCCGGCACTATATCATTATCCAGAGTTTCTGCATTTCCGGCGCCGAACCTCAGGGTCGTTAGTTTGGTTCGCTGATCGTAGAACTTCTCAAACCTATATGGTGCCGGCCGCAGTTCTAAATTATCCTCGACTAGATCGCCATCGTCGTTTATGTTGGCAATAACCTTAAAAACAATGTCTTGCGTCAGTGAATTCACCTCATAATAATTTTCGCCAATGGAATCTATAACGCTCAAAATTTCAGTAATGCTCTCGTTGGATAGTGTCAGTTCTCGGAAAGGAACGTGTGCATTTGGAATCGAAAAAGATTCGGATGATGCCTCCCCGGATACGCACAAGGCCTCGCGCTCTAATATATAAGTTGCAGGAGAGCCGTCGGCATTGGAGCTGGCCATTGTCACCGTTGCCAGAAGGGTGCCGGCATTATCAACGTCATTAAAGTCTATATTCTCAGCCAAAACAAAATTGATACCGGACGCGCTGGTCGCGATGGTGTCAGATAAAATTTTGGGGAGGGCTGCCAGCTGAGGGCGGTAGCCGCCTGAAAATATCTCGGAAGGCACTTCAATAAAAAAAGATGCATCAACAACTGCTGGACTGGCACCAGATATTTTTACGCCGGCATTCCTAATATGACGTTGAATATTGCCGGCTTCAACCGCGGTCGACCAATCCAGTTCATTAAACTGGTGATCCAGATAGAACGACATTGTGTCCCCGACCATGGCTGCCATATCCAAGAGCAGACCGCCGAACGAAGCCTCAGAAAAATCCTGAATTTTATCCGGGAAATACGTACGTGCATAACGGAGCAGTTCCGACCTGAAACTGTCAAAATCCCTGGCCAGATATCGACGCTGGCGCGCTTTTTTTAACTTTTTTTGGATTTCAATTGCCATAATTTATCCTGCACTAAAAATTGTTACTTCTAACATCTGTTGGGGCAAGTTTGCCTGGGGCACCGTATATGTAATTCTCAGCCCAATCCTAGCAACCGCCTCGTTGTCAAACTTTTCGTTGAAGTGTTCGAAGCTCTGCAGGTTGACAAACGGCATATACTTGCCGGCTGCAACCTTTATTCTCCTTATGGCCTCCGTGTCGGCATCTTCAGCGCCGAGCTCAAAGGCCAACTCAACAAGATTTGCGCCGAAGTCGTACAGCCCCAAGCGTTCACCGTGGTTGGTCTGGATCAAGTTTCTGAGGTTATCCTTTATTTGATCCCCGAGATTAAAATGCATGCGAAGTAGGCCACTATTACTCCGACCAAACTGCAAGGGTGTCACCAAGCCCACGGGGATCCCTGGCTCATCTTGCGTTGCCCTCTTCAGGAATTCAACGTTGGTTTCTCCAACGCTCTTAAAACTGTATACTTTTCTGTCTCCAGCGCTGACAGCCAAAATAAATCCTCACGCCCACAGTGTATATATGTAAGTATTCAGGCCTGGGACTTCTCTTTGTCATCAAGTGCCCGAACATGTTTGGGTATCACTTCCCAGAGCCCCACGGGACACCTCTTCTCATAGGCAAAGATCATGGCTGGAAATGCACAGCCGCACTTGCCGCACGTCCTCCACTCCCTCTTGCTGAAATACTTCTTAACCGTCATGTGAGGACAGGACATGCAGGTCTCAAAACGACGATCCAGGTGCTCTTGGACCTCTGCACAGGGCTGCCTGCTTTTGAATAGGCTGGACATCAAGTACCTGAGCCACCCGTCCTTCACTTCGGCCAGGTTCACTCTTCAACCTCTTCTTCCTCTTCCTCCTCTTCTTCCTCTTTGGCGCCCGGGTCGAATGGCTCGAGTGGGAATTTTCCCTCCACAATTCCCATGACGCAGCCCGAAAGGTTTATTGCTGCATTAATGTCCAGGCCCGGAATTTCAGCTATCAACCTGGGAAGGTCAACAGCCAGGTCAGGAGGATTCAGGTCAAGCGCCATCATCAATAGATCGAATGGCACTGCAAGTAGAGCCAAAGTAAAATCGATTGTGACCGTGGGATCGAATGCAGGTATTTCGATTCCGGGAATACTGGGTATCTCTGGAAGGGGTAACCCGAAGCCCGGCAGCTTCCCTGCAAATTTCAAATTCATGTCCGGCACTGCAATCCCGGGCAGCAGTGGCACCTTTAAACCGATCTCAATAATCTCTATATCGACAAAAGGTGGAGCAAAATTAACCGGGTCGAGCGCCACAGCGAGAGCAACCTGGAAGGGCTCAATCATAAGATCGAAACCAGCTGTGAAGCCGTCTAGGAGGAGCCCGACGCCGGGATCCATCTCACAGTTAAATTCTTCTGGTGGCTCCTCGGCCATAATGGCTGTTCCTACTTAGTAAATGTGTGTTTGCTTAAGGCTTCTGTAACGGCCATTTTAAACAACGCTGTAGGGCCTGCGATGCTAGCAATGCCCATTACTGGAGCGCCCAAATTGCCAAGTAGTCCCATGATTGTCGATTGGACGTCGTCTGCATAGCTGTGCAGCGCCGCTTCCAACATGGCGCCCATCATCACCGGCTCTGTCTCAGGGTCACCAAAGGCCTCACTGTCCGGATCGGGTTCTCCCAAGTAAATTTTATTGGCATTAATTGCAATTGTTCCATTGGACAGCATATTAATTTCACACTGATTCTCGCCCTCCTTCACCAGCCTAATGCTGCCGCCCTCCCTGGACACGATCCGGATCTCGTCCGACTTCATGATCACGTACGGCTTGTCGGCAACCGGTGTCACATCGGCATTGGCAAAGGTCAGACCAAAATTATCGTCTCCGCTGGTATTCATCGAGACGTACACACGTGCTGCGTCGCTCTCGAAGTCCGGATCTCCCTCCGCTGGATCGGCCAATCGATTGTCGGTGGGACCTGCGGGAGC
>DUBF01000033.1 GCA_012960465.1 Rhodospirillales bacterium | reverse complement strand
CAACGGCGACCAATCTCAGAGATGAGCTGGAAAGTATGCGCTTTGAAAAAGATTCCGCCGTTCAACAAGCTGTACAACGGTCCGTCGATGAAATACAGCAACTAAAATCAACGGCGACCAATCTCAGAGATGAGCTGGAAAGTATGCGCTTTGAAAAAGATTCCGCCGTTCAGCAAGCCGTACAACGGTCCGTCGATGAAATACAGCAACTCAAAAAAACTTCAGAAGATTTGCGTGACAAGTTAGAAATACAGAAAATGGATTACCAAGCAATACTTCAGGAACAAGAAAAAGATAACGTAAACGATAAAATTCATTTACAAAAAACCATTGAGACCCTTCGCTCTAAATTGGAGAAAGAAAATGCCTAATAAAATTCCCGTTTCAGAATCAAAAATTGCGGGAGATAAGATAACGAGGTCAAAACGGACTAATAGCAATGAAGACCTATCTATCTTACTCGATAAAACAGAGAGTAAACTTCACCGGACAGAAATGTTACTCTCAGTCACACAAAAAATCGCCGGTCTAAAAAATTTAAGCGAAATATTGTGGACTTTGATCGAAATGACGACAGAAGAAATGGGTGCAGACAGGGGTAGTTTGTTTTTAAATGATGCCTTAACTGGAGAGCTATACTCACGTGTAGCTCAAGGCGAATTAACCAGAGAAATCCGTATCCTCAATACGACGGGTATAGCTGGGGCTATTTTTCAAAGCGGCGTGGGTGAAATTATTCACGATGCGTATACGGACGAAAGATTCAATCAAACTATAGATCAGCAAACGGGCTATACGACAAAAAATATTGTCTGCGCACCCGTCAGAACGGTTAGAGGCGATATTATTGGTGTCATACAAATCCTAAATAAGCGAAAAGGTCGGTTTACCAAAGATGACCTTGATATTCTGGAGGCCATTACCTTGCAGGCTGCCGTGTCGCTCCAAAATGCTCAAGGCGTCGAAGAAATGCACAAAAGCCGCGAAAAAGAGATGGAATTTCTTGACATTGTTTCAGACGTAACAGCGGAAATCGACCTAGGATCTCTTCTGCAACGGGTTATGGTGGAGGCCACCAGAATGTTGGACGCAGATAGGTCAACGCTTTTTCTAAACGATGAAAAAACTGAAGAACTCTTCTCAAGAGTTGCAATGGGTGAAGGAATAGGTGAAATTCGATTACCTAACTCAGCCGGGATTGCTGGCGCTGTATTTCAATCTCGGGAAACGATAAACATTCCCTATGCCTACGCAGATTTACGTTTTAACCCTTCTTTTGACAAACAAACTGGGTATTTCACGCGATCGATCCTGTGCGTACCAATAATAAACAAAGATGGTAAGTGTATTGGCTGCACACAGGCCCTGAATAAAAAGGGTGGTGGATTTACCGATGAGGATGAATCCCGTTTAAAAGCATTTACTCAACAAGTTGCTATCGCGCTTGAAAATGCAAAGCTATTTGAGGACGTCGCAAAGGAGCGCGCCTATAATCACAGTATGCTAACCAGTATGTCCAATGCAGTTATTACGATCAATGATGAAGGACAGATAATAACGTGCAATAAAGCTGGCTTAAAAATTCTAAGAATCCGTTCAACGGATATAATTGGCAAAAAAACAGAAGAATTCTTCACCAATGGAAGGTCCTGGATTTTAGAAAAAGTAAAAATATGCGAAGAAACCAAAGAAGATGACATCCTTATGGATGCAGAATTTGAAGTCGGTAGTGAAGATGATGAAAATCTAGAAATGGTCTCGGCTAACATCAGTTTTCTACCACTCGAAAATCAAGATCCCGATGGACGTACTGATCAAGGTGATACTCACCTCGGCACATTAATTATGATCGAAGATATATCCGATGAAAAGCGCATGAAATCAACAATGTCCCGCTATATCGATCCCGGTATTGCAGATCAACTTCTCGGTGATGGGACAGATATTATGGGCGGTCAAGAAACAATCGCGACACTTCTATTTTCTGACGTTAGAGGATTTACGACGATAACAGAAACGCTTGGAGCCCAAGGTACCGTTAGCCTTCTGAACGAATATTTTGATATTATGGTTGAAGCAATAAGTGAACAAGGCGGCATGGTAGATAAATTTATCGGCGATGCAATTATGGCTGGCTTTGGTATTCCCGTTGCCCATGAAGACGACGAAGATAGAGGCGTTCGTGCAGGTATTAATATGATTAAGAATTTGTGGGAATGGAACGTTCAACGTGAAAAAGAAGGAAAAATGCCCGTTGATATGGGTCTTGGCCTCAATACCGATACCGTTGTTTCTGGCAATATTGGATCATCAAAACGGATGGACTATACTATGATTGGAGACGGCGTTAACTTGGCTGCCCGACTTGAAAGCGCCTGCAAACAATATTCAGCACGTATCCTTATCAGTGATTACACATATAAGAAGTTAAAAGGAACCTATCAAGTTCGGTATATCGACGATGTTGTCGTGAAAGGTAAAACCGAGCCGGTAGGAGTTCGCGAAGTACTTGATTATCATGATGCTACAACATTTCCTAATTTAATGGATACCGTAAATCACTTTAACGAAGGTCGAGAACACTATAAAGGCGGTAATTGGGACAAATCAACGAAATCATTCAAAGAGTGCCTTAAAGCTAACCCTGCAGATAAACTATCTAATATGTATCTTGATCGCATAGATTACTTGAAAAAATCCAACCCCAAGAATTGGGACGGAGTTTGGGTAATGACCAGCAAATAATTAGTCCTTGTCTATAAAACTTATTTGACGATCTTTGAAGAAATAACTTAATTCATCTGTGAATTCGCATGAACGGGTTACATTCTCTTTTTGTCTAAATCATTAGTGTTCCTGGTCCGGATATAAACATAGCTTTAGGATAAAAATACAAATTCCATCCCCTAACTTTCATCATAGCTCCCATCTTAACTAGTAAGTTAAGACCAATTTGACATTTTAATTACCTAAGTACGTGAATAGCTTGTTAACTATATAAGTTTAGCATCACCATGCGATTTATATATAAAGCCCGGCTTCTATCGCACACCTAAAAAGTTTCGATATTAAACTAACGAGTGGGGTTTAATTGTTTTGAAGGTGCTAAAAGACAAGCGTCAAGTTGTTCGAGTGGGTGCCGCCGTTGGCACATTCGTTTCATTTTTATTCGGTTCCTTTTCACATGCCCAAACCATAGAGCAAATGCTCTCGACACTGACCCTCAATCATCCACAGGTTAGGTCCGCTATTAAATCAGTCGCCTCTAGTAGGCAGGAAATCAAGAAAGCGGCATCTGGCTTTCTACCAACCGTTAATATAGCTTCAGATTTTGGACCAGAGACTATAGACAGTCCAACGACACGATCTGCTAATGATGGGAAAAAATGGCAAAGATCAAAACAAACAACCACATTAACGGTTACTCAAAATTTATTTCAAGGTTTTGAAGATACGGCAGCTACTCGAACGGCGCGCCTTAATAAACTAATCAGCGAAACTACTCTGAAAAAGACCAGCCAAGATATTATGATGGCGGGTGCTTCAGTCTTTATCGATGTCCTCCGCCAAACACAATTGTTAGAACTCGCGACACAAAATGAAGAGACTATTCAAATACAACTTAATCTTGAAGATGAGAGGGTACAAACCGGTTCTGGCATTGCCATAGATTTGCTCCAGGCCAAGTCGCGCTTACAGCTCGCCAAGGAACGTCGCGTTAGATTCGAAGGTGATATGAAAAACTCAATCACGCGTTATATTCAAGTCTTCAATGAAGCCCCTGATATAGAAAAGATCATTGAGCCGATGCCAACTGCAGATCTAATACCAAACAGTCTGGAAGCCGCAACAAGAATTGCATTATCTGAAAATCCTCAAATTCGTAATAAAGACCAACAAATAGCTGTCGCCCGAGAACGCAAACGCTCAGCCCGTTCAGACCTTTTTCCATCGCTTAATTTTGTCAGTAAGTTTAATTACGAAAAACACAATAATGGCACGATCGGCACAAGAAGAGATGCCTCATTTTTATTACAGGCTAATTGGAATTTATTCACTGGCTTGACCTCACGCGCCAATATAACGCAAGCTTCTTATGATTATGCGGCAAGTCAAGATGATTATGAATTCATGGTCCGTAAAGTAAATGAAAGTACGAGGATTGCATGGCAAAATTTAAACACATCCAGAGAACGTCTGAACCAGCTTGAGAACGCAGTTAATATTGCATCTGAGGTATTTGATTCGCGACAGAAACTTCGTGCAGCCGGCAAGGACACGGTTATCAACGTATTAGATGCCAAAAGTGAAATTATAAACGCGCGCATTAACCTTACAAGAGCCTCATTTAACGAACGTGAAGCCATTTACGCTCTTCTGCTTGCCATGGGGAGACTAGACCATCGTGAGATTGCAAGTGCCGACCAAGGCGCTGGAGATACGCTACCGCGTTAAACTAATAACCAGAAATAATTAAAAAAAATCTTATATGTGCTGTTAGTAATCATAGCTGCTACTTTGTCGTTGCAATAAAAATACCGTCCCAATCTTCTCCAGGGGGCTGCTCCTCATAAGCACGAATTCGACTTTCATAAAGCTCGCACAATACATCCAACCTAAATCTATCACCAGACGCCGCCTTCACGGCCAAGATCGGTCCAACCTCTTGTTCCGCTGCAGCCTCAGCCTCATCACGCACTTTTTGTATTAATTCTTTAGCTTTATCCCAGGCTTGACTTCGATACACTTGGATCATTTCGGAAACGGCCTCTTTGATGGAGATAAAAGCGGGATCTTTGGCAACTTCTTCGTCACCGAGTAAGGCATATATTTGCAGACCGACTGTTTTGCCCTTAACTTGAATATAGTCCAGTTCAATTATTGCAAACTGGGTAACCTGTTCATAGGTGTTCGGGCCCAGAACAATATCTACACCGTAAGTCTTAGATTGTCCTTCCAAACGAGCAGCCGTATTAACAGTATCCCCCAATACAGAGTAATCCATCCGCTGCGCTGTACCCATATTACCAACCACCGCATCACCTGAATTCAAACCAAGGCCGACTTTCAGATCTAAATGTTTGCGTCCTTCCTCTTTAGCTTCTTGTTTTAGTCTTTCATTTAAGGGGGCCATTGCAGCAACCATTTCCAAAGCTGACCTGCAGCCATCTTCAGCATGCTCTGCACAATCTAACGGAGCATTCCAAAAAGCCATGATGCAGTCGCCCATATATTTATCAATTGTGCCCTGGCGGGCCAAAATAATATCTGTCAACGGTGTCAGAAGTTTATTGATTAATACTGTTAAGCCCTCAGCATCGAATAATTCCGAGATTGAAGTGAAGCCACGTACGTCACAGAAAAGCAGTGTCATTTCGCGCTTAACGCCGCCTAATGACAAGAGCGCAGGATTTTCAACAACTTGCTCGACCATCGCAGGGGACAAATATTTAGAGAATGCGTCACGTGTCTGACGCCGTTGTGCTTCTTCGTTCGCATATCCAAGATACGTAAGGGTCATATAAATTATTAAAACCGCTGTTATACCAAAAGCTGCATCAATAATCACTTTATATTCTTGAAATAAATGCCAAGAGCCTCCAGCTGATCCAATTGCAACAACGAGAAAAAATACAGCTGCCCACTTTGCACCCAACCAAGGAACTATGACAATAATGATTAATCCAGAGATCAAGGCTATGCCCATCTCAAGCGCATCCGCATAGTTCGGCCGCGTTAAAAACTGTTTCGTTAATACGGACTCAATTAACTGGGCATGCACTTCCACACCAGGAATAAAAGGTTCCGTCGGAACTGTTTTAATATCTAATAATCCAGTTGCTGAAGTTCCGAGTAGAGCCAATTTTCCCTTTATCTTCTTCGGATCAACTTTACCTGAAAGCACATCCTTCGCCGATACATACTTTCCCTGATCTGATTTACTAAAGTAAGGCCACATTCGCCCTTGTCGATCTGTCTCAACCATTATAGGTGGGGTGCTGACAACCAAATATTTGGCAGTATCAAAGGCCTTTCCCCTTTTTAATTTTTGTAAAGGGTGTTTTTTTCCTCCTAAATCAGTTTGTTTTATCAAACGTTTCTGATCTTTTGCTATATCAAGTTCTGCATAATCCAGTCTATTATAGTTATGTTTGTATGGAAGTTTTTTAATGCTGTTATCATCCAATACCGTTCTAGGTATTAAAAACTTTCGTCTGGGAGTAACCGTTATGTTGGAAATTCCCGAGAGATCACCCTTAGCTATAACTCCGCTACGCCCAACCGCCACCCGCATCATTTCGAGGGAAATTGTCGGATAGAGACGATTAGAATAACGAAAAAATGCTGGGACCCTTCGAACAATACCATCAACCTCTGGTTGAAGGGCGAGCAACCCGTGCCCTCCCGCCGGCTTTTCAATAGCTTCTATATTTCTAAGAAGACCGGGTACGGCCGGCACCCATTGCTGCGGCTTAGGTGCCCCCCGCATACCTCGCTCAAACACCCTGGTTCTAAGAGGCTTCCGATCCTCATATTTTCTTTCAATAGACAGAACGGATTGCCCCACGACCACTCGCCGTACCTGTTTTATAAGATTGCCAAAAATAGCATCATTGCTAGGTAATTTTAAAATTTTCTTCTTAGTTTCATCGTCAAGA
>DUBF01000032.1:36822-38276 GCA_012960465.1 Rhodospirillales bacterium | reverse complement strand
AAAGTTGTACGGGCAGCCTTACAAGATGCGGGCTCCATTGGTGGTTTATTGATTACAACTGAAGCTATGGTTGCTGATAAGCCAGCCGATGCATCTGCACCAGCTCCTGCTATGCCTGATATGGGCGGCATGGGCGGCGGCATGGGCGGCATGGGCGGCATGATGTAGCTTTAAAGATATGACTATTATCTAAGTTTAGTACTTATGCAAAAAGCCGTGTCTCAGGAAGTTTCTTGAGACACGGCTTTTGACTTTCTAATAGAGTGAGTAACTAAATATATGTACGATCATATTGATTTAATTTTTGTTGGCCCCGAGCAAGCGTTACCAATTGTCACGGCTTTAGTCCTGTGGTTTGGTTTGGCTGGACTTGGAGGATTATTTACAGCCAAGGACCGCCTAATAGAAGTTAATGCTATTTATGGATGGGCCATTGTTTCGGGCATATTCACGATTATTGGTGTTTTGGTCAGCCAACCATTCTTTGTAGTTTCATGTATTTTGGCCTTACTAGCGTTATTTGGAATTTATAGGTTGATTAAAACTGATCAGCCTTTGTTTGTAAAAGGCATGTGGCGTGTTTTGATTATGGCATTGCCGTTATTGTGGATTGCGGGCGCAATGGAACCATCACAATGGGATGAATTCTCACACTGGCTGCCTGCCTCTAAATATCTTATAGAGTTTGATGATTTTCCGACTAAAGTACGCCCTTTCTTTGGGCCGCATATGTTACCCGCATACCCTTACGGCTGGCCATATTTAACGTATTTAAGCTCTTTAATTGCGGGCCAATTTATTGATAATGTAAGTAGTACCCTCAATATATTTTTGCTTTTATCTTTTTCAACGTTTGCACTTCGCACAGCCTTTCGTATAGCTGGAAATAAGGTTAACGATAATATTAACTGGCCTTTTGCATCTGTAATTGTGCTGTTTGCAACTATATTTAACCCCACCTTCGTCCAAAAAATTGTTCTAACAGCCTATTCAGATTTAAGTACGTCGGTTTTAACCGGGTTTAGTATGTTGATCGGGTATTATTTTTTAAAAACCCTAGCAAACAGAAAGTCTGGTTCCTCATGGAGTAGCGTTTGGCAACTGTCGTTAACTCTCTCTCTGTTGATAAACGTTCGGCAAGCAAATCTCGTTTTGGTTGCTGCGGTTATAGTTTCTCTAACAATTATTGTTTTGAGAGATAGTGAAATTCAAATAACAAAGTATTTAAAACATATTTTCTTTTCTTTTCTCCCAATTATGGTTGTCTACATCGCGTGGCGCTATCACGTTGCCATAGAATTTAACCATATGACTGATGCAGAAGTGAGTTTTAAAAAATTGAATTCGTGGAATTTCGTGGTGATCGACTATAATCACGTCCACTCCCAATCCATTTGCAACGGCCACTTCTTTCGTATTGGAGATTCCGCAATCCACGGTCACAACCACCCGAT
>DUBF01000032.1:0-36812 GCA_012960465.1 Rhodospirillales bacterium | reverse complement strand
GAATTCGTGGAATTTCGAGGTGATCCCTGAAATTTTGCAGAGTATGGGTTATGTTGCTTTTAAAAAAATTGGATTTTTTGGTCCAATGGTAATTGCATGTTATTTTGGTGTAAAAGGATTGATTAAATTCAAAACAGATTTTGATATGATATCTATTTTGGCAGCGAGCATATTTTTAATTTATATGGCGTTCTTGTTTTTAGCCTATGTTGCAGCCTTTCCAGCATCTTCCGCTGCAACTGCGGTTTCTTTTTGGCGTTATAGTACACATAATGGAATGGTCGCTACCGCATTTATTTCTATTGGCGGGTTGTATTTTTTGAAACACCGAAATATTTTAAATGAGTTTCCTAATTTGGTAAAAGTAACAGCTATTGTCCTAGTAGTTATATTGCCTCTAGGGTTTGCTCATAAAATACGATTTGATTTGGAACCACCTAAACCACATTTCACTGATGTAGCAAAAGATTTGAGGACTTTAATTCCGAGAAAAGGATTAGTCTTTGTCCTAGATCCTATGGGGACTGGAGAATCTAATAAGATTACATATTATTATTTGAATCAGCTTGGTACTGGTTATATTTCTGCATTTACACAGCCAACCCCTGCAAAAGTTCGATCTCGGTTAGATAGTATTGCAAACAAAACCTATGTTGTTGTGCACTCGCTTATATCTGGTCTGCCTGAATATTTTGGCGTAAGCCTTAGCAGGGATAAATCATACTTATTTCAAAAAAAAGGGAGGAGTTGGTTATTGGTTCATGATTGGAAAAAGCCAAAAAACCATAAGTACTAAGCACCTATTCTTTTGTAGAAGTAATTAACTGTTCAACGCGATCCATATGTGGTTTTGTTGCTTCAAGATAAGTGTAAAAACTTAGAAAGTGGAACGGCATCGGGAATCGCTTAATTTTCACATTCTCAAAAAAGTACTCTACGATTGCGATGATTTCAGTTGCTTTGTTAACGTGTTCGTGGCGCATAAGGACACCATAATCTAGACGGTTTCTAAGCCAATAAGAAAGGCCAGTTGTACAGCGCCAACCTAGCCACCATAAAACCCCGCCTTCGCTCGGAATGCCAGCTTGGAATATACTATTATTTCCCATATGTGTAGCACTCAGGGCAATCTCTCGCGGTAAATTTGTCATGTGTTCCAGTGTTGCGATTGATACAATTCTTGAATATATCTTATCTTGTGAAATTTCTTCTAACGAACTGTAAATATCGCGCACTTGATCTAATCGTGAGCTATTTTGGTAAAGCTCTGCGAAAGGTTCAACAATATCATAAATTTTATTTTGATTTTCATGCCTTATGTGATTGAGGGTGCCTGCTCCGAGTTCAAGCAAATCTGAAGATTTACACGTAATTATTTGACGATGCATCCAGGTTTCAAGTCTTTGTGCTAAACTATCAACCTTGCGGCCGCCTTCGCGGTTATTCTTATATTCTCGTACGTATAATTTTTCATGTTCAGACGTTAAAGGCGGCCGTACTCGAGGATAGCTTGTTAGGATTGCATCAATTTTATTTTGATTGAACATAAGTTCTACTTAAGCATAAATTTTTTAAAATTAACGTTTTTTAATATATCACTATTCTTTTTATGATTTTCTCAGTTTTGTAAATATTTTTGCTAATCGATTATGGCGTAATAGGTTATAAAGTCCAAGTTCAGCTCTCGATTCTTGTTTACCATTCATCAAGTTCCAAATTATTTTAAATGGTCGATTTGGACGTCTGCTCCATGAGGCAACATAAAATAATGCTGTACCTATAAATCGGAGAATTTTAAGAAGTTTATCGGAGATATGGACACTGTAAGAAACAGTTTTAGATGGGTCCGCATATGAACGCAGACTATCATAATAGGCATCATCCATTTTTAATTTCCCAGTCGTAGAAATGTTGTTGAAAAGTTCTGATCCAGGATATGGGGAAAAGGCCCAGATGCTGATATCATAAGCACCTGCAATCGCCATTCTTATGATAAAGCGATATGACTCAAAGATTTCTTTTAGTGTTTCCCCGGGAAAACCAAAGATAATATTCGTTTTAATATTCATATGATTTATAAAGCTAGCGTCGATTGACCTAATCACTGAGTCGAGACTAATTTTTTTCTTTATACGCTCTAATACACCGACTGATCCGCTTTCCGGGGAGTAGGACATGTTTCGGCAACCTGATTTATATAGTAGGGACGCTACTTCATTATCTATGGCTTCAGAGCGTGTTCCACTTGGCAGTTGCCAAGTAAAAGTCATGTTGCGTTCTTCGATCTTTTTGCAAAAGTCAACTATCCATGATTTTTTTACAATAGCTGTTAAATCGTAAAAATCAAAGTTCTCAATATTATATTTTTCCTGATATAGCTGCATTTCATCAAGTAATAAATCAGGGTCTCTCGCTATCCACCGAGTTGTCCACATAGATGGGTTGGAGCAGAACGTACATTGATAGGGGCAACCGCGACTGGCCATCATAGGCATCGAACGGCCGCGATTAACGCCAAATCCATAACCGCGCTCTAAATAATTTTCTATTGGCATTAAGTCCCAGGCTGGAAGGGCAATATCATCAAGATCTCGTTTTCGCGGCCGGCGTTCATTGATATGAATTTGTCCCAATTCATTGCGAAAGACGATGCCTGAGATTTCTTCCGGGTTAAGCCTATTTTCAGAAACAGCAATTGCGATTTCAACTGCAGTTTCTTCCCCTTCACCAAGGACACCAATATCAATCGCACTGTCTTCCAGGCTTTGGGTCGGGACAGCCGTAATATGCTCGCCACCGCCGATCAGCAGAGCCTTTGGAAAACGTGTGCGGACCGCATTCATTAAATCACGGCAGGTTGGCCATTCAAAAGAAAAGCCTAAAGCAATGCCAATAATATCGGTATTCGGGTCAATACCATCAATCGTTTGCTCTTGCGAAAGGCCATAAATAAAACAGTCATTATTGGATGGATGACGAGTATCTAATGATTCGCCAACTGCATCAATCATTTGGACCTCAAATTTGGCTGATCGTAGTGAACCTGCGATATAAGCCAATCCAAGGGGCGGCGTAAATATTGTTATCGCATTACTGGCTGGGACAACGATTGACGGTCGGATCAGGCAAATTTTAATTGGTCTAGGCAAATTATACCTCAAATAATAAAGCGAAACACGAGCGTATAGCACATTAATAATTATCCAATTATGATTGGATAAGAAAGTTTTTAACCTCTTTAACTATTTCTGCCAATCCCAATCTTTGAATTTCTACCCCTTCAGGGAACGCACTTTTAAGACGCGAAGGCATCGCCCTGTCTAGCATGATAAAAATACCGTAATCGTCAATCCGGCGTATTAGTCTGCCAAAAGCTTGTTTGAGCTTTAGGCGAGTTAATGCATCATCATATTTGAGATCTGATTCTTCTGATTCAAAATAGTTTTTTCGAGCTTTGTGGAGAATTGTTGGCCGTGGCCACGGCACCCGGTCATAGATTATTAATCTCAAGGCCCGCCCGGGCACATCAATCCCATCTCTAACAGCATCGGTGCCCAACAAACATGCATTCCTTTCCGCCCTGAAAATATCCACGAGTGTACCGGTATCCAATGGATCAACATGCTGGGCGAGTAGCATTAATTTATCCATCTCAGACCTTTGAACCAGCCGTTGATGGACTTGGCGCAATCTGAAAACCGAGGTGAATAGGCCAAGCGCCCCCCCACCGCTCGCGACCATGAGTTCTCGGTAGGCAAATGCTAATTGGTCCAAATTATTTTTATCGATATCGCTCACGACAAAAACCCGTGTTTGTTTGGTGTAGTCGAAAGGCGATGGCACCGTAGTTTGTGAGGGTGGCTCCGGTATATAATTAAGACCGGTACGAGCGGTTGCAAAATCCCAACTCGTGTTATCACGTAGGGTCGCCGATGTGATCAAAGCACCGTGGGAGCGGTTTAAGATGTTTTCGGCAAATGGCTTTGCCGGGTCAATAAAATGGCGGTGTAAGCCAACGTCATACTCGCGGCCTTGATGGCGCTCAACCGACATAAAATCGACGAATTCTTTAGGCGTCTCATTAGCGAGGTTCTCCAGCATATTTTGCCATCCCGTCACTTGACCAATGCAGCGCCGATCAAGACTTTTTGAAATTGCCTCGATGCGATGGTGGGTTGATGTATCAAGATCATCTGTTTCGTCGTTTAATTTATTTTTTAAAATTTGCACCAGATTTTTAATAGGTCGTAATATTTCGCCTAGAGAATTTGCAAGCTCTTTTGCAGCAATTACCAAATAATCAACGGGCGGGTGAGCAGCAGTTTCTATATCATAAAGGCCATTGGCATTTTTATCCCTAGCATATACTTGCTGCCGCGTGAGGGCTAAAAATTTCTCTGCTGGGCCGTGGGGGTTGTCGTTTGCAATGCGCTCTTGCCAGCCTTGGTTTGGCAGGATACGGGTGGCTGCTATAGTGTGTGACAATGCTGCCATAGCATCGTCATCATCGGAGATTAGGTCTTTGATGCGGCTTTGTAAGCCGCGGGCCCGCGAATTACTCCGTCCTTCCGCCCCAATAATCCAGCGTCGTAGCTCTGAGGTTTCGACGCCGGTAAGGTGAGCTGAAAAAGCACTATCAGCTGCATCAAAGAGATGATGTCCTTCATCAAAGACATATCGGGTTGGTCGGTATAAATCATCGACCTCTAAGATGGATTGGATCAGAACGAGGGCATGATTAGCAATTACTAATCGGGCGCGCCTGGCTCGTCGTAATGATTTCTCAATAAAACATTTTCTATAGTGGCTACAGGCCGCATAAACACATTCGCCACGGGTGTCGGTGAGATTAATTGTGCGGCGTCGACCCATCAAATCGGATAGCCAAGCCGGAAAATCTCCCCCAACCATATCACCGTCTTTGCTTTCTTGTACCCACCGGGCAACCAGGCCAAGGGTGATAAGTTCAGCATTTTGGCTGCCGGATTTTTGGTTCGCTGAACCTTGGCCGATGGATTCCTCCAGATTTAGCAGGCAAAGATAATTTTCGCGACCTTTGCGGACAACTGCCCGTATAGATTTCTCGACCGGATCGGGGTACAACCGATCGAGTTCGCTCTCTAACTGGCGCTGCAGGTTTCGTGTGAAAGTTGATATCCAGACTGGACCTTCGTTTTTTTCAGCCCATACACTGGCTGGTGCGATATACCCTAGAGTTTTGCCAGCACCAGTGCCAGCCTCCGCTATGACGATTTTTGGCGTGCCTACTTTTTCTGCTGCTACGAAAGCTGCGGCTGTTCCGATGGCGTATTCTGTCTGTTGCGGACGTTCTTCAGAGTTATCCCCTAGCAGTTTTATCAAGCGCTCGGTCACCTCGGTGACATTGACGTTCAGGTGACCGGGAGGGGGCTCCGGTGCGCCTTCTTCCCATTCTAAGAGATGGTTCCAAACCTTGAAGCCTTCGAGGGCGCTATTAGGCTGACGTTTTGGTTTGTTATGTTCTAAGACATTTAGGACAGAAGGCCCCCAGGACCATCCAGCCTGTGCCATCCCCCACGCGAGAGTGTAAACCCGGGTCTCGGCTGTCAATAATTCACTCAACAAAGAGTGGGCAATTGTTAAAAGTGTTTCGGCAGCCTCTTCGGGGGTGTCTGGCCGTGGTAGGCCAAATACACTGGCAAGACCCCGGGGTGTCGGCACTGCAAATTGAGCCGGGCGCACAAAAGCAAAGAGTTCCAAAAGATCAAAAGCTGGAAAATCGTTAGTTTGCAGATAGCGTGCCGTTGCTTTGGCATGGCACAAAATTGGTGGGCTGGTCTTAGCTTGCCGTATAGCCTGGCTTTTATCAAGCGTGACCAATTCACCGTCTGTTGTTAGCATAGCAGCGCCCCGATGATCGGCAATCAGTACGGGTGTGTTTGGTAGCCTTATTTGCGGAGTGAAAGAGGGTGCCTGATCCATGGGTACATACTAACGGTCGGTGACCAAAGCCACCAACAAAGTTTATTAAATTTCAATAAATTTCGTTGACCTGCAGGCTTTCCCAACCTAGTTTCCGCTCTCTCATAGGAACGATGACCGAAATGCCAATTACTGATAAACAAAAAGAATTTGCGGCAGATTCAAAAGCCTGGCCTTTTCAGGAAGCACGCTCGATTTTAAAGCGAATCAAGAACAAATGCCCAAAAAAAGGCTATGTCTTGTTTGAGACCGGTTATGGTCCTTCCGGCTTGCCACATATCGGTACTTTTGGCGAGGTCGCGCGCACGACGATGGTGCGCCGTGCCTTTGAAATCCTGAGTGATATTCCAACTAAACTAATTGCTTTTTCAGATGATATGGACGGCTTCCGGAAAGTGCCGGATAATGTCCCCGAAAAAGAAATGCTCGAACAGAATATCGGTAAACCACTGACCCAAGTCCCAGATCCGTTTGGTACTCATAATAGCTTTGGCGAGCATAATAATGCCCGCCTTCAGATGTTTCTAGATGAATTTGGTTTTGACTATGATTTCAAATCAGCGACTGATACTTATAAGGCTGGTGAGTTTGATGAGACCCTCCTGCTAATTTTGGCGAATTATGAAAAAGTCACCAATATAATTCTACCAACACTTGGTGAAGAACGCCGAGCGACCTATTCACCTTTCTTACCAGTGTGCTCTAGAACCGGTGTTGTATTGCAGGCGCCGGTAATTGCCCATGACGTTGAGGCGGGGACAATTACTTATAAGGATGAATATGACGAAGAAGTCACTACTGCTGTCACCGGCGGTGCTTGTAAGATGCAATGGAAAGTTGATTGGGCCATGCGTTGGGTCGCGTTGGGTGTTGATTATGAGATGTCTGGTAAGGATTTGATCGAATCGGTCAAGTTGTCATCAGCGATTACACGCCTACTTGGCGCTACACCACCGCAAAGCTTTACCTATGAGTTGTTCTTGGATAATGAAGGCCATAAAATTTCAAAATCCATTGGTAATGGTATTTCTATGGAAGAATGGTTGAGGTATGCACCACAAACGTCTTTAAGTCAGTTTATGTATCAAAAGCCAACACAAGCGAAGCGCCTTTTCTTTGATGTTATACCTAAAAATGTTGATGAATATCTCCAGAATATTTCAAATTTTAGAGATCAGGATACTAAAACTCAGTTAAGCAACCCCGCCTTTCATATTCATGGCGGCACTCCACCTGCCGAAGAGGCTTATATATCTTATAATATATTGCTTAATCTTGCTTCTGTGGTTAATACCGAAGACAAAGCGGTATTGTGGCACTTTATCTCTCGTTACGTGCCGGAAGCAACCCCTGAGAATGCTCCAATGTTAGATAAACTAACTGAATATGCAGTAAATTATTTTCAAGACTTTATTAAACCGAACAAAGAATATCGTATACCGAATGATATGGAATGTGCAGCGTTGGAAGATCTTTTAAAAACGTTAAGTGCAATTCCAAAAGGATCAGAAGGGTCTGAAATTCAAACCGAGGTTTATGAGGTCGGAAAACGTCATGAATTTGATGACCTTAAAACATGGTTTAAATGTCTCTATGAAATTTTACTTGGTCAGTCGACTGGTCCAAGAATGGGCTCATTTATTGCGTTGTATGGTCTTGAGGAAACTCAAGTTTTAATAAAGAAGGTACTGGTTGGGGAGAAAATAGTTTAAATTATTCTAGTTAATAAACATTTAGGGCTGCTAGATACTTGAGCGGATTACCCTAAATATTACTAAATATACCAGTCTTTTATGTAATTTCATCATCTTAATGTAAAAATTAATTATTAGAATCTTGGTGTTTTAATTTTCCCTTATGTAGGGATTACTCAGCCCTTGGACAAGGTATTTGATGTGACTTATAAAATAGAATGTGTTGTTGAGTGTGAAAATTATCTTGGTGAAAGCCCGATTTGGGATGTTGATAGTGGGATGTTTTACTGGGTTGATGGTACAGGAAGGCGAAAGGGAAAGAATAATATTTTTAGGCTCAATCCTCGTACGGGCAGCTGCGAATCCCGTTTAATCCCGGACCATGATATTGGGGCACTGGCGTTGCGCAAAGATGGTGGACTGATTTTGGCGGTTGATGACGGGTTTTATTTTTATGATTTTGATAATGGTAATCTTGACCTCATTCAATTGGTTGAAGAAGACCTACATCGGACACGCTTAAATGACGGCAAAGTTGACCGACGAGGCCGGTTTATAGCCGGTAGTATGGACGATCAAGAAGAATTAGATATTTGTGGTTTATGGAGACTTGATCCGGATTTAGCTGTGACTAAAATAGGTAGTGGAATTATTTGTACAAATGGTCCTAGTTGGTCTCCAGATGATAAAGTATTTTATGTTACCTGTACCTTTAAGGATGTCATGTGGGCGTATGATTATGATATCGAAACCGGAATAATTTCTAATCGTCGCGAGTTTGTATCCACCAAGGACCTTGCAGGTGTATGTGATGGCTCAACTGTAGACGCTGAAGGCTGTATCTGGACCGCAGAACTGGTTACGGGTGATGTAGTACGACGTACTCCTGATGGTATCGAAGAGCGTCGCATTGGTATGCCCGTGAAAAATGTTACGTCTGTCATGTTTGGTGGTGATGGGTTGGATGAAATTTACGTAACTTCAATGGCTAGAATTGATCATCCTGGTTCTGAGCATCACGATACATTTATTAAGGAAATTAAACCACAATTTGGTGCAGGGTCTGTTTTTAAGATCAGTGGGCTTGGTATCAAGGGTGTACAGGAGCCGAGGTTTGGCGGTTAACTGGTTTGAGTAAATTTGATTGTTGAAACGGTGTTACATTAGCGTCTTTTGAGGAAGAATTCTTTTAATAGAAGACTGCAGAGGGTTTCTTCAATGCCACCATAGACCTCCGGTATGTGATGGCAAGTTGGATGTGTATAAATCTTTGGGCCATGATCTACTCCGCCGCTTTTCGGATCAAATGCGCCAAAATAAAGACGCCTAAGCCGTGCTAACGAAATTGCTGCGGCACACATTGGGCACGGTTCTAAGGTCACATAGAGGTCACAATTTTCGAGTCGGGGTGAGCCAACTATGCAGGCTGCCGCCTGGATCACCAATATTTCTGCGTGGGCAGTTGGATCCTTGTTTTTTTCAATGAGGTTCCCTGCTTTCGCTAGCACTCTGCCAGTTGGAGCTTCAACTATTACCGCACCAACAGGAACTTCGCCGCGATTGCTTGCAAGGCGGGCTTCTTCAATCGCTAGATTAAAAAATGGAGATTTTATATTCTGCATGATTGACAGATTGTAGAAGAGTTATTGTTATTTCAATACAAAATTTAAAACAAATTTATGGAAAGATTGCGTGAACACCCAAGCCAACTTAAAATACAGAATGGCTGATAGATATAAGAAGGCACAAGTTCCCTTAATTGGCATTACTCTTGATTCAGAGGATGCTTCTGAGGAAGGCTATTCTAATTATCCATGGTACGCCCTCCGTAAGAATTATGCCAGTGTGGTTGTCAAAGCGGGTGGTATTCCAGTAGTACTGCCACATGAGCTAAGTCTCATTGACGTTTATCTTGATTTAATTGATGGGCTAATAATTACTGGTGGCAATTTTGATGTTGATCCGTCAATGTATGGGGACTATACGAACCACGAAACAGTAAAGCTTAAGCCAAAACGCACCGAGTTCGAAATGAGCATTACGAAAGATGCATTGGAACGTGATATGCCCATCCTAGGTATTTGTGGAGGTCAGCAGCTTTTGAACGTGGTCTTGGGTGGCACGCTTATTCAACATATACCGGATGAAATTGAAGGTGCTTTTCTTCATGAACAAAAAAATCCAAGAAATGAGCCTGGTCATATTGTTTCAATTGAAAAGGGAACTTTATTGCGTGATATCGTTAATACTAAAAAAATGAATGTTAATACTGCACATCATCAAGCAGTTAAAACTGTATCCGACCGAGCGATTATTAATGCTCGAACAGCCGATGGCGTGATTGAAGGTATTGAGGCCCGGAACCGAAAATTTTGTCTCGGTATTCAATGGCATCCGGAATTTGAGATTGATGCTGGTGATATCCGTATTTTTATAGCGTTTATTAATGCTGCGCGCTGAAACAAACTCTGAAAAATCTGTTAAAGCTGAGCGTATTGCTAAAGTGATCGCCCGGGCGGGACTTTGTTCTCGGCGTGAGGCTGAACGTTGGATTTCCGAAGGACGTGTAATGCTTGATGGCAAGGTTTTGGATAGCCCTGCCATTACAGTAACCCATAATAACAAGATAGTTGTCGACGGTGAATTATTGCCTGGGCCAGAAAAATTAAAAGTATGGCGATATCACAAGCCGGTGGGGCTTCTGACGACTCACAAAGATCCCGAGGGCCGCCCCAATTTATTTGATAGTTTGCCTAATGATTTGCCGCGAGTTATATCGATTGGACGCTTGGATCTAACCTCTGAAGGCCTCTTGCTGTTAACTAATGATGGGGAACTTGCGCGTGAATTAGAACTCCCCGTCAATAGTTGGCTTCGCAGATACCGGGTCCGTGTTCATGGCCGACCTGACAAGAAAACACTCAATGACTTGATAAATGGCGTTACGATTGATGGTGTCCATTATAAATCCATTCAGGCTGAACTTGATCGACAACAAGGTGCAAACGCTTGGTTAACCGTTTCACTTGTGGAGGGAAAAAATCGAGAAATTCGTCGTGTAATGGAGTATTTTGGTTGGCATGTTAGTCGATTAATTCGCACGGCTTATGGTCCTTTCCAATTGGGCGCATTAAAAAAAGGTGAGGTTGATGAGGTGCGCGGTAAGGTTTTAAAAGAACAACTTGGCGTTCAAGATCGTTCTGGATTCGCAGAAAAGGTCCAGAAAAAATCATATCGTTCATCAGACACAAGGGATAAAAAGTCAAATTCTAGAAAATCCTACAGACATGATAAATTATCCAAAATTGAACCAATAAATGACCCAAAACCGAGCGAATTCTATCGGAAATCAAATAAGGGTGCCTATAAGATAGAAAGTAGTCAAAGTGCGAATTATCGGCGGAAAAAATAGTGGCCGTAAATTATTGGTACCAAAAGGATCTACGATCCGTCCAACTTCTGACCGGATTCGTGAATCGGTTTTTGATATATTGAATTCGTATCTGGAGCACGGATTTTATGATAAAGTTGTTGCTGATTTATTTGCCGGTACAGGTGCTCTTGGTATAGAGGCCTTATCTCGGGGAGCACACTCCGCGATCTTGGTGGACAACCAACCTGAAGCCATCAAACTTATACAGAAAAATGTGCAGATTTTTAATGAAGAAAAGAATACCTTCGTGCTGAAGCGTGATGCCACTCGTATAGGCTCCATCCCAAATAGCCATTTGAATGCTAATATTGTTTTCCTTGACCCACCTTACGGGAAAAATTTGATTACCACCGCTCTTAAATCCTTGATCGATAATGAGTGGTTAGCAAGAGATGCTCTGTGTGTTATTGAGATGTCTGCTAAAGAAACCTTTAATTGTAGTGCAGAATTTGAACGAGTTGATGAGAGAAGGTATGGTCGAACCATGATTTATACCATTAAATTTAAAAGATAATCCTTTACCGGCGGCCGAATAACTTTTCAATATCTTTTAGTTCTAGTTCGACGTATGTAGGGCGCCCGTGGTTGCATTGGCCGGAATGAGGTGTCACTTCCATTTGACGTAACAGGGCATTCATCTCTCTACCATTTAACCGGCGGCCTGCTCGAATGCTGCCATGACAAGCCATTGTAGCTGAAACATTTGCTAATCGATCTTTCAGGTCTATGGCTTCGTCGCTCTCGGCTAAATCATCTGCAAGATCATTAATTATGCCGCGGATATTAAGCTCACCAAGCATGGCAGGTGTTTCTCGGACTATTATAGCACCAGGACCGAAGGGCTCAATAACTAAACCAAGTTCATTCAGTTGTCCCGATCGTTCAGTTAATCTATCTGCAGCACTTTGATCCAGCTCAACAATTTCAGGGATTAGTAATACTTGACGTTTGATACCCCCTTCATTTATGGCTTTTTTCATATTCTCATATACAAGGCGTTCATGAGCTGCATGTTGGTCAACAATTACAATTCCGTTCACGGTCTGGGCTACAATATAAGTTTCATGTAATTGTGCTCGGGCGACGCCCAATGGCCAATCTTCTGAAATTTCTTCCTTTTCATCTTCAGAAACATATTTTACCGAACGAGCAAGCTCTAAATCGGTAAGCTGGTCAATTGGTGTCTGGATTTTTTTTGAAAGTTCTTGTTGTTTAAAATATTCTTGTTTGACGGGGTATGATGCCTTTTTCTGATATCCGCCGTGATAAAAGGTGCCTTTTTCCGGTTGCATCGCTCCTAACGCTTGATTGCTAATAGTGGTTGAAGCTCGGTGCCCAGCTCCCGCCAATGCGTTTTTCAACGCACTAACGATCAGGCCTCGCACCAATCCTGGATCTCTAAAGCGAACTTCAGTCTTTGCTGGATGAACATTGATATCTAGGCTTTCTGATGGAATCTCTAAAAATAGTGCTAATAGTGGATGCCGATTGTGAGCTAAAAAATCACGATAAGCCCCCCTGACGGCTCCAAAAAGTAATTTATCTTTGACCGGTCGGCCATTAACGAACAGGAATTGCAACGAAGCATTCCCACGGTTGAGAGTTGGTAGGCCAATATGTCCTGTAAGAAATAAATCTTCTCGCTTGGCATCAATTGCCAAAGCATTCGAGGCAAAGTCATTACTCATAATTGCGTCAAGACGGTCAAGTCGCGAATTTAGGAGATCGTTCTGCGATTGATAAAGTTTTAGCATTGTTCGCTTATCATCAGTGACAGTAAAAGCTATTTCAGGGTGAGCCATTGCGAGACGTTTGATGGCATCAAGGGCGTGAGAGTTTTCTGTCTTGGGTGTTTTTAAGAACTTAAGTCGTGCTGGTGTAGCATAAAAAAGATCCCTTACCTCAATCGTGGTGCCCTTGGTTAGCGCCGCAGGCGCGGGTGCTACTTTTTTGCCCCCCTCAATTGAGATCATCCAAGCAGTATGTGCATCCTGTAATCGGCTGGTAATTGTCATTCTGCTGACAGAGCCGATAGACGGTAAAGCCTCGCCTCTAAAACCTAGGGTTTTTATATTTTCTAAATTATCGTTGGGTAATTTAGACGTCGCATGGCGTTCAATTGCTAGAGATAAGTCGTCTGGGCTCATGCCTTGCCCATCATCACTGACAGATATAAATGTTCTTCCGCCATCCCTGATTTTTACGTCTATACGTTTTGCATTCGCATCTATACTGTTTTCCACTAATTCTTTAATAGCAGAGGCAGGCCTTTCAACCACTTCGCCGGCAGCAATTTGATTAATGGTGGTCGTATGGAGAAGGCGTATTGTCATTAGTTGCCCTCAGATATGAGATATTGCTTTGCCATTGCCTTGCCTTCTTCAACGGCTGGTTGGTTAAATGCGTTCAATCCCAGTAGATCGGCGGCAATAATTGTCTCTAACATAAAATGCATTAACAAGGACCCAAGGCTTCTTTCATCGAGAGAATTTATTTTTATGATTCTTGTTGGGCAATTATTTTTTATTAAGGTGGCTGCTGTAGCTCGTTGTTCAGCAGCCATTAAATCGCCCATTCTTTTATCTGCAATGAACTTAAGTTCAGGGTCATCAGTAAGATCTTTTGGGATTAGCCCTCCTTTATTATTTTGATTTGCGATAAGAAGTGTAATCAGTTTATCTTTAGGACCATCTAGATAGAGTTGCAGTTGACTATGTTGATCAACTACGCCAAGAGCTCGTATAGGAGTAGTTCCCTTTCCATTCTTCCCGAGGCTTTCTGCCCAAAGCTGTTGGAACCATGAACCAAAACAATTAAGGCGATCTAAATACGGCATTAGGACAGTTGTATTGATATTATTTTCCTTAGCGAGGGCAACATTTAGTATTGCGCCCAATGCGGGAGGGCATTCATCAACGGTGTTGGCAGAAGCCATTTGTTTTAGAACTTTAGTTGCGCCTTTTCTTATTTCATAGGCGTTTACGCCAGCAATCAGAGACGGTAAAAGACTAGGAATAGCCAGAGCTGAATATCTTCCGCCTATGCCGGGATCATAGTCAATTATTTCAATTTTCCATTTTTCAGCAAGTCTTCTAAGTGGACGATCTCCAGGTTCGGTAATAATGAGAAAATGATTTTCTATGTTTAATGCAGAATTTTCTGAGATTTTTTGAGACCTAAAGACATCTAGGCAATATAAAAATTGTGCTAGGGTTTCAGCAGTACCACCTGATTTTGAAATAACGATGAAGCCGGTTCGTTCAGGTGTGATTCCTCGAAATAAAAGATCAAAGCTATGCGGATCAATATTATCCATAAAATGAAGGTTGGGCCTTGTGGAAGCTGAAGGCACGGCTAATGCACAAAGGGTCTGCCCGCCTAAGCTTGACCCTCCCGTACCCAAGATTATAACATCATCAAAATTCTCGCAGAAACGCTCTGCTATCGGCTCAATTGCCTCTAGATCCGATGTTTTTTCTGGCAATTCGAGAAGTGGTAATGAATTCGAATCATAAAGAGCTTTTAATGAAACAAGTGCTTTATCGCCTAGGTCCAAATAGGTCTGATATTTAGCCATATCTAACGCTAAAACGCCCGCGCTTATATCTTGGTTGTAATAACTTTGTGACAATTCAGTATTCCTAAAAGAAGAAATATTGCCAGGTTTATAAACCGGCCTGGGGAAATCTAATGTTGTGGAGTAATTTAAAGCATTAGCGGAAGACGTCTTCAAATATAGCTTTATTTTTACGCTTAATTACCGGGATATTTCCTTTGTTGAGTGGCTTTCCCAACGCTTGGTTTTTGCGGATACGGTTTGCTTCTTTAGCTGGATCCACGATTATACCAACTTTACGCGGGCTTTGCCAAAAGGCAATTTTATCGGTAAAAGTTTTGCTAGCTGTAACTAAGATGCCAGTCTCTTTTTCAATCTTCATACGAATCGATGGGTCGGCTTTAGTTGCCCCAGTCAATTGAAGGACAGAGAGCTCTCCGGGGCTTAGAGAGGATAGGTTGTTTTTAGTTTTTGTTGGCTGATTGGATGTATCTTCTTTGATACCTAGGGCTTTAACTGCACGATCTCTCGGGTTGACAGCTTGCGGGCGTTTGGCACCTGGCTTCGGCGGCCTTAACCTAGAATCAGGTGGAAGGCTTAAAGGTGCACGTTGAAATACAGCAAATTCATCTGGTCCCTCTTTAGTTTGACCCATAACTTGTTTTGCTTTGTCACAACCACTAAGTAAAGCGGAGATAGTAAGAATGACGTACAAGAAATTAAATTTTGAGTGCATAATAATCCTCAACATTTTTGATAAAGTACAGTGTTGGAGATTTTAGACTAGTTTTGCCTCCGAGAAAATAGAGAATCTATAACTAATATTATCGCACCAACCGTTATGCAGCTATCAGCGATATTAAATGCTGGCCAATGATAGACGTTGATATGAACGTCAAGGAAGTCCATGACAGCGCCGTGGATACTTCTATCAATTACATTTCCGATAGCTCCGCCGACAATAAGACCTAGTCCAATAGCTGGTTCCTTTGTCTCTATTTTAGACAGTAATCGTATTAGAAAAATTATGATAGCGGTTGCTATCAATGAAATTACCAGTGCATTAATTTTGTTTTCGTTGTTAAAAAACCCAAAACTTATTCCATTGTTCCACGTTAATACTATGTTAAAATACTCATTAAAAGTGATGACACGCGGCGGTTGCATTACTTTTTCAAGTATCCACCATTTAGTAAACTGATCAGCAAGAATTGCCATGATTGCGGTAAGGTATCCTAATCGGGCAAAACGTGAGATAAATAACAAAAACACCGCTCCTATAAAGTTATTTAAGAGGTTGCATTGCCGACCGAAAAAAAATTGTCTGCAGCGTCTGCACAGCGATTACAAACTTCGGTGTGGCCTACAATTGAACCAACTTCTGGCAAGACCTTAAAACAGCGGATGCATTTTTTTCCTTCTGCAATTTGAGGCAAAACTCCAATACCTTCAACATCCTCAATGGTAAACACACTACTAGGGGATTGGCCCTCAAGAAGTTCTGCACTGGAAGTGATTGTGATTTCTGCCAAGTCTAATCCTGTCATAGCATTAATGTATTCTTTAGTTACATAAACAGTAGGCGCCGCCTGGAGGCTTGAACCTATACGTTTCTCGGCACGTTCAATTTCAAGTGCACCTGTAACAACGCGCCTGATTTCACGGATTTTTGACCACTTTTCTGCTAGTTTTTCATTTTTCCATATAATTGGAATCTTTGGGAATAGTTTTAAATGAATGCTATCGCTCTCATTCGGGAATCTTGTCAACCAAGCCTCCTCGGCGGTAAAACATATAAATGGCGCGAACCATGATGTTAAGCAATTAAATAATTGATCAAGGACAGTTCGAGCGGCGCGTCTTTGTATAGAATCTGGTCGATCGCAATAGAGTGAGTCTTTTCGAATATCGAGATAAAATGAAGATAAGTCAACGGCACAGAAATTATGGAGTTCAGTAAAAAGTGAGTGGAATTCGTAACTATCGCAAGATTTTCTTATCATCTCATCTAATTCAAAAATTCGGTGTAATGCCCAGCGATCAAGTTCAGGCATTGCATCGTATGGCAGCTTCTCTGACTCGTTAAATCCATCTAAATTACCAAGTAAAAATCGCAACGTATTTCTGAGCCGCCGATAAATATCGCTGTGATGTTTGATAATTTCTTTGCCAATTCGGAGATCGTCAGAATAATCTGATCCTACAACCCAAAGACGAAGTATATCAGCGCCGTGTTGTTCAATGATTTCTTGCGGAGATGTTATATTGCCTAACGATTTGGACATTTTCTGCCCATCTTCAGCCATGACAAATCCGTGTGTTAAGATGCTCTCATAAGGGGCTCGGCCTCGTGTGCCACAACTTTCCAGCAATGAAGAGTGGAACCATCCCCGATGTTGGTCTGAGCCTTCAAGATATAGTGACGCTGGCCAGGCTAAATCTTCGCGTTGTTCTAAAACAAACGAATGGCTGGATCCAGAATCAAACCACACATCCAGGATATCAGTTACTTGTTCAAATTCTTCCGGTTTGTGATTAGGACTTAAGAACCTTGAGGCATCAGAGCTAAACCAGGCATCTGCACCTTCTGCCTCAACTGCTTCTATAATTCTATTTAATACCTTCTGATCTCGCAGTATCTCGCCACTCTCCTTATTCACAAATACTGTGATAGGTACCCCCCAGGCACGCTGGCGTGATACACACCAGTCGGGCCGGGTTTCGATCATTCCCCTTAAGCGCTTTTGTCCCGTCGGTGGATAGAATGTCGTATCAGCGATAGCACTTAGAGCCTTATCTCTCAAATTATTATTATCCATTGAGATAAACCATTGGGGTGTATTACGAAAAATTAGAGGAGCCTTTGAGCGCCAGGAATGAGGGTAGGAGTGAGTGATTTTACCGTTTGCTAGTAAGGCCCCAGCATCCCGTAGATTATTTATTACTACTTCGTCAGCTTTAAAGACATGAATGCCGGCAAAAATAGGAACATCTTTATAGTATAAACCATCTCCTCCAACAGTATCAGGTACGGCTATATCATTAGCTATACCGAGTTCCCAGTCGTCTGAGCCATGGCCAGGAGCTATATGTACGAAACCAGAACCAGTATCCATTTCGACAAAATCGGCTGCCAGTAAGGGTATGTCAAATTCATAGCCTTGACCTTTAAATGGGTGTTCGCAAATTGTACCCGCGAGTTTGCTACCTATGAACGTTTCAACAACATGATGGCCAGAGATGCCTGCATCTGTAATAACTTGGTTTAGCAATGCTTCAGCGACAACGATTTCATCGCCTACTTTAGCTAAAGTATTCTCATCGATACTTGTAATTCTAATCTTACAATATTTACTTTTTGCGCTATAGGCGATAGCGCGGTTACCAGGAATTGTCCACGGTGTGGTGGTCCAGATGACTATATCGGCTTCTTTTGCGCTGTTTGATTTTGATGAGTTTGTTGTTTTAAATCGAACGTATACTGTATTTGACTCATGATCTTGATATTCAACTTCTGCTTCTGCTAAGGCAGTCTTTTCAACTACTGACCACATAACAGGTTTGGCACCTCGGTACAGGCTGCCATTCATTAAAAATTTTCCTAGTTCGCGTACAATCTGAGCTTCAGCTGGGTACGTCATTGTCGTGTATGGGTTATCCCAGTCCCCCTCAATACCGAGGCGTTTGAATTCTTCGCGCTGAACATCAATCCAGTGTTCAGCAAATTCCCGACATTCTTGGCGGAATTCTGAGATTGGAACATCATCTTTATTATTGCCTTTTTTACGATATTTTTCTTCGATTTTCCATTCAATTGGAAGGCCGTGGCAATCCCAACCCGGCACATAGTTAGCGTCTTTCCCCAGCATTTGCTGCGAGCGCACAATAACATCTTTTAAAATTTTATTTAGAGCATGACCAATGTGTAAATTTCCATTTGCGTAAGGGGGCCCATCGTGGAGAATAAATTTTTCACGGCCTTTAGCATTTTCTCTAAGTCTTTTATAAAGATTAAGTTTTTTCCAGCGTTCCAGTAATTCAGGCTCACGTTTGTTTAAACCAGCTTTCATTGGGAAATCAGTCTTTGGAAGATACACAGTATTTTTATAGTCTATACTCATGAAATATTCTCTTTAATCTTGCTTATCTATTAAAATAGATTTTGATTGGGAAATATCTTTTTTAATTTGAACTGTTAGGCCTTCGACACCATCAAATTTCTGCTCTGGGCGAATAAAATCAATTAATGCAACTCTTAAATATGCATCATATATATCTTCATCAAAGTCAAATAAATGCGTTTCGAGTACACATTGACTTCCGTTAAAGGTCGGTCTATACCCCAAATTTGCAACTCCGTCATGCCAAACCGTATCCGGACCACGATCAATTCTGGCTTTAATGGCATACACACCATTGGCTATACGCATATGATCATCTAGTTTTATATTAGCTGTCGGAAAGCCGATTTTACGCCCTCGTTGGTCCCCTTGCGATACTATACCCTCAATTTCATAATTTCTGCCTAAAAGGTTACCTGCGGCTCGTGGATTACCATCTAATAGAAATTTACGTATACGGGTCGATGATATTATTTCACCTGTGTCATCCAAAACCTGCTTAATTCCAGTGGTACCAAAGCCAAATTGCTCACCTTTTATTTGCAGAAAACTAGTATTGCCAGCACGTTTATGCCCGAACGCAAAATTGAAACCGGATACGACATAGGAGGCTTCAAAGCCTTGAACAATAACTTGGTCGACAAATTCTTCAGCTGTAATTTTAGCAAATTCGGTGTCAAAATGGATTACTACTAAAAACTCTACTCCCATAGCTTCAATTTGACGAGCTTTCATATCAAATGGTGTTAATCTAAAAAGTGGTTTATCTATGTCGAATATTTCTCGTGGGTGAGGCTCAAAAGTTAAAACACCCCAAGGTACTCCGCGTTCATGAGCAAAAATACCTGCTCGGCTGATAACCTTACAATGGCCTTGATGCATCCCATCAAAGTTACCAATAGCGATAGAGCTATTGCGAAATTTTTCTGGTAGTTTGATATAATGTTTGTAAATACGCATTGGGCCCGGAAATTGCCTGTGGAGAACTTAGTGGTCAAGAATATTCTGTTCAATTATGCATTTTGTTATTAAATTTTAATAAATTAGAGGGTTTAATCGTCTCACGGTGGGCGTTTGTGGGTGTGGTTTGAAGTTATATCGCTTGTTTGGGTCTATAACGCAAAGAATTATTGTAATGCTGTCCAGATACAAAAACATTATCATCTTTACCAATTTAGATACAGATTTTCCGCACGTAGATGCTGAATTCTGTTGATTAGGAAGTTATGGCTTCTAATGACTTATTAATTGAATGCGCGACTGAGAGTTACCAACTTGGTGATTTTAATCAGGCTGCTGAAATTTGCCGTGAACTGGTTAAAGCTGACCCCAATGATTACGAAGCACTTCATTTACTCGGCATAATTCTCCATAAGATAGGTCTTAATAGTCAAGCCATAGATATCTTGAAGCAAGCTCTAGCCCTCGGTGGGCCGCAGGTAGGGATTTTACACAACTATGGGCTAGCTTTGAAAGACAAAGGAGAGTTTGAGGCGGCTGCCTTAGCTTTTCGTCAAACTGTCAAGGCTGCGCCAACGCAGATTGATAGTTGGTATAACCTTGGCGAGATGGAGCTTCTTAGAAATCAGTTTGCCGATGCGGTTAGTGCTTTTGAGAAAGTTTTAGAACAAGATCCTGATAGTTTCGGAGCACGGATCAATATAGGTGTTGCTTTAAGAAAAATGGGCCGTCTCAGGGATGCTCGTAATTATTTACAAGAAATTATTAACGTGGATCCAAAAAATGTAGCTGCGCAGAACAATATTGGCATTGTTGAGACTGAGCTTGACAATTTATCTGCAGCAAAAATTGCATTTCAGACGGCATTAACTGTTGAGCCAAATTATGCTGATGCACATTATAATTTAGGTAACGTGTATTGGATGGAGATGAATTATCAGGTTGCAGCTGAATATTTTCAAAAGGCATTAGACCTGGAAGAAAATAATCAGGCAGCAAACTATCACTTAGCGCTTTGTATGCAAAAGTTAAAAGAATATGAGAAGGCACTTGATATTATGAATAACTTGGTTGCTAATTCCGGCAGAGACATTGAAAAAAAAGCCCAGTTCTTAGGTGGACGAGCAAATATTTATCGTGATCTCGGAAGGTTTAATGAAGCCGTCGGTGATATAGAAGCAGCCATCTTTTTTTCCCCCAGAAACACTAAATTATTAGGGAATAAGGCATTAACCTTTTTACATTCTGGGCAGATAGAAAATGCAATAGCTACCTACAAACTAGCTGTAATAGCAGACCCTTGTGATGAAGATGTTAAATCAAACTTTGCTCAAGCACTTTTGTTAGGAGGGTATTTTAAAGAGGGTTGGCGGGAATTTGAGATCCGTTTGAATTCACTGGAGACAGCTACCAAGCAGAGTACTATGCCAGGTGTTATTTGGCAGGGGCAGGATTTAGCGGGTAAACACCTTCTAATTTGGTGCGAACAAGGCCTTGGAGACACGATACAGTTTTTGCGATTTGTATCGTTAGTTGCTGTTAAGGCAAAACAAATAACTTTGTCATGCCCCGATCGTCTAAAATTACTATTGAATAGTTTTGATGATCCCATAACTATTTTAAGTAGCGGTGATTTTACTCCTGATGCAGATTTTAATGTGCCACTGATGAGTTTGCCGTATTTATTGGGAGTAGAAACAATACTCAATCCTGGTCCTTATTTATTCGCTGATGGTAGTCTTATCACTCGGTGGGATAAAATTTTAGGGCATCGAGATAAGCCCAGGATAGGTATTTCATGGCAAGGTAATCCAACGTACGAAGCCGATTATCAGCGTTCAATTCCGTTATCTTATCTGCGCCCGTTATTTTTAGCTGAGAATTATAAATTTATTTCCTTACAACAAGGATTTGGGTGTGAGCAGCTTACTGATTTTTCTGACAATATTAACGTCTTAGGAGAAGATGTTGATATGTCTGCGGCTTTTATAGATACCGCGGCAATTATGGAAAATCTTGATCTCGTGATTACTACCGATACTGCAATAGCGCATTTAGCAGGAGCTTTAGGTGCACCTGTTTGGTTGTTATTACCTGCTACCCCCGACTGGAGGTGGTTATTAAATAAGGATTATAGCCCGTGGTATGGAAGTATGCGTGTGTTTCGTCAAAAGAACGCTGGTTGTTGGGACGAAGTCATTGATCAGATAGCGTTAGCGCTGGCTCAAGAAGATTTTGACTCGTGACCCCTTATTACCAGAAAAATCCCAATACAAATCAAACTCGCGCCTAAAATATGATAAAGAAAGATTTGTTCATTTAAAAATGTTATGGCAAGCGCCGCACCAAAAACTGGAATTAAATTAACAAATATTGCTGAGCGATTAACGCCGACAACCGAAACGGCTGTATTCCACAAATAGGTTGGAATTAGCGTTGTTATAAGTGCTAATATAGTAACCCACATGACGGTTATCCAATTTGTTGGCATCGTCATGTAGGTAAAACTCTCATAGATATAAAAAGGTAGTAATTCAATACAGCCAGCGACGCAAACAGCAAATATCAATACGGTAAGACTGAGATTGCGAGGTATAGTTCTAAGTGTATTGGCATAGGATCCAAATCCAATGATGGCAAATAACATTATCAAATCACCTCCGTTGAACTCAAGTGATTGAAGAACCAGAAGATCTGCACGTGATATCATCGTAATAATTCCTATCGCGCCAGCTATAATCCCTAAGGTCTGAATCAAAGTTAGTTGATCTCTGTAGATGATCCAGGCAATAACTGCCGTAGTTAATGGCTGTCCAGCATTAACGAGTGATGCGTTTGTAGCTGTAGTGTAATTCACAGAAAGCAATGAAAGAGTGCTGGATCCGACCATAAAAATCCCCATTGCACAAATAGGTTTCCAAGCATTAAGCAAAATTCTGCCTTCGTGTTTTAGTTTTGGGATTACCCAAGGAGTAAGACATATAGCTGGGATAAACCATCGCCAAAAAGATAGGCCGATTGGCGGTGTGGAGTCGTGAATTCCGCGACCAATGACTATACCGATTGCCCATCCCAGGACTGTTCCGGTAGCCATCAAATAGGCTAAAGCTATACTAATTTTTGGGGCGTGCTCAGGATCTTTCAAACAATTATATTCCTTTATAGATTTTCAGGATTTTATTAGGGCGCTAAATGGCTGACAGATTCAATTACTTCACAAAAAAATTTCTCATGAGCTTTGATTGCAGACTTGGTATCAAATATAGTTTTTTGGGCGTTATGGATACGTTCTTCAACTAAAGCTCGGGCGTCTTTATTGTCCCCATATTTAACGGCTATTTTAATATATTCTTCGGGTGTTTTTGCAATCAGTGTATCTATGCCCATTTGACGATATAGACCCAGGGTAAGCCGTCCACGAAGAAACTTACTTGGTAAAGTCACTACAATTTTCCCAAGTGAAAATGCTTCATAACTTGTGTTGCCACCACAAAAATGTGGTGTATCGAGTATGACGTCCGCAAGTGCAATACATTGAAGAAAATCCGAACCGCTTAATCGAGGTAGAAAATTAATACGAGCGATTACATCTGGTATTTTTTTTTCGAATCGAGCTTTTAATTTGATGGCCCATTCTTGGTGTTGGCCTTCTAGTAAAATAATCTCACCATTGGGGTCGGCTCGGAGAATTCCGCCTAAAATCTTATCGAAATCTGGGTGAAATTTGAATAGACTTTGAGGGCATACATAGAGATTAGTTCCAACTTTAAGTTTAAAGTCTTCTCGCGATTTTTTTAAAATAGGTAAATTAGGCTTTGCGTAATCTGTTGAGAAGCATTTTAGACACAATAGTTTTTCTGTATAATGGGTATCACTTGTTTTGGTTTCGGTTGTCTCACTTGAAATAAAATAATCGATTGTCGAAATTCCCGTACTTATAGGGTGCCCCCAGGTAACGCATTGTACGTTGGCTAAGCGGGAAAACCCTAGAAAATAAGAGAGTGGTTCCATTCCTATATCGGGATAATATATGATATCGAGCGCTGCTTCGGCTATGGTAGAACGCATATGAGCGAGCGTTGGATCCGGGAAAAATATTTTATCAACATTGCGCGCAAATTTGTCAGTAATTTGATCTTTTCTGCGTTTGTTCATTCCGAGACAAAATAGAAATAATTCAAATTTATTTTTATTCAAGCCTGTTATTAGAGTATGGTTGAGCTTACCGATTGTGTGGCTCCCGAGGTGTGCTGAAACAAAACCTACCCTAATTTTTTCATGTTTACGTTGTTGACCAATATGGGGGGCTATATAATTTAGTTCGGGACAAGCAGTACGATAACAGGTGGCGAGTTGTTCTTGAATTTCACGATCGTCGTGTCCTTGATATGCTGCTATGAAATTTGTCATGCCAACCTCGGTGAGTGGATCGGTCAGTTGAACATTATTTTTAAGAAGAGCACGAATCAGCGAGGATTGCCGCTTTCTTGCTTCTTTTAATTGGCTTAAATTTTCCGGAATTGTGGGTAATGCCAGCGCATTAATAAACCTAAGCCCTGCGTTATTTGTATTATATTGGATAGCGGATTCGAATATTTTAATTGCCGTTTTGTAGTCGCCCCTTCGGAGCAAAGCGCGTCCTAAATTACTAGAGATGGTGCTATTATCTGGCGCAAGTTTATGGGCAAATTGAAATTGTTCGATCGCTTTATTTGATTGACCTAATTCTACTAGGGAGTTTCCATAATTATTGATCGCTTCTATGTCTTCTGGTGAAATCTTTAATGCCCGCTCGAGCAAGTATGCGGCATCTATAAAATTTTGAAGATCCATAAAAATAGCGCTTTGGTTAACCAAAGCAGTTACATTATCAGGACTTGCTAACAGAACTTTATTATATAACTCAGATGCCACATCTGTGTTACCAGATAACTGCTGTTCAATGGCAGTTTTTAAGAATTTTTCAGTAGTGGAATTCATGCTTTAGATCAGCTATCTATTGAAGGTTATTAAATAAAAATAGTATAGCATTCTTGGTAAAATCGCCAAATATGCTATCTCATATGGAATTAGGCAGTCTCTTGGATATTATCTCATTTAGTCTATTTTGTGAAACCTCGGAAGACTATCATAGCCTATTGCCAAAAGACGGTCTAAACATGTGGACTGAATTGTTGCCTGAGGTTCGGTTTGATTGTAATCCACCATTAAATTTATCATCTAATCCTGATGCCCCTTTATTTTTGAATTCCCCAATACCACATTTATACGATTTGGTGCATAAAGCTGGTCCAGTAGGTATAGCGGCTCTAACAGATGTGTCTCTGGCTACACCGCACGGATTGCTGTTTGACGGCCACCATCGTTTAATTGCGGAGAGTTACCATAATCAGGAGATGGTAAAAATCCCTCTTCGTGAAGTGCAAACAATATTATCGGCCGGTCTCCTCAAAAGCGGGTCAACGCAGACAATTGAAAGCCCTGCTATCCTTATGCTGGGACCATGGTCTTGGATTTATCATCATTGGCTTATCGAGGATATTTCTAGATTATGGGTTTTAGATCATTTTCCCGAATTAAAAAATTATCCAGTTGTAGTGCCAGGAGATTTGTCAGATTTTCAACTGGCTTCATTGGATGCTTTGGGTGTGAGTGAAGATCGGTTGCTTCCTTATGATGGATCAAACTGGTTGTTTGAACGTCTTTTTGTTCCAACCTTTTTGGCTCCAGGAGGCCACTCTCGGCGGCAAATGGATTGGCTAAGAGAGAAATTTTTTACAGCGTATGGTATTAAGCAAAAAGAAGTAGGTGAGCGGCGTTTGTATGTCTCAAGAGGAGATGTAGGAACCCGTAATATTTCAAATGAGAAAATAGTTGTTGATTTTCTCCAATCCTATAATTTTGAAGTCGTTATGCCGGGCACGTTGTCGTTTGTAGATCAAATCAGACTATTTAATGAGGCTGAGATTATTTGTGGCCCCAGTGGATCCGGAATGACCAACCATATTTTTGCTCCGATGTCTGCAACATTGATTGAGATTCAACCTGATACTTTTATCAACCGATGTTATTACTATTCCTCGAATTTGTGCGGGCAAAATTATATGTTTGTAATTGGCGATGGTGAGACGGAACGCCATGATTACTCTGTTTCGTTGCCCAAAATTGAATTGGCGATTGAAATGGCAACCAACAATTTGGCTTCCAGATCAGACACTTGATTTATGAGATTGTTTGCTCTTCTAACCAAGTGATATTGTAACAGTAATTATATTTTTTTCATTTTAAATACTTAATCCATAACCTCCTTTAAGGCCCCAACATCCGCATGGAAATAACGTTCAAATTTATCAATCACAGACCTATCTCGAGTATACCTTGACTTGCTTTCTGTCGTTAGATGTTTCTCATAAGTTGCATCTTTCTCTGATTTTCCAGTTTTCCAATGACGGTGTTCGATGATGATGTCATCAATATAGTGATCGCGTCCAATAGCTTTAGCGAGCATCCATATCCAAGCATCGGTAAAGAAGTGTTCAAAAAAAGGGAATTGCAAATAACCTAAGGTCTCTATCCATTTACGGCTTATTATGGGGAAGGTGCAAAAATTTTTTGATTCCCATTTATCGTTAAACCATATGCAGAATATGTTATCAGGAAATTTAATAATTTCCTTATCAAGTCGTGCATCCCAACCGTAATCGATAAACACTTGATCGTCATTTGATACCAGGAAGACATCCGCAGTTGATTTTTGAAATAGAATATTAGCTGCTCTCGGAACTCCAACAGAAGGACCGAGTGTTATTGAAATCAAGCTGCAACTGAATTTTTTTTCGAGATTAGTTATACTAGCCTCATAATATTTAAACTCTGGATCATCGTCATCAATGTACAATAATATTTCAATGCGCTTTGGATGTGCGGCTGTGATTAAAGCGCTTTCAATAAATTGTTTTATCCGGTTCGGCCTGCCTCTGGTTGGGCAAACAAGAGCGTAACGTTGGATAAGAGTTTCCTCCTTTGAATTAAATATAATGTAATGATAGTGTTCACAACTGCCTTCAACAATCAAAATTAGCGTTAAATTAGAATTTGTATAAGACTTGTTATGTATTTTTGTTTTATGATTCTGCAGCGAAGATAGAAAAAAGAAGTTTTGAATGTTAATATCCAGGGAATATTGTAACTAGGAGATAGTATTTTCCCCAGGATTTGGTTAAAGAACCCAGCTATTTCTTAAATTGGTTGCTTATATCCATAGCAGTGTTTTGGAGATCTAGTAAATATTCGCTGACGATGCTTTGAATTGAGATGGCATTTCTGACCCAGACCAACGAAATACAGCCTAATATTTTCTCGTTTAACCGAATTGGAACAGCGACGGCCTCCAAACCGTCATCAAATTCAGATCTAAGGGGTTTCTGACCTCCCCCAAAGGAGGGCTCGCGGGTAGCATAGCCGACCCGGCGAATTTCTTCCAAATCGGCAGAGAATTTTTTTTCATCATGAATAAGTTTATTAGCAATATTTCGTGATTTTCTTAGCCGAGACAAAATTGTCGTGCATTCATTCGTAGCACAGAATGCAAGATAGGCGCGTCCTACTGCAGAGAGGGGTAAGTTGATCTTATGCCCGATACTGTCTCGGTTAAGAAAAAAGGGAGTAAGTGAGCGGCTCGTCTCCTTTAGTTCCATATACAAGCCGCCTGAGTTAAGTATGGCTAGATCTGAAGGCCAAGATGCTTTCTGGCAAAGCCCATCTAAGTATGGAGCCGATATTTCCGCTAGTCTATCGGTATCGTCAAGGCCATCGACCATGCCCTCAATTTTAAAGCTATTACGGTAGAGGCCATCATCTAACCCTCGGCGCACCCAGCCTGCACCCTTTAGCGTTCTCAATATTCGCAAGATAGTAGGACGCGGCAAACCTGATATTTGGTATATTTCATTCAGTGTTGCCGAACCCTTTTGCTGTAAAATTTGCATTATATCGAGCCCACGCTCTAATGCGCGAATGGTTTTCGGTTGCGATTTATTATTTCCTAACATTTGACTTTATGGCCGTTCTTGTTTTCAATGTGAAGACTTTAATGCAATTTAATTTTTAATAAAAGTTCCAATACGCTCTGTTCCGAAGCCGGATTTATATAAGGATAAAAAATGTATTTGAGAAATTCGTGGTATGTGGGTGCATGGTCGCATGAATTAACCAGGAAACCTTTTCAACGCTTTTTGTTGGATGAACCCCTAGTCTTCTATCGGACTGAATCCGGTAAGCCAGTTGTATTGGATGATCGCTGTATTCATCGTTTTGCCCCTTTATCTGCAGGTTGTCTTGAAGGAGATAATATTGTCTGTGGTTATCACGGGTTCACTTATGCTCCAAATGGTAATTGCATAGCTATACCGGGTGTAGACCGAGCGCCAAAAAAAGCCGGAGTTAAAAGCTATCCTGTTGTTGAAAAATGGGGATGGATATGGGTCTGGATGGGTAACGAAGAAAAAGCTGATGAAGCTAAAATTCCCGATTTTCACTATTTGGATGATCCCGAGTGGGCGGGAAAAGGTGAAACTTTAAATCTTAAGTGTGCTTATAACCTGGTTTATGAAAACTTGCTTGATTTGACACATGCCAAATTTGTCCACAAGACAACACTGGCCACTAATGATGTGACAGAATTTCCATTAGAAATTGAGGAGGTGGGCGATACTGTAGTAGCAAGACGCGAGATGTCTGGTATTAAATCTTCGCCACTTTTTACCCGCGCCGGGGGTTTTACTGAACCCGTTGATCATCGTCAGCATGTTATATTTACCCCACCTTGCTATATTTCGATTAATACCACGGTTAAATCGGCTGAAGCTTCATCGGAGAACAAAATAGCTGATATTCGAATATTGAACGCCTTAACGCCGGAAACTTCTAAAACAACAAATTACTTTTGGAGTTTAGTCAGATGTTTTGCTTTAGACGATGAAGAAATGGAAACGTTTCTTCATGAGGCCAATACATTTGCTTTTTCAGAGGATAAAGCAATTATTGAGCAGCAGCAAAATATGTGGGATACCGTCCCGGATGCTAAACCCATTCCCTTTCCACATGATAAGGGTGTTATAGCATCGGATCGTTTAATGAGACGGCTTATGACTGAGGAATAAATTGAAAAATGGGAAGCTGCTAAATAAACTGGGATCACCTACGCCCTGTTCTGAATTTGAGGACTATCGGCAGCATATCTTTGAGCCCGGAATATCCAATTGACGTTACCGTGAAGTGGATTTTCGGTCCAAAAATTCGACACATATTCCCAAACGATATCTCCACTGGGGGTTACTTCAAAAATGCAACCTTTGCTGCCTTCACAAATCAATGTGTTACCGCTATCTAGCCTCTGCATTCCACTGATATGAGGGCTAAAAAAGCTAAGAGCAGGTTTACCTCTATATTCCCAAATTATCTCCTTAGTTTTAGGATCAAACTCTACGATTCGAGAAAAATTAATATCCTTTCCATGCCACCCATTAGAAAAGACTAAAACATTACCATTATCTAAAATATGGGAATCATGTTGATGACCCAAATCCTGATCGTGGTATTCCCATTTTACTTTACTTGTCCTGCGGTCAACAATTATTAGCAGGTTTAGTACCCTGTAACTAACCATTATATCGCCGTTTGGCAGAGGGGCGCAGGTATTGGCGTGTGCCCATTCGTGGCGCTTACATAGAGGACAAATCGTATATCTGTCCATATCGAGGGCAGACGAATGCCACTCCCAAATAATTTTTCCATCACTATCTATTTCTCTTAAAACATCTTCAAATATACTTTCACCATCTAGATGATATTCAGTACCTACCCGGCCACCTTTGATTTTTTTTGCTATTTTATCATCAAGTTTATTCCAGGCTAGATAAACTGTATTTCCATTGGGTAGACGTCTCGCATCGTGGTGTTGATTTTCATCGTGGTGTTCCCAAACAATATTACCATCCCAGCTATATTCTCTAAGCCAACCACACTTACCGGCCGGAAGTGCCGGACCCTCGTCGGTAAGTTCCGTTATAAGAAGGTTGCCATTTGGAAGTAGCGTTGAGAGGTTGTTTCCACCTTTTTGTAGCTCCCATTCATGAACTATTTTACCATCAATATTTATAAGGTAAGCGGTATTATGATTAATCGGAGCAAATAGAGTAAACCCTGGTGTTGCCCTTTTCTTATCATAAAAGGTTAGGCCAAAATTATTGAATAGCATTTTGCGGTCCTTTGATGGAGATTCTCGAACAAGACTAATTAAAGCAAAATTCAAATAGAAACTCGAGTTAAATGTTACGGTTACAATATATATAAGTTTGGTTATTTTTATTGCTTTAGGTATGAGTTTATATTGATACTGCAATTTATAAGGACGAGTAAAAAATGAAAGCACGTATTAAGTGGATCCAGAATAGAACTTTCGTAGGTGAATTTTGTAGCGGCCATTCAATGGTTATGGATGACTATCCAGTGACTGGTGGACGCAATATCGGATTTTGTCCTACGAAGTTTTTTTTCTCGGTTTGAGCGGTTGTACCGTTTTTAATGTTGTTGATATGTTGCAGAAATCGGGGTGAGATGCGACTGGTTGTTCTATAGAAATCGAAGCCAAGCGCGCTGATAAAACACCAAGGTATTTATAGAGATCCTTGTTCGTTATATTCTAACGGGTCGCAAAATTGAATGTATAAAAGTAGACCGGGCTATGCATCTCTCAAGGGAGAAGTATTGCTCAGTCTTCATCATACTTGGGAAGACTGCTGAAATACTACATGAGATTGAAATTATAGATATTGACGTTAGGTAATCTAATAAACTAAAGGGACGAACAAGGTGAACGCCCCTTTAACTTAATATAAATTATTAAACTAGATATAAAGATCTGAGTTTAACATTAAATTGCAATACCGGTCTGGCGCCAAGTAGAAGTGCCTTTACAATCGGGACAAACGCGCTCGCCTATATGGCTAGACTGAAACTCATCCATACACATTAAGCATTTACGACGTTTAGCAACTAATTTATCTGATTGCGGTTTTTTGTTCATTTCCGAACGTGATGCCATGGAATTCTCTCCATTTTTAATTTTTTCGTTTATACGAAATTTATATTCCTCCCCAGATAGGCCACATCTTCGCGCAAAAACGAGCATTTAATCTCAAAATAAATTTAATTTTCTTGCCACGTCAACCCAGACTGGGATATGTGATGCATGTTATAAGGGAATTCTATAAAAATACCTATGTAAATTTTGCATACCTACTATGATTAATTGGGGACTCTTCCGTTAATCCGTTGAAAATACTTGACTTTTAACTCATTTATTTTAAATATTTATTTTTAAATTTTTCTGAAATAAAGGGAAAAATCTAATATGCGGGTATTTTGGTATCAAAAAGATGGTAATGCAGAAGTTGGCGTGATGATTAGTAAGATGTTAGCTATACCCCGAACAGAAGCCATATCCGAAATTCAGAAGTCTTTGAAAAGCATTTTACCGAACCAGGTTAAACCTGATATCTCCCAGAAACACATGATCTATTAGCTTTGACTGATAAGAATATGGATGTTGAAGAAACTTTCAAATTAGCTCTCAAGTTTCACAATGCCAATGACTTGGAAAAAGCTAACAGACTGTATGATAAAATACTGGCAAAGCATGGTGATCACCCAGATGCTAATCATTTATCAGGCCTTATAAGCTTGTCGGTTGGTGATTTAGAGGATGCTATGGAAAAGATACAAAAGGCCATTACAGCAATACCAAACCAAGCAATATTTTATAATAGTCTTGGTAACGTCCTCAAATTAAATAATAAAAGTGAACAAGCTGAACGTGCCTATTTTTCAGCTCTAGAAATTGATCCGCGGTTACATGAAGCACATCATAATTTAGGGAAACTTTTTGAAAAAAATGGGAATTTAGAGAATGCTAAATATCACTTAACTGAGGCCATTCACTCATCCCCTACTTCTTTTGAAAGTAATTTCTCTTTGGCGCGTATTTTGTTGAAATTAGGTAAATTTGTTGAAGCAGTGAATTTTTTCCAACAAGCACTTAAATTTGAATCTGAGAATGCGGATCTATTTAATGGTCTGGCCTTCGCTTTAGAAAAAGTAGGGAGATTAGATGATTCTATTCAATTTTACGAAAAATCTTTGAAACTAAAACCAAATGAAGTGGCAACTCTCAGTAACCTCGGGCACGCTCTCCACGCGAGTGGACGTGCTGAGCAGGGCCTAATTTATCTTAAGAAATGTCTTGAAATAGATCCAGACAATCAGCTCAATTGGGACCGTTATTTATTTGCTTTGGTATTCAGTGAAACTAGTGATCGAGAGGTCATCTTTCAAGAAAATAAACGATGGGCGGCAGAAATTGAGAACAAAATCGCTGTGTCATCCGATTTTACTGATTTTTCTCTTAATCCTAATAAGAAAATTAAAATTGGATATTATTCAAGAGAGTTTTATTCGCATGTTACCAGTTTTTTCTTTGAAACGTTATTGAGATACCATGATCGCGAATTTTTTGAGATTTATTGTTATTCCGATTGTATTGAACCAGATGAGGTGACAGCACACCTGCAGCAAAATTCTGATTTTTGGAGGGTTGTCTCGAAAATGGAACCCCATCAAATTGCGCATGAGATTGGGTCTGATCAAATAGATATATTTGTTGGGACAACTAATTTTTTGCCAAGTAATCGTATTATCTCGGCGCATCAGCCAGCTCCGATAATTGTTTCGTATATGAACCAAGTATCATCTACCGGACTTTCAAATGTTGATTATTTAATTACCGACGATCGTATTTCCCCGGCTGAAAGCGCGGATAAGTTTTTTGTTGAAAATCTTATAAGGCTGAGTGATTTTATTTGTTATTATCCACCTGAGTTGGAAGTTGAGATTAAGCCCCCTCCGGTAATTGAGAATGGGTATATTACATTTGGATGTTTTAATAATTTGGCTAAATTGAATCAAACGGTCATATCAAAGTGGTCAGATATTCTTCTTTCCGTTCCAAATTCTCGAATCAAGCTGATAGCTGGTGGATTTAATGACAAAACCATGCAAGCCCGGTACCTTAAGTTATTTAAGGGCTACGGAATTAATCAAAATAGAATTGAGTTTGTTACAACCATCCTCGGCAGAACGGAATATCTAAGTCAGTATAACTTAATTGATATAGCTTTGGATCCATTCCCATTTACTGGTGGCACTGTGTCAGATGAGACTATTTATATGGGTGTGCCATTAGTTACTTTGTCGGGTAACATAGAAATGGGGTGTATGGGTAAAAGCAAATTATCGCGACTTAATATGCATGAGTTGATAGCTTATAGTAAGGAAGATTATGTTCAGATTGCTATAAATTTGGCACATGATGTTGATAAAATTCAGAAATTTAAAACTGAAATACGTAGGCTTGCTCTTGGAACTATATTTAATGGAAAGGTTCACGTGAATGAATTGGAGCTGGCTTATCGTCAGATGTGGAAAACTTATTGTGTTCAAAATAACTGAATAAACATAATATACGCATATGATAAAAAAAATTTCAATTATAAAAAAAGATATAGAACTTAAAAATACCCCATTTGGTTCGGGACCTTATGGTGGGGGGGTGTATATCGCTGCAGCATCAATAACCGATGTTTTGATGCGCTTGCAGGCTTACATCGGCCTGCGAGGTGATGTGGTTGAGATTGGAGTCCTAGAAGGATCTTATTTACGGCAACTTTATTCATTTTTAAATGAAAAAGAAATTTGCTATGCCATTGACCCTTATACTGAACTCCCAAATTTAAAAGAAAAGGTCAAACTTGATTTTCAATCGCGATATGGATTGAAGAATCAGGTTCATTTTGTATATGAATCATCTCTAGATTTATCCCTGGAAATGTTTGAGAGGGATGGGTCGCCGGGAATTCGTTTTTTCAGTATAGATGGCAATCACACTGAAAATTATGTTCTAAACGACTTGGTATTAGCACAAAAGTTACTGATAAATGGTGGTATTATTGCGGTCGACGATTATTTTGATCGATATAGTCCAGGTGTCAGTGTTGGCATGACCAGGTACTTTTTAGAAAATAATAATGATCGGTTAGCAATTTTAATTTCAGGGGGCAACAAAGTCTTTCTCACGACTAAAGAGGATTATTTCAGGTATCGTTTGTTGTTAGAGAAATTTACCAATATTGAAAGCGTAAAAAGTTGTTCTGATATTGAATGGTTTGGCAACCCAGTCCTATTCACTGAAAACATTCTAAGTGATAATCTACCGCTATAGACAATAAGCGGTGCCCATGGTCCGAACTGGAAAAAAAATTTCTTTCGAAAATTGGATTTTAGATCCCCCATGTCTAATAATTACGTCAGAGAGGGGTAAGGCACCTTTTGTTAAAATGAAAAATTAAAGCGTACAATCACAGTTTGTCTTTTGGTTTGCCAACTTATTTCGTGTGCTGACTATAAGGAAAAATACTTTCGGAAGTCGCAGTTATCTTGCGAATGTATTATGAGGGCAAAAAAACACCTGACCATGAAATAGGCTTAATGTCGTTTTTTTAGGACGAGAATAAACATAAAAAATCTAGTATCTTTGCATTCTCAATCGAAACCAACCCATTTTAGGACAAAATACTTGCCTTGACGTCTTGTCACTCGGCAGAAGAAAGAGTAGTTTTTTTGTAAGTGAGATATTATAATTCTCTGATCACAATTATTCTTATGCACAATCTGGCCGAACGAACGCATGCTTTGATGTATTTAGGGTAGAATTTGAGTATTCTTGTCGCTGAAAAAACTTGAGCTAAGGAAAATTCAATTTTAGCCTTCCCGTATGAGCGATTTTCGGCGCTTTTATAGAATACAGTATTCGCGCCTTTGCCAGATTTTCGGAATAAAAATTATTGTTTAACCATATTGCGACCTTCCATCGGGAGGACTTTTAGTAACTGAAACACCATAATATTAGGAGAAATTTGTATGAAAAAAATAAGAGTGGCCATCGCCGGTGTTGGCAACTGCGCTAGTTCGCTTGTCCAGGGTATAGAATACTACAAAGGGAGAAACGAGGAAGCATTTGCAGGCCTCATGCATGCCCAGATAGGGGGGTGGAGCCCGAGCGACATCGAGATCGTGGCTGCCTTCGATGTCGACCACCGCAAGGTGGGCAGGCGGGTAGAAGAGGCAATTTTTGCCAAACCTAACTGTACGAAAGTTTTCCAGAGTGCTCTGCCAGCATCCGACGTGATGGTGCAAATGGGTCCAATTCTAGACGGTATTGCACCCCACATGGCCGATTATTCCGATGACGAGGCGTTCCGGCCATCCGACGAGGAAGCGGTCGACGTTGTCCAGGCCCTCAAAGACGCCGAGGCGGAAGTCCTGGTCTGCTATATACCGGTTGGCTCGGAAGATGCGGGTCGGTTTTATGCCCAAGCTTGCCTGGAGGCAGGCGTAGCCTTAGTCAACTGCGTACCGGTGTTTATCGCCTCCGATCCCGAATGGGCTGAGAAATTCCGTAAAGCCGGACTACCCATCGTCGGCGACGACATCAAGAGCCAAGTTGGTGCCACCATCGTGCACCGGACCCTGGCCCGTCTGTTTGGAGACCGCGGCGTACCGCTTGACCGGACCTATCAGTTGAATACCGGTGGCAATACGGATTTTCTCAACATGAAGGCTCTCGTCCGTCTGAAATCCAAGAAGATTTCCAAGACGGAATCCGTGCAGTCGCAGTTAGACGAACGGATGGATTCCGCAGACATCCATATCGGGCCATCCGATTACGTGCCATGGCAGGACGACAACAAAGTCGCCTTTATCCGCATGGAAGGTCGCGGCTTCGGGGACGTGCCATTGGAACTCGAACTCAGATTGTCGGTCCAGGATTCTCCCAACAGCGCGGGGGTGGTCATCAATGCGATCCGTTGCGCCAAGCTGGGATTGAAGCGCGGCATCGGCGGTCCTTTGGAAGCCCCATCCGCCTATTACATGAAAAGCCCACCTGAACAGATGCGCGATTCGGTGGCTTACGATTTGTGCAACGAATTCATTGATGGGGAAGAAGCCAAAGAAAGAAAATTGCAATCGGTTGCCGATGAATAGGGTCATCACCAACACTTCGGGCAGCGAAAATAATACCCGAAGCGTGGACTCAGCGTGGATAGAGCGATTGCTCACGCTTCATCAGCGAGTGCGGGACGCGGTCCTGGAATCAGGGCACGAAGAAAGTGGCACCAAGAACGCGAAGGGAGATGACGTCAAGCGGTTTGACCTTACGGCCAACAACGCTGCTGTGGCCGTCCTTCGGGAACTCCAGGTGCCGGTCGTCGTCGATTCCGAGGAGAGCGTACGTCAAAAAATCGGTTCCCGCATGCCCAAACACCGGCTCGTCCTTGATCCCGTAGACGGGTCCGACAATTGGTCACGAGGATTGCCGTTGGCGGCCTTATCCTGTGCTGTACTACCCCTCGACGCCCCCCTCCATCCCGATTGGGTCGAGGCTGCTCTGGTCGGATCGCTCAGACAGGATTTTCCCCTTATCTCACTCAAAGGCTCCGGCGCTTGGCGCGAGAAGCACCGGTTAAAAACTTCGAAGGTGCACACGGTTACCGGAGCCATGATCTCGGTTGAACTCAATCATCATTCTCCGTCGCCAGGCCTTTCCAGCCTGATGGCCACCGTCAAAGGCGTGCGAAGCTACGGTTGCGCCTCGCGAGCGCTTGCCCTGGTCGCCGAGGGTGCGACCGACGCCCATGTGGACGTGCGTGGCCGTCTGACGGCGGAAAGCTACCTTGCCGGCGCCCGGATGGTGATCGAGGCGGGGGGCTGGGTCGTCGGTCTCGATGGCAGACCCCTAGCGGCAGCGAAAAATTTAACCGATCGCATCCGCCTGATCGCGGCGTCTAGCCGGGAACTGTGCGATGAAATCGTGGATGTTTTGAGCCATGGAAAAGACTGATGGAGTAAACGCAACGCCGGAGATAGCTCTGATTCTAGCTGCAGGATTGGGATCGCGGCTTCGACCGCAAACG
>DUBF01000031.1 GCA_012960465.1 Rhodospirillales bacterium | reverse complement strand
AATATTGAAGTTTACCCATGCTTAACTCTTTCCTTTAAACAAAATAAGCGTGCTTTTAATCTAGCGAAAAATAATCGTGATCGCTAAATTTTAGCACGACTCTCGCCATGATGATCACACCGACCCAAAAGTCAAAGATTTTTAAAAACTACAGATTAGCAACAATCACCCTCAAAAACTGTAAGTAAGTTGTCCTATTTTTAGTGCCTATGCGGAGATTTCTGCACAATGCGGCAAAGTGAGGCGAATACGCCAGAGTGTTTCAATTCGCTCACACTCTTGCTGGGTACTGGCTCGCAAACCTTCGACTGCAAAATATAGGCCTTTTTGTTGATTTAGAATTTGTTCGTATACCACTTTACGGTGCGCACCATCTTCAGGCAATTGAAACACGCTGTAAGCAACTAGCCCACTTATTTCAGCCAACTCGTCTAGCACTTGTTCAAAAATCAAATGACAGCCCGGCATCGCGTACTCGGTTGCACTGAGCAGAAATTGAAGGTGATTGCGCTCACAATAATCTCGAATGACCAAGTTTTGTATATGTTGTGGTACACGCTCACCCATAAAGGGCCTGCTAAAAATATAGCCACGCACCTTGTTCATGATAACTTGGGAAGGCGGTAGGCCATACCCGCTTTAGAAGCCGCACGTAAAGTGATCGGTTCAAAAAACTCGCCTATCTTTTTGTCGCCATAAGGGGTGAACACACCTTTAAAGCGACAGTTCATAGACCAGCGTGTTTCAGGCTCTTCATTGACACGGTTACCATGGGGTAACGCTTGGTCAAAAATGAGCACTTCACCATAACGCACATCCAACCATTTAACTTCATCTCGTATAGATTGAAAAAGATCCTCACTATTGTTTCCTGCACGCTCAACAAACTGCTGACTTAATTCTGCTGCAGCCACTGGTGGCAATATATACATAGCTTTAGACCGGTAGCAGTCTACCAAAGGCAGCCAGACTACGACTTCAAAGGGTGAATCACCCGACCACGTATCGGCATGCACGGGAAGCAAGGAACTATCATCACCCGGAAACTGAATACTTAAATTAACCCGCAGTTGCATGGCCAGCTCATTACCGACCAAGCTTTCTAAATAGGGGCGAGCTACTCGAAAATACATTTCTCGAAATTGTTCTATAGCATTAAAACTACCAATGATTTTTAGACGAAAAGTATTGATTTCTGCGACTGGCACCTTTTGATGAATCTGATTCAGAATATCTTCAGGCCTACCATTAGCATCAACCTCTAGCGCATCGGCTATTAAACGTATAAATTGACTGCGCATCCATGCAAGTGCTTCAAGATCAGCTGCTGGACGAATGATGTACCCCTGAGTCAGGTACTCATCTTCAAGCTGTTGTTCTGATGGCGTTAAAAACATAATTAGGCGTTCTGAAGTTGTTTACGCATGACATTGCACAAGGTCTCAACAGTAATTCCCCAATGGGCAAGCAATGAATTCTGGCTACCATATTGCTCAGCAAAATGGTCCGGGATACCTATTCTGGCAATCTTGGCCGCCTGCCCTGGCATTTGGTCGTTACAAAACTCAAGTATGGCACTACCCAGTCCGCCAATACGAGTATGTTCTTCAACGGTAACCACGCCTTTAACTTTAGGCAGCCAATGACTAAGTGCCACATGATCGAGGGGCTTGACCGTATGTATATGTAACACGCCACAAGTCAGGCCTTCTTCTTTGAGTAGATCTACTGCCTGCAGGGCCAATTGCGTCATCACACCAGTGGTAACAAACAAGCCGGCACCAGGTTCTTGCAACAGAATAGCCTTGCCTATTTCAAAGCCATGTTCTTCGCGACTAACGATAGCATCACCGCCTTTTCCCAGCCGTATATAAATAGGATGCGGCCAATCTAGCGTTTGCGCCATAAGCCTGCTCATCTCGTCAGCATCACAGGGAGCTACTACGGTCATGTTGGGCAAGGCACGCATAATCGCAATATCTTCCACCGCTAAGTGAGTCGGCCCTAACGGCGCATAAACAACACCGCCGCCACTGGCAATGAGCCTAACAGGTAAATCCTGAAGACATAAATCCAAAGCAATTTGTTCGTAACAACGCCTAGTGAGGAAAGTAGCGATGGTGTTGACATAAGGTATAAAACCTTCCATTGCTAATCCAGCTGACATACCAATCACATGTTGCTCACTAATACCTTCCATGAAAAAACGTTCAGGTATCTCGCTTTTCATGGCGCCGAGGACGCCAGGGCCTAAATCAGACCCAATAAATACAATTCTTTCATCTTGCTTAGCAAGATCATAAACACAATTTAAGGCGGTTTTACGCATAAAATTTATCTTTTATAAAAGGCATTCGTACAATGCCGAAATATCATCGGAGCTCAAGCCAGATTTGTGATGCCATTCAGCTTTCCCTTCCGCAAAAGGTATGCCTTTCCCTTTGATGGTGTGGCAAATCACAGCAGTTGGTTTTTGAGCATTTAAAGGCAGTCGCGCAACAAGGTTTTCCAAAGCGCTCATATCATGCCCATCCACTTCAACTACTTCAAACCCAAAAGCCCTCCACTTATCTGCTAATGGCTCAAGATCCAAGACTTCTTTAGTTGCACCATAAGACTGCAATTTATTGTAGTCAACCATCGCTATTAAATTAGTTAACTGATGTTTTGATGCCGACATGGCAGCTTCCCACACGGTACCCTCATTAATTTCACCATCACCCATAATGACAACGATGCGGTGACTTTGTTTTTTTATTTTTGCTGCAAGCGCCATACCCACGGCCATAGGCAGGCCATGCCCAAGTGCGCCGGTGGAAGCCTCCACTCCAGGCACCTTACCTAATTCAGGATGACCGCCTAAACGTGCGTTAAATTTACAAAAACTATCGAGCTCTTCCGGATCAAAAAAACCTTTATCCGCTAAGATAGCATAAAGAGCCAAACAGCCGTGTCCTTTGCTGAGAATAAGCCGATCTCTATCTGGCCATGTGGCGTCAGAAGGCCTGAAACGAAGATACGAATCAAATAATACTCGCATAATTTCCACTAAAGACATTGAAGAGCCAATATGCCCTCTACCGCCCCCCTCCAAACCACGTACAATTAATTTTCTAAGCTGTTTTGATCGTTGATCCATAACCTACCATATCGATTATATTTTGCAATAAAGTTTTTGATTTCTGGAGTTGCTTACCAAGAATATTTTCTAAGGCACCTTCTGCCGCGCTATTGGCATGCGCTCTACCTGAAAAACGTTCAGGTATAAATTCATTAAGTAAAATCAAGCACCAACGCAAACCAAACAAAGGCAAATAAGCTTCAAGTCTTTGAGCGTATAAAGGATCTTTGCCAAACAATTCTTTAGTAAGCGCGAGCCACTTAATTTGTAAATCTTCACTCAACTCCATACCGGGGTGCCAGTAAAAGTCACTTGTTAATTTGACAGGATCATCCCAGCCAAAATATTCAAAGTCAAAAAAATGATACTTATTGGCACTGTCAACAAACGCATTATGTGCACCAAAATCAGACGGACTCAATACTTGATATTTTGTAGCTAAAGACATTGAAAATGTCATACCTAAATTTAGCTCAGCGCTCACGCTAACTGATTCTAAAATAGGTAAAAACTCTTGCTTTAAAAACTCCGCCAAATTGGCATCCCGAACCTTAGCCAACCGATTGAATCTTTTTTTAATTTGACTAACAATCTCTTCACCCGACAAACAAGCTTCTGAAGCTAACGAAAAATCCTTAAATTGGTAGCGAAGTTGATCATCGTCTTGTAATCGCTTAATAAACCGAAAAGATTGCGTTAGGAAATCCATCCCAGGGGCAGTGATTGATTCCCCATCAATCCATTCATACACCCCCCAATTAAGCTCTTCACTTCTATCAATCGCTACGGGTACCGGAAAACTCGCCTTACTCAGCATAGTACAAGTATAAAATTCAGTCGCTAGTCGTGGGCGAAGATCTGTCTGGCTATCTGGATAAATTTTAAGCGCGTATTGTTTACCATGCCGATCACTAAGTTGGTAGATGCGACTGTTACCTCTGCCTTTTTTTAGTTCTATTGTTTCTATAGCTAGCGCATCGAAATTAGTCTGAACGATGGATTTAATATCTTCCGCTTCCACCTCATCATAAATATATTTTTTTATTTTTCGCCAAGTATCAAATCGCTTAGGCGATGTTGGTTTTGGGGGGGAAATATCAACTGAAAATAATATTTTTTCAGTCTTTTCTGGGAAATCATCTTCATCAAACACTTCCTGCAAATCATCAATAAAGACATCACATCCAATTTGATTAATACGATTAACTTTATCTTCCCTAGTAGATTCAAAGTGTATTTGATTGGCTTCACTAAACGCTTGGCTAAATGTGGCTTTTATTAGATTTTCCTTAATCCATGCTTTAGCGGCTTTTCTCAGCTTGGTTTTACTTTCATCAAAATGTCCATATTCTGACTTATGACTCACTATGCAAACTTCGTCCCCGCGAAGTTTTGAAAGCCATAGGAACTCAATGAAACCTGGGTAAACAGTCGCTTGGTGCATATATTTTCCATACACTTGACCTTGTATCTTTTGCCATAGCATATCACCGTCACTAAGTTCTAATATACTTTGTTTGACTTGTGATTTGGTCAGACATGAATGGTCTAGCAAGTAACCCATATCCTGGGTTACTTTCAAAAAAACTACGTCATAACATGCAATAGTGTTATCGAAGTCAACACCAATTCGACGCATTATTTTAATTCTAGGCTTTGCATGCGCTTAATATTCGAATAGCGCTCATCGGTTAGAGAGTCTGGAAGCAAGCCTTGCTCTAATGCATTCTTTAAGTCTTGGCTCGCTTCAGCAATTGTGTGAGATGGTACAAACCCAAGTTTATCAGCAATCTTCTTTGACGATATATGATAAGACCGATTGTCATCAGTAGATGTTGTAACCAGCGTAACATCTTTACCCATCACAGCTTGTACCGTTTTTGCTAATTCAAGGACTGATTGGTTTTCTGTGCCCGCATTAAAAATCTCCCCTGCAACCTTCTCTTTAGGTGCACGAAGTAAAGCAAGATAGGCATCAACCATATCAGCAATGTGGATATTTGGCCGTAATTGCTTACCGCCAAAGACGCTTATTTCACGCTTATGAAAAGCAAAATTAGTCAGAATATTAACAACAACATCTAAGCGCTGCCTTGGCGAATACCCACAAACTGTTGCTGGCCGAATGGTTGTTGTAGTGAAATCATCAGATTGATACTTCTCGAGGATTGTTTCGCAATCCGCTTTAAATTTGGAGTAATCCGTAAGCGGCTCAAGAGACATTCCCTCATGTACATCCTTTTCCGTTTTGACGCCATACACGGATGATGACGATGCATAAATAAATCGCTTAACCCCTAATGACTCACTCAGTTTTACCAGTGGCTCAAAAGCATCTAAATTAATTGACTTACCTAAATTTGGATTAAGCTCAAAGCTAGGATCATTTGATATACAAGCTAAATGGATTAATGCATCAGACCCAGCAATACTTGTTTTCAAAAGTTCAATATCTCTAATATCACCTTTAATTGTTTTCAACCTAACATGAGGTTTTAGTACATCTTCTCCATAAATCATGAGGTCAAGCACCGTTACCTCATACCCCTCTGCAAGTAATTTAGGCACCAGCATCGCACCGACATAGCCTGCTCCCCCAGTAATATATATTTTCTTTATAGAATTCATTTTTTTCTCAAATTAAAAAAATCACTCAACATCAAGCCAAGTTTTACAAGACAAAATTAATCATCTGCTCCCAAATACTTAAACCAGTCTTCTGTTGCAGATGAAATTGTTTTTGGCGTCCAAACTGGCGCATTTCGCCAATATTCGATATCCTCAACAACGTTAGCAACACCTTCTTCAATTGAAATTGAAGGATTCCAATTCAGTTCACTCTGTATTTTTCTGATATCTGCATAAGTACAATCTGGCTCACCAGGCCTTTTCGGTATATGTACTTTATCGCCACCTAAGAGCTCAACCAAGCGGTTCACTGAAATTGTTTTTCCACTACCTACATTGTAAATCTCTGCAACTCTATGGCTTCGAGCTGCAGTTATAAGGGCACTCACTACATCAGTCACATAAGTAAAATCTCGAGTTTGCTCCCCATCCCCCACAACAGTCAACGGTTGGTTAGCCAATTTCTGCGCCAAGAAAACTCCAAAAACTGCTCCGTAAGTTCCAGATGTACGCGACCGTGTTCCATAAACATTAAAAAATCGAATAGATAAGGCAGGGAGTTTATAGATTTTTGCCCAATGAATAACCAACTCCTCCCCCAATCTTTTCGTCAATGCATAAGGATACTGAGGACGAATCTCCGCATCCTCATTGGTTGGGTATTGATCTGGTATCCCGTAACAAGAAGATGAAGCCACATAGACAAACCGTTTCACCTCAGCTGCTTTGGCAACTTGCAAAAGGTTATAAGTACCGTCTACATTAACTCTAAAGTATTCATCTGGGTTCTGAATACTCGGAACAATATCTGCCAGTGCTGCAAGGTGAAAAACCCAATCTATATTTTTCAATTCTTTTGCCCAGTCACCTACCTTTGATATATCACAATCAATCAACCGCACCCTATCTAGAACATGCGCTAAATTTTCTCGACGCCCCGTACTAAAGTTATCAAGAACCGTAACTTCATGATTTAGCGCTAATAAAGCATCAACCAAATGACTCCCTATAAAACCAGCCCCTCCAGTAACAAGTATTTTCATAGCTTTTTTCTAGATGTGTTAATTAAGTATGTGTCTTAC
>DUBF01000030.1 GCA_012960465.1 Rhodospirillales bacterium | reverse complement strand
CACCAAAAATATTATGTTGGCAACTGAACAGTAGTGGAAATATCATATCTGAATTTCGCTAGGGGGATGGTTAATGTCCGCTATTGGCTAATAGCAGACATCTCAGCCCTACCTAAATAGAGTCCGCTCTACCCCCGAAAGCGGACATCATAACCATTTTTCATATGTCCTTAAGGTCGTAGGTTCAAATCCTACCCCCGCAACCACTTTTACCGAACTCGCATAGTTTTTGAGAGATGCCGCTTCATTTGAAGCGGCTTTTCCTTTGTGCGCATGAGATTGAGCAGCTTGGATCATATTGACAATCTGACCTTCAAGCTCAATTTCAAAGCCGTCGTCATTGTTTTTAACTTCAATACGCTCAACCAGACTACGGAGTATTTCTGCCGCTTCGGTGCGAGCGTCATTGTTATTGAGGCTATCATGAAGATGTTCGACTTTACGCCGATAAAGTTCAGAGAGATTAGGATGTAGGTAGGGAGCCTGCGCTGGTGTTGTTTTGATTTCAGTTTCTAGGCCACCTTTTTGAGCTTCTAATTCTTCAAGCTTCACCTTCAGACCTTGGGTCCTCAAGCCATCAGCGATGGCGTCATACAGACCTTCAAGCTTCTTATTAATCTTGGCCAGTTGTTTGACCTTATGTTCTTGGCCGCTGCCCCGCTCTTTTTGAAGCCGATTTTTTGGTCGTACCGGAAGGTAGCGTCAGCTCTGATCATCCAAGCGCCCTGTTGTTTGAAGAGCGCTACACTTGCATTGCCTGGTCACAGAATAAATCAGTAAAGTCGCCTCTGTTGATAGACGATTACCTCGCGGCTAGCCATGTCGTAACTGCTTTCGATAGCGAGCGCATGCTGGCTTTTGACGAAGCCCATCTACAACAGCATGGGTATCAAAGAAATAAAGTCGCCATATTACCAAGTTTTAATCAGCTTCCCTTTCTCGTCATTGGGACAAATAATATAGCCACTATCCAAGAGCGGCTTGCGCGATTGTTTGCTAAAAATATGGCGCTTAAAATGATCCCTCCAGCCATTGAATTTCCGTTGCTTCGTGAGAACATTCAGTGGCATCGTAATCGGGAACACGATCCCGCTAATATCTGGATGCGCGAATTTTTCATTGAAATCGCCTCTACTCTATAAATTATAGTGATAGTTTTTATCACACACTTCAATTTTACTGATATCCATTAAGCCTGTTAGCCTGAAAAAAAACAAAATTAGGGAACACAGGGAATGGTAGATCAGCCGAACTTTCTATTCATAGTAACCGATCAGCAACGCGCTGATCACTTGGATTGAGTGTATCAAGCCCGGTTTGTAACCAGTCTTCCTTATTTAAGCGTTTCCGTGCCGCCAAAGTTCAGCTCCTTCAGTGTTGTGTGTGCGATTCTGAACGTCACCGAGATGTATCGTTTTATGTAATGTTCAATTGCAACGTTATAGTCATAATTTCACTTCCGATCAAAATTAGGAGTTATCACCATTAAAAAGCACAAGAATGGAAGGAAAATTTAGAGGGTATTGCTTATTTGAATGAGACCCATTTTTAAGTGCCGGATCGGCCTACTGCAATACAAAGAGACGAAACGGTGTTCTCCTTAACATAATGATTTAGCGAGAGATGATTTGCACCACTGTATATGGGAGGCCAAACTTCTTTCTTTTCGCCCCTCAAATAGCAGACAGCACCTGATCACTAAATAGATTTAGATTCGAACTTTAAGTTCCTATGTCCGCTTTGGGTCAAAAGAGTCTGCTTTTGACCCAAAGCGGACATTGGTCCCTTTTTATTTTTGTTCAGATTAATTGGCGCGCATTCATGCAGTTACTTTTTTTGTTGCGTAGGCAATAATGTTATTATATCCTTTAATAATGTAATTAAGTTATATAATTAAAGGATATATCATGAATAACGTAGATCGTGTAATCATTGCCGGAGCCGGGCCTGTCGGGTGCGCATCGGCTCTTTACCTCGCCCAGAATGATATTCCAGTAACTCTCATCGAAGCGTGTGATTCGCTCCCAGAGGATCTTCGAGCGTCAACTTTTCATTCCCCAACGCTGGAAATGTTGGATGACTTGGGGGTGGCCGATAAAGTAATTGAACAGGGCCTGGTTTGCCCAATTTGGCAGCAACGTGATACTCGGGATGATTGGTCGGTAAACTGGGATCTCGGCGTTCTAAAAGACGACACAAATCACCCTTACCGGATCCAATGTGAGCAGTTTAAACTGACACGCATAATTGTTGCCGAACTCGAAAAAATGAAAAACGTTGAGGTCTTGTTCAACGTCAAAGCCGTCGGCGCTGATCAAGACGAACATGGCGTAACGTTAAAGGTAAACACCTTGGATGGGCATGAAGAGTTGAAAGGTCGCTATCTAATCGCCTCAGACGGTGCCTCGAGCGCTATCCGAGTATCACAGGATATAAAATTTCCTGGCCTGACCTTTCCCGAACTTTGGCTTTGTGTAAGTTCCGAATTTGAGTTCGAAAATCACTTTGAAAATCTAGCACCGGTCGCCTACTTCGCTGCCGAGGATTTCTGGTTCCTATTGTTGCGAGTACCAGGTTTGTGGCGAGTGTTGATGCCATCAAATCAAGGGCAGACCGCGGAGATGCTTGTGCAGGAAGACTCCGTTCAGGAACTAATGCATCGAGTTGTTCCAATTGAAGGAAATTTTGAGACCGTTCATCGAACTGCATACCCAGTTCATCAAAGAGTTGCTGAAAGTTATCGATCTGGACGAATATTCCTAGCCGGGGATGCCGCCCATATAAACAATCCACTTGGTGGCATGGGTATGAACGGCGGTGTGCACGACGGAATTAATCTGTCTAAGAAAATAGTTAGTGTTTGGAGAGGCGATGCTGAAGAAAGTTTATTGGATTTGTATGAAAAAGAACGGCTCCCCGTTGCAACTGAATACGTTCAAAAAACCACTTTGCGCAATAAAGCCATGCTGGAACAGAACGACTCAATTGCCAGAAAGGCGCGGCAAAAAGAATTAAGTGCAATTGCTTCTAATCCAATGAAAGCACGGGAGTATTTGTTGGAATCTTCCATGATAGCTTCTTTTAAAAATTAAAATTTCGCTATAGAGGCTAGATCCATCCATTCGGGAATTAGAATAAAATATGATTGAATATGGAGTTGTGTTTCAAGACACTGACTAAATTATGTGCAAAACCATATGTTAAGACGAAAATCGCTTTGAATATTGGCTACCGTTGAGGACAAAATTTATGGATAAAGCATCGCTCATTAATGAATTTATCTGGGAATTGCTATCTACCAGTAACGTCACCAGAAAAAGGCGAAGATCTTTAGCAGAAAAAATGGATATTTCCGGACCGCAGTGGCTCATTGTCACTGCTATCGATTATCTGAACAGCGGCGGTGGGGTGCCCGTCACTGATGTGGCAAATCGACTTGACCTTAAATCCACTTTTGTGACCACTCAAATAAAACTTCTAATGCAAAAGAAATTAATCCTAAAAACGGCATCCCCGAATGATGGCCGTGTCGTGCTATTACACCTCACTAATGAAGCCAATCAAAAAATTGCATCCCTGCAGGGCCGTCGCAACAAAGAAAATGAGTACGTCTATGGGACTATGAGTACCAAGGAATTGAGAGAGTTTTCAGACGCTCTTAAACAAATTCGAGAGAATGCCGAACTTTTGGAAAACGGAGAGGCCTTATTGTGAGAAACTCCTCATTCGTTTCGGCAGCGAGGAATTGATGCCATTCCAGAAAAATTACCAATCGCTATAGAGCTAAGTTTGATAGAAGAGGGGATATAAGATGATCGGCACGAGTTGGAGACGAGAACAAGGCCCTGCAGATCCGTTATTACGCAGGATGCTTGCTGAGCGAGGATTGGAGAACGTACCGCAATGGACCAAAAAGGACGATGTTCGAACGGCCGCGAGTGAATATTGGCTCGGCTTGGCCAAAGATCGCGATGGTCCGGTCAATCCAGAAAAACGAGAAATCACGGATACGCTGCACATCACAGAAGAAGTAAAAGAAAAAGCACATGAATTAGGGGCCGATTTAGTCGGATGTTGTGCTCTGACTCCGGTCATGATCGACGACGGGTTCGATATGCCCCACCGAAATGTTATCGCGTTCATCCTGGCTGAAGATTATGGCAACGTACTTAAAGGATCCTTGGCCATCGAAGCGGAAACCTATGAGGTATATATGCGCATCGCTGATATAACTACAGCGCTCGCGGCCTTCATCCGCGATTTGGGTTATCCAGCCTGGGCCCATCATAACGGCGCTTTACAAATTCAAGCGATCCCGACAATGTATCATTGCGGTCTCGGCGAACTCGGGCGCCACGGCAGTCTGATAAATCCGACTTATGCAGCCAATTTTCGACCAGGTTTTGTAACCACTAATCTTCCACTCCTATATGATTCTCCACTAGAGTTTGGCGTTCAAGACTATTGTACAAATTGCAAAATATGCCGAAATAATTGTCCTGGAGATGCTGTTGCCACTGACCATATCCTTACCGAAGGTATCAAACGTTGGCGCATCGACATGGAAAAATGCTACCCTTTCTCTCGACTGCATGACGCCTATTGCCATATCTGTGTCGACGTCTGTCCCTATGTCCATAAAGAGAATGGTGATACTGAAAAACGCGCGATGTATGGCACCTACATGAAACAACGGAAACAAGATGGTTACCGTTCACCTAATCGACTAAAAAATGACGATGTCAAAGAATCGGTAGAGTAAAATGACTGTTTCATATTTTGTTTTTTATCAAGGAGTAGCTGAAAATAATGACGAATTTGAAGCACATTATAGAACAAAACATGCAGCTATATTGGCAACCTTTCCTGGTTTGCTGGACCTAAGAATTCACCGGAGCATAAACTGGGACGAAAGTCAGGCCGTTACCAAGGGCGGTTTTTTGTTAATCGCTGAGATGATATTCCCCGACCAGAAAACCATGGAAACCGCGATTTCTTCTCCCGAACGAGCTTTTGCTCGTGAGGATTTCGAAAACTTCATAGCATTTGATGGCAAAATTTGGCATCAGGCGATGAAGAAAGTTGATGATAAAGTGTAAAGGCTGGCCTAGTGGCCGGATTAAATCATAAGCACAATAACTTCTTTTTAATTCTTAGAAGCGTTGGCTAAAAAATATTAGATCTCTCATATTGACTAGGCCAAAGGTCTGATTTGTACTTTAACGCGTTGGCTGCACGTAGTGGCCAGTGAGGGTCGCTCATCAATGCTCGACCCAAGGCAACGAGATCGCTCCATCCATTTGCGATAATCGCCTCGGCGAGATCGGGGCTGTTAATGAGACCCACACTAGCAGTCGAAATACCTGTTTCTCGTTTTATAGTCTGGCTGAATTCGGTTTGATAAGCTGGATGAATGGGTATCTCTTGGCGCGGGTCGTTGCCGCCCGTTGAGCAATCTACTAAATCGACTTCACCGCGCTTCTGAAGAATTTTGCACAGCTTGACACTGTCGTTTAGGTCCCAGCCTCCTTCAACCCAATCAGTAATCGATAGTCGTACAAATAAAGGTAGATCACTTGGCCATTCTGAGCGAACGGCGTCAATCGATTCCATCAGGAACTTAGAACGGTTTTCAAATGACCCACCATATTCGTCCTGGCGCGCATTGCTTAAGGGTGAGAGAAACTGATGGATTAGATAGCCATGTGCAGCATGGAGTTCAATAATTTTAAAACCTGCATCCCGCGCGCGAATGACGGACGCCACTAGGTTTTCAATATTTTTTTCAATGCCGGATTTGGACAATTCTTCAGGTATCGGAAAGCCTTTTGCATAAGGCATTGTGGAGGCACCAATAACTGGCCAACCACCATCTTCAATAGAAACTGGTCCGGTACCCTCCCAGGGGCGACCAACGCTTGCCTTCCGCCCGGCGTGCCCAAGTTGAATGGCTGGAACGGCACCATTTTCACCTATAAAACTTGCAATGCGTTTGAGTGCATCACGCTGTTCATCGTTCCACAATCCTAGGCAATTATTTGTTATTCGACCCCGAGGTTCGGTGTGTACAGCTTCGGTAAATACAATACCGGCCCCTCCCATCGCACGCGCACCGAGGTGAACAAAGTGCCAGTCGGTCGGCATTCCATTTTCACCGGAATACTGGCACATCGGCGATAGCATGATACGGTTTCGAGCTGTGACCGAGCGCATAGTAAACGATCGAAAAAGATGAGGATTAGCGTCACGCTGTAAAATACGTTTTTCGTTCTCACCGCTAATGCGGGAATCTGCCACTCTTTTGTTCACCCGAAAGCCCTCTCGTATTTCTGATAATTATTATCCTAGAGTTGTAATATGTTTGTGATATTTTACAAGGTACTGTCAGGCAAATGCGAACCAGTCTCTGTAGATCGTAAATTCCAGGAATTTATGCCGCACAAAGTTGCCGCCACTCAACAAGAGCAGCTTCACGTTGAACCTTATATGTATCTCTAGAATTTAGATGACGTTCCTTGTTGAAATGATTAAAAACTGAAGCGTGGATCGAAACGAATTTTTGTAAACTTCGCATCCGCCTAAACTTCAACATCGCATATTCTCGTCGACGAAAAGGAAGGTGAGAATTTTCACATCTGTTGTTTTTCCACCGCCCTACTTCCTGTGCCTTGCCGTTACCAATTTCATGCATAGCAGCCCGATAAGATCGCAATCTGTCGGTTACTATCACTCGTGGCTTTCCATAGTGCTTCATAATTTTCTTGAGGAAACCCAACGCTGCTTTACGGTCGCGCCTCTTGGATACAAAAGTTTCTAGGACTTCACCTTCATGGTCAACCGCGCGCCAAAGATAATGGGTCTCGCCATTTATTTTCACGAAAACCTCAT
>DUBF01000029.1:5111-6951 GCA_012960465.1 Rhodospirillales bacterium | reverse complement strand
CTATGGACCGATCCTCAAACAAAAGGCCCGATGCTTAAGGGGGAAAAACACTCTTACGGCAATTACATGTAACCCATCATCGATCGTTACCCGACCTGATGCTTGGAACTATTGAAGCAGACACGGGTTGATGTATAGGTTCCTGTTTAGATATGATCTTGAGTGCGAGAAGTTAAGACTGTTTGATACGATGTGAATTGAAGACACCTAATGAAGGGATTTCAATACAATGTCACCGCAGAACACCGCTCTTTGTTTCATGCTTTCAGTACTTGGTCTGGCATTATGCACGACCTATTCCGACGAAGCGAAGGCGCAGAACACACAGACACAGGCAACGTATGCAGTTGTTGAGCCACCCAAATGCACCAATGACAAAGGCGAAAATGTCCGTTTCATTGACAGCAGTAAAGGACGCGCTGGCATGGCATCTGGCATGGCCATCAGGGACCAAAATGGCAAACCAGTTGTTCTTAGAAATAATTATTCTAACACTCCACCAGAGTTTCAGAGTTTCATAGATCGGCATGAGTGCGCCCATCATCAAACCGGCGATGTAGACCGTCCGCATCCACCACGCAACAGTTCTGCGCATCTTATGAATGAAAGCATTAGCGATTGCGTTGCGATCTTGCGAATACGCGATGAAGAGGGCTATGACCGCGCAGGGTTTCTCAAAGTCGCCACCGCCTTGCGTAACGAAATGGTAAAGATTGGTTTTCCCGAAATTAGCATCAGCAGCCGAATTAGTAATATCGATAATTGTTATACCGAGTACGGTTCGCCTCAGGATTTTATCAATGGGGTACTGAAGCAACGTGGTCTAATCTAGTCCGACAAGGACATGGTAAAATAAACTCACCATCCGCCTAGAAATCAACTCGATAGATATCTTCTAAAATCTATTGAGTACTAGAAAGCGGCAACGCAGTGCCAATCTCTAAGAGGGTTATATAAGGCTCAACTTAAATGAATGGATTGAATAATGAACGCTATAACAAAACCCGACCTGATCCTTGGAACTGTTGAAGAGATCAAAACTGTAATTGAACCAGCAGCTCCAGCTGCACCCTCACTGTTTGCTCGCTTCGTTGCTTACATGATGGCATGGACCAATGCATCATACGACGCTTGGGAAAAAGCTGGCAGACCTCATCACGGTTTTTAATCAGTTTACTTGGCGGACCTCAATGCACGGGCCACCGCCTTATAGGTAATAGCTATGAAATCTATTTAGTTACCCCTCATACACATGGCTGTGTTGAGCTAATACCGCTGGTCCCAAAACCTAATCGTCATATATACAGCTCACCGTTAACCTTTTAACTTTGGAGTTCGTAATGAACGCTATATCAAAACCTGATCTCATTGGTGGAACTGATGAGGAAGTCAACTTTGTGAACGAACCTATTCCAGCTTTATCAATCCTAACTAAAACAAATCGCTTCTATGCTTGGATGGATCGTTGGACCCAATCATCTTATGACGCTTGGGTAAAAGCTAGCAGACTTGACCGTGAGTTTTAAGTTTACTTCCCAGACCTCAATGCACGGGCCACCGCCAACCAGTGCCACCCGCTTGCCCGTCAGGTCGATCCCGTCATGCCATTCGATGCTGTGCAGCGACGTCCTGGTAAAGGTGTTGGCGCCTTTGGCCACCGGCAAAAGCGGACGTTAGGGCCATAAATTTAGGAATTAAAATTCGGTTCTCAAGGTTGTTTTCAAGATTGGACGCATGATGTTTTGGAATGCGGTTACTGCGGATGAATCTGGGCGCCAAGATGATCTTAAAAAACCTATTATCCGTCCTATTCGTGGTTGAGTTACCAACGCGTATTTCA
>DUBF01000029.1:1299-4977 GCA_012960465.1 Rhodospirillales bacterium | reverse complement strand
ATCGAGAACTTCTCTGACATTCATTCCTTTAACAAGTGTCAGGTTGTCTTCTTTTAATACTTCCGATAATTTTACTTCATTTCTACCGGAAAATCGGTGGCCATTTGGAAAAACTACCACAAAATTATCGGTGAATAGTTCATCAAATAATATATCCTTTCTGCGACTTGGTTCCGGACAAATGGCAAAATCCAACTCACCCGAGGAAACTCTGTCATAAAGACCAGCGGCTACGTCGTCACAAATGCAAACCTCAATCGCAGGAAAGTTTTTGGAAAACTCTGCGATGATCGGTGGTAGGAGATGAGCCGTGAAAGTAGGCACGCATCCAATTGATACTTTGCCTTGGTTTAGTGCTGCTTCGTCCTTGAGTTCGAGAACAATGGAATCAAGCTCTAGCACAATTCTTTTTGCAGAATTTAAGAATTTTTCTCCCTCACGCGTTAAGATCGTTTTACGTGTCGTCCGTGCAAAAAGCTTTACACCGAGCGTGTCCTCAAGATTTGAGATCTGGGTACTTAGCGCAGGCTGCGTCCTGCCTATTTCTTCAGAAGCTAATCTAAAACTGCCCAATTTCGCGACAGCCAGAAACCCCCGGATGTTAGAAAGGCTGATCAATTTGCGTCCATTCCGATTTCAAGATAGCCAATTCTTTCTCATTTTAATAAAGAATTTTTATTAATCGGTAAAATTAATCAATTTGATTGAATTAGTCAATTGTGTTGCTGTTACCCTACGAGTTTTCGTATTTTGTTGGCACATATCGTCACAAACCATGAACGAAAACAACAATTAAACATGGGAGTTTTTAATGTTGAGAATAATTACAATAGCGGTTCTAGCCCTGGGTGTGTTTGGTGGTGCCTCAGTTGATGCAAATGCTCAGAAATACAATCTTACTATGAGTGGTGCTAGCCCCAAGGGGCTTTGGTCGTTGCTTGGTGTTGGATCTAACGCAGCGATCTCCAGCGCTTTCCCCGGATCGATTGTGACTTACCAGACCTCTGGTGGTGGCCTTGCCAATGTCCCTATAGTGTCAACCGGGCGGGCTCATTTGGGAATTGCCCACAATATCGAACTCGTCGTTGCAGCAAAAGGGACGGCTCCTTTTAAAGGTCCTTTTAAAAATCTTCGGGCGATTGCCTATATGTATAACTGGGCACCCATGCAAATGATCATGACAAAGGAATTTGCCAACAAATACGGCATCAAAAGTCTTGATGATTTATCAAAGAAGAAGCCTCCAGTGCGTATCGCGGTAAACCAGCGCGGCAATATGGTTCAAGACATGAATCAGAAGATCCTCGAAGCCTATGGAGTTTCGTACAAAGATATCAAATCCTGGGGTGGTCAGGTCGTATATTCTCCGGGTCGGGAGCAAGGGCAACTTATGTCTGATCGGCGCGTTGATATGATAGGTAATGGCGTTTTCGTTCCCTACAGATATTTTGTTCAAGTGTCGAAATCTCGAGATCTGGTTATTTTTCCTCTCCGCAGTGACGTTATTCAAAAAGTAGCTGCGGATACTGGCGCGGACCCCTATGTGATCAAAGGCGGCGGTTATCCTTGGCAACCAAAAGAAATTAATACGGTTGCTTTGGGAGCTGTGTTATTCACCAGCGATGCAATGAAAGACCAGGATGCATATAATTTAACCAAAGCGCTGGTCGAAAATGTCGGTAAAATTAAGGCCGTTCACAAAGCCATGCGCAATTTAACGCCAAAGCTCATGGCCTCACAAACCAGCATACCATACCATGCTGGAGCGCTGCGTCTTTATAAAGAAAAAGGTCTCAAGTAGTTAAATTGCAGTTTTGAGCCAACCTCAGGCATATTAGGCCTGAGGTTGGCCTCACGTTTAACTTGGGACCCGACGTAACATGAATAACCCGATAATGAATTTTTTGTTTGCTGTTGGTGCACGAACTTGGCCCCACGGATGGGTAGGTAAAATCCTGCCAATTTATGCTGCCGGTGTGGCGGTTTGGGTCTATTACGCAGTCACAATTGCATTGATTGACAGGTTTGCGCTGACAGCTATTTTTGTTTCACTAATTTTCGCCCTACTATTCTTAATTGTCGGTTCTTCTCCCAATACCACGACGAAACGTCCGGGAGTACTTGATTTTGTTTTGTCTGCCTTAAGTGCGGTATGTGCTATCTACTTTTCTCTAAAAGCTGGTGAGATTGTTATCAGGATATCGCTTCTCGATCCTCTGACGACGCTAGACATATTCATCGGGTCGATTTTTTGGATTTTAACGCTTGAGGCAACCAGACGGTCAGTCGGTATAGGATTAACTCTGATTGTTGCCTTTTTCGTAGCCTATAATCTGTTTGGCCACCTATTTAGTGGAGTGCTGTCACATGGATACATCAGCTACCAGCATTTCCTCGACCAAACCGTATTCACAACGTTTGGTATCTTTGGCGCTCCAGCAAGAGTTGCTGCCACGTATGCCTTTCTCTTCGTCGCTTTCGGCTTATTTTTGCAGCGCGTTGGGGGAGGCGATTTCTTTTTTAATCTGGCAGCAGCGATCAGTGGTAAGAGCCCCGGAGGACCTGCCAAAGTAGCCGTTACCTCATCTGCATTATTTGGAACAATATCGGGCAGCCCCACATCAGATGTTGTCACCACCGGGTCGATTACAATTCCGATGATGAAGAGAATGGGATATCCCGCGTCCCTTGCGGGAGCGGTCGAAGTCACCGCCTCTGCCGGTGGAGGGATACTCCCACCAGTCATGGGATCAGCTGCTTTCATCATGGTTGAAATCACCGGCATATCCTACAAAGAAATTGTAATTGCCGCCATAATTCCTGCCATCATCTACTACGCAGGCGTCTACCTTCAGGTCCATCTCAAATCCTTGAAGCTTGGTCTTAAAGGTATGGAAGAATCGCAGATACCCAAAATTGGTGAGACTTTAAAAAAGGGAGGTGTTTTCGCCGTTCCGCTCGGTGTTATTGTTGTTGCACTTTTTCTGGGTTTTTCTCCATCTCTCGTGGCCGCGTTTGGTACTGTGGCGGTTCTTTTGGTTTCTCTCCCGAGAGCCTCAACACGGCTATCTATGAGTAAAATATTAGAAGTCTTGAAAGATGTTTCTATCAGCATGGTCCCAGTCACCGCTGCCTGTGCTGCTGCGGGACTTGTTATCGGAGGCATAAGCATAACCGGACTGTCGGGTAAACTTGCAATATTTATTGCCTTTGCCGGTGGCGATAACCTCTAACCCATCCTCTGGCTTAAAGCGCAAGCGTCCTGCAACGCCTTTCCAGCATATGCCAGATAGAACATTGTGCTTGGAATGGGAATGCCGACGCCAAGCGCCTATATAATGTCAGCGGTTTTGGTTGGACCTGTACTTATCGACATGGGAATACCTGCCTTAAATGCCCACATGTTTTTGCTTTTCTTCGCCGCCCTCTCAGCAATAACCCCACCCGTTGCAGTTGCTGCTTACGCAGCTGCATCTATCGCCCAAGCAAATCCAATTGTTATTGCAGGTTTAGCAGTCCGCTTAGCTATTGCAGGCTTCACTCTTCCGTTTGCCTTCGCCGTTGATCCAGGGCTTCTGGCACAAGGATCGTTGCCCGATATTATCTGGGCCGCCGCGACAACTTTATTAGGTGTTGTTGGTTTGTCTATCGCGGCGGAAGGTTTCCTCGATCGTCAAC
>DUBF01000029.1:0-1223 GCA_012960465.1 Rhodospirillales bacterium | reverse complement strand
TGTGTACTGCTAATTGCCTTACCGTCAATCGTTCAAACTATAAAGAATCAATACAATTTGTCTGCAGATCGCGATGCACAGTAGCGGTCTATAAAATATAGGAGCTTGTCTTGTTGAGGAATTTTAAATGAGGGAACTAACCGTCGCAATTGATTTATATGATCGACACTTGCCATTATTTATGGGTCTCGTCCCAACGCCAGATGAACTCAACATCAAATTCTTAGAAGTTGGTATGGCACCACCTCGACGCAACGGCATCAACCGTCATCGACGGATGCTTGTCGAAAAGGAATTTGATGTCGCAGAAGTATCCCTGGCTTCATACATTGTCGCAAAAGATCGGGGTATGACTGATTTAATCGGTCTGCCTGTTTTTCCACGTCGCCTTTTTAGCCACAATCATCTGTTTGTTAGTGAACGATCTGGTATCAAAAAACCAAGCGACTTGGTAGGAAAGAAGATCGCAATATGGGCTTTCCAAGTGACAATGTCGGTCCTAGCAAAAGGCGATCTACTGCGCGACTTCGATGTTCCTTGGCAAAAAATATTATGGAAGACGCAACACCCTGAGGAAATACCCATCGAGTATGGAGATGATGTCAATATCGAATTTTTGGGAAACAACGCTTCCATATTAGATCTGCTTCAGTCTGGAGAAATAGATGGATATATTAATCCCCATCCGCCAGAGAGAATCATGACTCCCGGATGCGGTATCCACAGACTATTCGAGGAGACCCAGGTTACTTCAAAAACCTATATGGAAAAATACGGCTACCTTCCCATTATGCATTTGCTGGTGGTGAAGAAATCAATATTGGAAAGTAATCCCTCCTTGGGAAAACAATTAATCAGTATGTTCGAACAGGCAAAGGAGAAAAGTCGAGGATTTTACGTAGATCCTGGCTTTACACAAATTCCTCATGTTCGAATTGCCCTGGAACATCAAATTTCAGAACTTGGATCTAATTTATGGCCTTCAGGTGTTAGTCAAAATTACAAGAATTTAGAGGATTTTATCGGTTACTGCGTGGAGCAGCGCCTGATACCTGAACCAATTGAACCAGAAAGTCTATTCCATCCAAGCACCATCCAGTAATTGCAGGTGAGTGCAACTGAACATGAAATTGACGGAGCAGAACCAATGAACAAAACATTAGTTATAAGTAATAAGGATATGGTAGGGCTCGTCTCGACTAAGGAATGTATTGAGGCGATCG
>DUBF01000028.1:5148-7027 GCA_012960465.1 Rhodospirillales bacterium | reverse complement strand
CCGTATGATTGTATATCAACTTGAACTAAAGTCCAAATTTCGTTTGATGTGTGAGGGAGAGTTAATTAATATATAGCCGAGTATGATATATATTGAGTTTATTAATGTAATAACTCGCTTAAAAAAACTAACAAAAGGAGAAGAAGTTAGGATTAAGCGAGTTATTACATTAATAAACATCATTATCTTTAATGACTTCGCCTTCAATATTATTGATTTTCATGATAGCTATCCAAATATTTATCTAGTTGCTGTATTTCATTTTTTGTCAAAGATAGTCCAAGCTTTGACCTTCTGAACAAAATATCTTCAGAGGATCTAGCCCACTCATTTTGGATCAGGTAAATCACCTCTTTCTCATAAAGACCTGAACCAAAACTCTCACCAAGTGACTCTATGTTTTTAGCGCCATCAAAAATATCAAATGAGACTGTGCCATATGATCTAACTAGGCGCTTAACAGTCTCTTCAGTTAAAAAAGGATATTTCTCCTGAAGTTTATTGTTTAAATCAAATTGTCCATCAACAGCAATATCCCCACCTGGAAGTGAAGACTTATCAGTCCAAGGATTACCTCTTCGTCCAAGGAATGTTTCAATATGTTTAAGAATAGCCTCAGATAGACGGCGATAGGTTGTGATTTTTCCTCCAAAAATATTAATCATCAGTGATGAGTCATGCTCTTCAGCTTTGATTACATAGTCACGCGTAGCTTCTTGTGCTTTACTTGCCCCATCATCATAAAGAGGCCTAACCCCTGAATAACTCCAAACAATATCTTTTAGTTTAATTTCTGCATTTAAATATGTGTTGGCTGAATCACAAATGTATTGTTTTTCTTCTTCACTTATTTCAACTTCACTTGCTGATTGGCCATGGTCAATATCGGTAGTTCCAATTAATGTAAATTTATCTTCATACGGGATTATAAAAAAAATTCGCCCGTCATCATTTTGACAAATAAAGGATTTATCATGATCATAGAGCTTATTAACAACGATATGACTACCTCTAACGAGACGAACATTTTTTGGATTTTTATTACTAAAAGACTCTTGCAATACGTCATCAACCCATGGTCCAGATGCATTTATAAAACATTTAGCTTTAATTGTATTCTGACTCCCATCTATAGAGTCAGTGGTGGTAATAAGCCAAAGACCATCAGATTTAGTAACTTTTGTTACCTTGGTGTAGTTTTGTAATTTAGCACCTTTTTTCGCTGCATCAACAGCATTTAAAATTACCAATCTTGAATCATCAACCCAACAGTCAGAATACTCATAGCCAAATTTAAATTTATTTTTAAGGGTTTTTCCGAATGCCCCGGTATTTAAATTTACTGAGCTTGTGCCAGGCAGTATTTTTCTAAACCCTAAATGATCATAAAGAGCTAAACCCAACCTTAACAACCATGCAGGTCTCATCCCTTTAGAGTGAGGCATGATAAATCTCATTGGCCAAATTATGTGTGGAGCCATCCTTAAAAGAACTTCTCTTTCCTTTAAAGACTTTTGAACTAAACGGAACTCATAATGTTCAAGATAACGAAGCCCGCCATGGATTAATTTTGTTGAATTTGATGAAGTACCTGAGGCAAAATCATTCATTTCACATAAGCACACTGAATAACCCCTTCCAACTGCATCACGCGCAACTCCAAGGCCATTTATGCCGCCACCGGCAATAAAAACATCATAAATTTTTTCTGATTTCAGCGACATTTTAACTAAAGTATTTACGAAGTGTGAGGTGTTAAACCCATCGAAAAACAATAAAAAACCATGTTATTGAAAGTACCAAGGCGCCCCACAAAGGGGTGCTCATAAAAAACAACCATGCAAGAGAGATAAATGCGCTTCCTAAAATACTAATAAAT
>DUBF01000028.1:0-5031 GCA_012960465.1 Rhodospirillales bacterium | reverse complement strand
AATGTCCATGCCATCCAAGTTAAATCCATTATATTTTCCTCAACATAGTCTAAACACGCCCAAGAGCAAAACCCTTGGCAATGTAATTTCTAACAAAATAAACGACGATAGCCCCAGGGATGATTGTTAAGGAGCCGGCTGCTGCCAACAAGCCTAGCTCGTAACCAGAAGAAGAGGCGGTTTTAGTCATGAGAGCGGCAATAGGTTTGGCATGCACCGCGGTTAATGTTTTAGCGAGTAATAGCTCAACCCAGGAAAACATAAAAGCAAAGAAGAGTGCTACACCAATTCCAGCCAAAATAGTTGGGATAAATATTTTTATAAAAAAGCGTGTAAACGAATAACCATCTATGTATGCCGTTTCATCTAACTGTTTTGGAATGCCAGACATAAACCCCTCCAATATCCAAACTGTTAAGGGAACGTTAAATAAAGTATGGGCCAATGCAACTGCTATATAAGTATCAAATAATCCAATAGATGAATAGAGTTGAAAAAAAGGCAATGCAAATACTGCGGCTGGTGCCATACGATTAGTTAAGAGCCAAAAAAACAAGTGTTTATCTCCCATAAAATGGAAGCGAGAAAAAGCGTAGGCCGCAGGTAAGGCAACGGTGACTGAGAGCACGGTATTAATTAAAACATATGATAATGAATTGAAATAACCCATATACCAAGTTGAGTCAGTAAAAATGGTTATGTAATTCTCAAGTGTAAAGTTTTGAGGCCATAGAGTAAAAGAACCTAGTATCTCGTTGGTGGACTTAAAAGACATACTAACTAGCCAATAAATTGGTAATAGTAAAAATAATATATAAATTGTTGGTACGAGCCACTTAGTCGTTTTCATCATTCTTCCTCATTACGCATCATTAAAGTATAAAAAATCCAACTAGCTAGTAGGATTATTAAAAAATATATTAAGGACATTGCTGCAGCTGGCCCAAGGTCAAATTGTCCGAGTGCTAACTTGACAAGGTCGATAGATAATAAAGTAGTAGAGTTGCCTGGTCCACCTCCAGTTAAAACAAAGGGTTCAGTGTAAATATTAAAGCTATCCATAAACCTCAACAATATGGCAATAGTTAGTACTCGTTTCATTTTTGGTAACTGGATATATCGAAATACCGACCAAGCTGAAGCACCGTCAATTTTTGCAGCCTGATAATAAGCATCTGGAATTGCAACTAAACCCGCATAGGAAAGCAATACAACTAACGATGTCCAGTGCCAAACATCCATCAAAATGAGAGTGAACCATGCGTCACCGGTTTGACGAGTATAGTTGTAATCAAAGCCTAAACTATTAAGCACATTACCTAGTAAGCCAATTTCTGGTAGGGAGAAAATATTCCACATTGAACCGACAACATTCCATGGAATAAGTAAAGGAAGGGACATTGTAACAAGACAAACTGACAACCAAATGCCTTTTTTAGTAGGCATTGCCAACGCAATAGCAACTCCCAATGGGATTTCAATCAATAATATTGTAAATGTGAATGTTAATTGACGTATCAAAGAGTTGTGAAAACGTTCAGAATGTAAGATATTTTCAAACCATGTTAGGCCCTCCCAAAAAAACTCGTTGTTTCCAAAGGTTTCTTGAACTGAGTAATTAATTACAGTCATAAGTGGAATAAATGCATTAAAAGCAACCAATATCAATACTGGTGCTAGGAAGATCCATGCTTTTTGATTAGTGGTTTTATTCATAAGTAAATTCTCTCTAATTTCTTACCATCAAACCAACCAACCGTCGGCATAAAGATATGTTTTTTCCTTGTTAAAGCTAAGGTGAGCATTGTTTGACGGCAATACGACATCTTCATCAATAATTAATTTTATTTTGTGGTCTTCGAAACTGGTTTCAACGATTTGAGCATGTCCCACATTGCTAACCTTTACGATACTAACTGGCAGTCCATCATCAGAAAATTTAATAAATTCAGGTCGAACGCCGATCTCTAACTTTCTGCCTTTATGATTTTGTGTAAGCTGACTTGCAGTTTCAATAATGTGTTTTCCAAGCTTAGCATTATCACCATCAAGCTTACATGGCAAAATGTTCATTCCTGGGGAACCGATAAAATGCCCAACAAAGGTATGTTTTGGTTTTTCAAATAATTCAACAGGTGTACCAATTTGTAATACCTCACCAAAATTCATTACAACAACCTTATCAGCAAAGGTAAGAGCCTCAGTCTGGTCATGGGTGACGTAGATCATGGTTCTGTTCAGTAGTTGATGTAGTTTTTTCAGTTTGGAGCGCAATTGCCATTTTAAGTGTGGATCGATGACGGTTAAAGGTTCATCAAATAAAATTGCATTAACTTTGGTACGCACCAACCCGCGACCTAAAGAGATTTTTTGTTTATCGCCCGCAGTTAATCCGGAGGCTCGATAAGCCAACATTGGTGTCAGTTCAACCAACTCAGCAATTTCCATTACCCGGTCATTCACCGCCGCCTCGTCCAAACCAAAATTTCGTAATGGAAATGCTAGGTTATCGTACACTGACATCGTATCGTAAACTACAGGAAACTGAAAAACTTGTGCAATATCGCGTTTGTCAGTCGATATTTGATTGACTTCTGAGTCATCAAACTTAATACTGCCATGGCTGGGCTGAAGAAGACCAGAAATAATATTTAATAGAGTTGTTTTGCCACAACCAGATGGACCTAATAAAGCATAAGCTCCACCATCTTCCCACTCCAAATCTATTTGTTTTAATGCCCAATCCTCATCGTTTTTTGGATTATCAACATAACTGTGGCGCAAACCTTCTAACTTTATATTAGCCATTATTAATCAACCTTTTCATTAATTTAAGATAGCGTTTCCATTATCATCGAACAAAATTCCTTTTGTCGTATCCATATACAATTCAATGCTATTTCCAAAACTATGTGGATGAATACCAGATAAATGGACAATCCAAAAACCATCATCGTTCTTAAAATGTATAACACTATCAGAACCACTTATTTCAGAGATATCAACCGTTCCTGAAATTCTGATGCATCCATCATTTTTGGCTCCAATTTTGAAGTGATGAGGGCGAATTCCAAAAGTATAGTCCCCATCTTGTAAATTAGCCGCTTTTCCTTTTAGCTGCCACTTAGCTCCTGAATGCATACATAATTCGTTTCCTTTTTTTATGACTTTAACTTGGTTCATGATTGGTTCAGAGAAAACCTGTGCACTAATAAGATTATTGGGATATTGATATACTTCGTTTGTAGGGCCAAATTGAACAACTTTACCTTCATGGAGAGTCGCAGTATTGCCACCAAATAGTAATGCTTCAAGAGGTTCTGTAGTTGAATAGACCACTATAGAATCTCTTTTTGCTAATAATTGAGGCAGCTCGTCCCTAAGTTCCTCACGTAATTTATAATCAAGATTGGCAAGAGGTTCGTCTAACAAAACCAAACTAGAATCTTTCACCAGTGCTCTGGCCATTGCGGTACGTTGTTGTTGACCTCCGGATAATTCTGAAGGATTACGATCCAATAGTGGTGAAAGTTTTAACAATTCTGCAATATCACCAACACGCTTTTTTATTTCGACTTCAGAAAATTTGGTAACGTAAAGTGGTGAAGCAATATTATCAAAAACTGAAAAGTTTGGATAATTAATAAACGACTGATAAACCATTGAAATATTTCGCTTTTGAACGGATACCTTTGTCACATCTTTACCATCAAAATATATAGATCCACTGTCTATACTTTCAAGGCCAGCCATTATTTGCATTAATGTGGTTTTTCCAGAACCGGTGGTTCCCAACAGTATATTAAAATCGCCTGATTTAAATGTTAGGCTGGTAGGATAGATATGGGTTTTACCGCGAACTGTTTTTAAAACCTCTTTTAATTCTAGTTTCATTGCAAATTTTATTTCTAAATAAATATAACATTAATTATGATCTTAAAACACTCTTTGAGAAACTTTAAGTTTTACTTTTTTTTATAAATCCCGGGGATTTCTCCCCGGGAAATAATACACCCGAAGAATAATCCCCGGGTGCAGAGGAGAAAGAATTATCTTTCTTTAACAAACATTATTACTTCCAGCGCTCTACAAGCACATCATAATTGATTGTTTCACCTTGAGGCTTTTCGTTAACCTTGGCTTTTGCGCCACCTTTTCCAATCCATGCAGAAGCATCTTTCTCATCGTTCAGACGAGGACCACAGCCACCATAAGTGCCGTTGGCTTCATCTGCTTTTTGCATCCGCGACATCACTAGATCCATTTCAGTAGCTAAACGATCCATTGCTTCTTGCGGAGTGAAGGTACCGGAGTTTACATCACCGATATTCTGCCACCATAATTGTGCAAGTTTAGGATAATCAGGCACATTAACACCAGTTGGTGTCCACATAACTCTATCAGGTGAACGATAGAATTCAACTAAACCCCCTAGTTTTGGCGCGCGCTCAGTAAATGACTCGTGACGAATATCACTATCACGGATTGGCGTCAAACCTACGTGTGTTTTCTTCAATGAAACAGTCTTGGATACAACAAATTGGGCATATAGCCAAGCAGCTTTACGTCTCTCAAGTGGAGTAGACTTGAAAAAAGTCCAAGATCCAGTATCTTGATAGCCCAATTTTTGACCGTCTACCCAATATGGACCATGAGGTGATGGAGCCATACGCCATAATGGTGTACCGCTGTCATCGACAGTATTATTGCCCGACTCTTTCGAAGCCACCATTGAAGCTGTAAATGCGGTGTACCAGAATATTTGTTGAGCAACATTACCCTGAGATAAAGCAGGTAAGGATTGATAGAAGTCGTAGTCTGCTGCACCAGGAGGTGCATATTTACGTAGCCATTCATCCCATTTACGGATAGAATAAACCGCAGCAGGACCATTAGTTCCTCCACCTCGAGTAACTGAAGCGCCTGCAGGATTACAAGAGCCTTCTTCCATGCGGATACCCCATTCATCAATCGGACGGCCATTAGGTAAGCCTTTAGAGCCAGCACCTGCCATAGATAGCCAAGCGTCTG
>DUBF01000027.1 GCA_012960465.1 Rhodospirillales bacterium | reverse complement strand
GACTTACAGCAGAAGTTCCAGAAGATGCATTCAGCGCTAAAACTTTGGGACAGGAACGAGAGGGTAATGCTGTCCTTATTAATGAAGATGGGCTTCTACTAACAATTGGATATTTAGTGGTAGATGCCCGCTCAATTACCATTAAGGCGTATGGAGGAGAGCCTGTCTCGGCAGAATTAGTTGGTTATAATCATGAAACAGGTATGGCAATTATTCATGCTTTAGGGAAATTGCCTATAAATCCGATTGAACTGGGTAGTGCCGAAAACCTAAAAGAACAGGCTTCTGTAATAATTGCACCATACGGTGGCGAACATCACTCTATCAGCGCGAAGGTCGTATCCCGACGTGAATTTGCTGGCTCTTGGGAATACATGTTAGAAAATGCTATATTCACGGCCCCTATACATCCGAATTGGAGCGGAGCTGCGCTAATCAGCGATGAAGGTACATTATGTGGTATTGGCTCGTTATGGGTCAATGACGCTGAAAAAGATCAAAAAAATATTACTGCAGATATAGCAGATGAAGCTCTAAAAGACGATCCAAATAATAGGCCGGGAAATATGTTCGTCCCTATAGATCTTCTTAAACCCATTTATGATGACTTAATTTCATTTGGTATGGTTTCAGGCGAACACAGACCCTGGCTAGGTATGTATACGTCAGAGGCAATGGATCAACTATTTGTATCAGGTGTCATCCCCGGTGCGCCGGCAGATCTCGCTGAAATTGAACCTGGCGATATAGTGATGGCTATCGATGACCAAGAGGTAACAAATTTAATCGACATGTATAGACTGCTTTGGTCCTTGGGAACTGCAGGCTCAGAAATTACGCTTAGCTTACACCGCGATGGTGACGATATTGATGTAATCGTAAAATCTGATAGCCGGTATAGTTTTATGGAAAAGCGCAGGAAACACTAATTCTATAATATATCTGGTAAATATAAAAAAAAATGGCTATGTCTCCAACGCTTTTTCTTTAAATGTGATTGAAATTCTAAGTTCATGCTCCAAATAAAAAAATCCGTAGCGCGACGGCGCACATTTGCCATAATTTCCCACCCTGATGCTGGCAAAACCACCTTGACAGAAAAACTACTTTTATTTGGCGGAGCTATCCAGATGGCCGGTGCCGTAAAAGCTAGGGGCAATACCCGTCGTGCGCATTCCGATTGGATGAAAGTTGAGCGCGAGCGAGGAATTTCGGTCGCATCATCAGTAATGACCTTCGACTATAATAGTTGCACCTTCAACCTTCTAGATACTCCCGGTCACCAAGATTTTAGTGAAGATACTTACCGTACCCTTACAGCAGTAGATTCCGCTATAATGATAATTGATGCTGCCAAAGGCATCGAACAGCAAACTCGCAAACTATTTGAGGTCTGCCGTCTACGTGATGTACCTATTATTACATTTGTAAATAAAATGGACCGAGATTCCCGAGATCCTTTCGAAACCCTCGATGAAATCGAACAGTCTCTGGCATTAGATGTCACGCCGGCCAGTTGGCCAATCGGAATGGGTCGAGATTTTCTTGGCTGCTACGACATACTTAATGATCAGTTAATACTAATGCCAAAGGGCAAGGCTATTGGAAGTGTTGACGATAAGGGCTCAGATTTAATAGAAAAATGCAGAGGCCTTGACGATCCCAAACTTGACGAACTTTTACCTGACTATGCCGTCAAAAAGCTACGTGAAGAAGTTGAAATGGCTTGCGGCCTCTGTCCAGATTTTAATATACAAGCGTACCGAGAGGGACATCTAAGCCCTATCTTTTTTGGCAGTGCTATCAACAATTTTGGTGTGCGCGAATTATTAAATGGGATCGTCAAGTATGCTCCGTCGCCTCGCCCTCAACCTACTAAAGACCGAACAATTGATCCTGTTGAGGATAAAGTCACCGGCTTTGTATTTAAAATTCAAGCCAATATGGATCCCAAACATCGTGATAGAATTGCCTTTTTTAGATTATCCTCCGGTCATTTTAGACGCGGTATGAAACTTAAACATATACGAGATAATAAGATGTTGACACTTCACAACCCAGTGCTTTTCCTAGCGCAAGATCGGGAGGCAGCAGAAGAAGCCTATGCTGGCGATATTATTGGTATTCCTAATCATGGAAACCTACGAATTGGCGATGCGTTGACCGAGGGCGAAGATATAAAATTTACCGGCATTCCGAGTTTTGCACCAGAATTATTGCAAACCGTTCGGCCTGAAGATCCAATGAAAGCTAAACATCTAGGACGCGCACTTCAACAACTTGCCGAAGAAGGGGCTGCACGCGTTTTCAAACCACGAATTGGAGCCGATTGGATTATCGGTGTTGTTGGTGGGCTGCAATTTGAGGTCATGGCTGATCGCATCCGCACCGAATACGAAGTGCCTGTCATTTTTGAATCTACATCGCTCTATACGGCCCGGTGGATTGAAGCAAATGATCATCTAAAACTCAAAGAATTTATAAATGCTAATAGCACCGCTATAGCGGATGATCACGACAATGACCCAGTATTCTTAGCCCGAAATGCGTGGCACTTAGACCGAGCTGCAGAAGATTTTCCCAAAATTAAATTTCTAAAAACAAGAGAGCAAACTCACTAATAGAAATTTGTGTTGCTGTTACCTTAAAAAACTTTATTCACATTTAGCGTGCAGAAAAAAGGGGGAAATTTTAAATGGATCAGAATCTAAAAAAGAATAAAGGTAAAACCAGTACTCGTAAGAAACCATTCATCATTGATTTTCATGGTCATATAGTAAACCCAGAAGTATTCGAAATAACCCAGAAAAATTCTCTACATTCACGTATAGGCCTGGGAAAACAAACTAGCCTCGGCGGCAACAAACATAGTGAATTGACGATGCACCGTATGCTAGATATGCCCCATCGATTGAGAGATATGAATAAAATGGGCATAGATATGCAAGTTATCTCTCCAAGTTTGATCCACCATAACACTGAACCTATGGCGCCACTGCGAGCGTTGGAAATCGTGCAAAAGTTAATGACAGCGTAGCCGAAGCAGTCTCTGAACATCCTGACAGGCTATCTGGAATAGGTATCGTACCACTTCAAGATGCTAAAATTTCAGCTAAAGAATTAGACCGGATGGTTAAAAAAATGGTTTGCGTGGCGTTCAAATATCAACAGTTGTCAGGGGTAATGAGCTGGGAGATAAAACATTTTATCCTTTCTGGCGTAAAGCTGAACAATTAAACGTACCAGTATTTATTCACCCAGCCGGCAATTCAGACCCAAGACTGAAAAAATTTGGTTTGGCATTTACGGTAGGGCAACCCTACGAAGAAGCACTTGCTATGTCCACTCTAATTTACGAAGGAATAATGGATAAATTCCCTAAGTTAAAACTTTTAATTGCTCACGGAGGCGGCTATCTGCCTTATTACGCAGGTAGACAAGATAACGCCTATCATTCTGGACGAGACGGAGGAACACTAAAGAGGAGTTTTAATTCATATATCCGTAAATTTTATTATGAAACAGTTGTCTTTAATCCAGATATGCTGGACTTTCTTGCTACCAAAGTAAGTGCAAAAAATATTGTTTTGGGAACCGACTACCCTTTTGGAGAAGAAAATCCAATAAGTTTTATTCGCAAAAAAAACATTATCCGACGTCCAGCAAGATGCAATTCTTGGAAAAAATGCTGCTCGCCTTTTAAAAATAAATATTTAATATGGGATGAATAGAAAATAAAACTAAATTAGAAACTAAATAAATAAGCCCAAGGAGCTACCAATTCCTTTTATTCTAAATCCAATTTTAGCTAAAGATTGCATAGAGATAACTGATTTAGATTTAAGCAAAATGCTTTTAATGAATGACAGTCGCTATCGCTGGTTGATACTTGTTCCACGACGAACGGCAATTAGTGAGATTCATCATTTACCGACCGAGGACCAACAATGTTTATATACAGAAATAACAAAAGTTGCCGAATTTCTAGAAGAAGAATTTCATCCAACAAAAATCAATATTGGAGCCATAGGCAATATAGTTCCGCAACTACATGTTCACATAGTTAGCCGGAAAGTTAACGACCCCGCATGGCCTGATACCGTTTGGGGACATAGCCCGCAAGTTGGTTATAGAAACGCCGAGGCCAGCAAAATAATAAACAAAATAATAAAAAATTTCACAAAATAGCTTAGAGCTATTCGATCAATATATTTTTGTCATCAAGACTATATAATAACGTTACCAAATCTTTACGTTGGCTCAAAACCGCCCGCTGATTTATGTATCCTTTATCAGTAATTTCGTTAGCATCGATGTCAGGTGGCTCACTCATAAAACGAGCACGAGCAATACTCGTGCTACTCCCAAAACTAGCCGCATTATGCACCCTTAAACCATCTAATAATGCGGCACGTACGTTTTGATGTTCAATCAATTCATCAACCGGAGTTTCAACCGCCAGTTCTGGGCATAAAGACCGACAACCCGGTATATTAGGAAACACCAAAACACCAATTTCATCGCGGTCATGGCCTGCTATGACTATATCCTGAATCACATTATCGGCACAGGCGACTATGGTTGTTCGAAGATTGCCGACAGAGACCCAAGTCCCAGTAGCTAACTTAAAATTCTCTGAAACTCGACCATCAAAAACGATGCCTTTTTTCAGATCCAAAGGATCTTCAAACTTAGCGGCATCGCCAATGCAATAGAAGCCGTCTTCGTCAAAAGCTTCTTTAGTTAAAACGGAATCTTTAAAATAACCGGGCATAACATTTGGTCCACGTACTCGGATTTCTAGTTTTTCTTCGTTCGGAACTAATTTAATTTCAGTAGCTGGAATGGGCAAACCAATTACACCCGCTTTAGAAATTGGCCAATGAACGTGAGTACAATCGGGTGAGGTCTCTGTAGCACCCCATCCAGACAACATAACAACACGTTTTCCAATGGTTTGTTAGATAGTTTTTCGAGTTTTTCCCAAGCACTTTGTGTTAGTGCGGCAGCCGCATAAAAAAGAACATCTAGATTTTTAAAAAAGACCTCTCTGAGGTCAGAATCTTGTTCGAAATATGGTATTAACATATCGTAGCCACGCGGCACGTTAAAATAAATACTGGGCGAGATTTCTTTTAAATTCGTAACAGTTTTCTCGATTATACCGGGGGCGGGCTTACCTCCATCAATATACATTGTGCCACCATTACGAAGTATCATGTTGAGATTATGATTTCCACCAAAGGTATGATTCCAAGGTAACCAGTCAACAGTCACAGGTGGTTTTTCCTCCAAGAATGTCCAGACCTGCGATATTGCCTGTTGATTGGAACACAGCATGCGCTGATTGTTAATCACGCCTTTTGGGGGCCCTGTGGACCCTGAAGTAAATAATATTTTTGCTATTGTATATGGACCTACTTTCTTTTTATTTATTTCAACCTCAGAAGTAGGAATAACGGTTAACAATTCTCCGAAGTCTGTGGTATTCATACTTGCCGGCGCGTTTGAACTAAGAACAATTTCTGCGCCATTCAAATCACTATTTTTAAGCGCGCTTGAGAATTTTTCACCATCGGCAACATAAATTAGGCCGGGGTTTGTTAAACCCAGTATATGTTTGAGCTTGCCAAAATCATTAGACATTAGCGAGTAGGCAGGCGAAATCGGTACAACCGGAATTCCAACATGCATTGCACCAAAAAGCAGTAAAGCGTTATCGACTGAATTATCCGACAAAATAGCGACAGGCCTCTCCACTGATAGGCCCCGGTTCAGTAGCGCCTGGGCCACTGAGGTAATTTGGATCAGAAATTCTCGGTACGTAATTTTACGCCATGAACTTTTCTCCCCAGTTCTATCGGCTAAAAAGATAGCATCAGGGGTTTTTTCTGCCCACTCCATGATCCAAGAGCTCTGAGATTCCGGATAATCCCCAATAATTTGTGGAGAGCGCAAAATAACCCCACCATGACTAATATTCTCTACTTCTACAGCGGGCTCCGCCAAAGAAATTTCTCTAATCGGGTCTGACATCGTATCCTCTTATAGGCATTAACTAGTTCAAACGAGTTCTAAAACATTTTATTATAAATCAATCAAATTAGTCGTTTAAAACATCAATTAGCCAGTAAGCCACTGAAAAGTAAATACAGGCTTGTAATAGGCAGCTGCAAGGCTATATACAGGCATCCGGATCCAGCGGCCCGTTTGGTTGGGCCAAGACATCCTAAATTTGTAATCTTTAGAAAGTGTAAAGTCGATGGACCTACGCAACATCGCTATTATAGCTCACGTCGATCATGGCAAAACCACCCTTGTTGATTGTTTACTTAAACAAACTGGGATTTTTCGAGCCAATCAACAAGTTCAAGAACGCGCTATGGATTCCAATGACTTGGAAAGAGAACGCGGTATTACGATTCTGGCAAAGTGCACTTCAGTTGAATACGAAGGAATGCGCATAAATATAATTGATACACCGGGTCACGCGGACTTCGGCGGTGAAGTAGAGAGAATACTAAACATGGTTGACGGCGTAGTCTTACTTGTCGATGCAGCAGAAGGCCCAATGCCTCAAACTAAATTTGTTTTAGGCAAGGCCCTTAAACTAGGCCTACGACCGATTGTTTTAATTAATAAAATTGATCGTACCGACCAACGGAAAGATGCAGTTCTAAATGAAATCTTTGATTTATTCGCGGCAATGGATGCAGACGAACACCAGCTCGATTTCCCTCACCTTTATTCGTCGGCTAAACAAGGTTGGGCTGCAAGCGACGCTGAGGGACCAAAAAATAATATGGATCCTCTTTTCCAACTAATAATCGAGCACGTACCAAAACCCCAAGTCAATTTAACTGGCGAATTTAGTCTTCTAGCGACAACGCTCCAAGCAGATCCCTATTTAGGTCGGATTTTAACAGGCAAGATAGCTTCAGGTACGGCTGTTCGAAACATGGCGCTTCGAGCTCTCGATCGGGCTGGAAAAAATATTGAAGATGGAAGAGCCAGTCAACTACTTGCTT
>DUBF01000026.1 GCA_012960465.1 Rhodospirillales bacterium | reverse complement strand
CACTGGGATATGGCACGTCTTCATTGCTGAGCATAAGGGGTGATTTATTCCACCCAAATCTTGTTGCCCCAATCTCTATCTTAGTTTTGAGGCTATTTTTAGACCAAGCCAAAAATCCTATTGCCTTAGCTATATCTATTGTTCTCGGGTTTTCTGCCCATGAGTCTAATCTTTTAAAACGCCCCCAGCCAGGCATACTGGAGGTTTGTAAAGCAAACTCTGAAAGAAAGGGACTTAATGTAGACTGTCTTTCAAATAAGGCACCCCCAGCTGTAAAATTTGAGTCAATTTTTGCCGTGAATGTGGCGCCACGAATATTATCAAACCCAGAGTAGCTATCTGAGCTTAGGTATTTAAATGTAATTGCGGGGTCAACAACAATCTCAGCTCTGTCTGATTTAAATGTGATGGCATGATGACGAAGGGAATACGTGGTTGAGATTTGAGCTTGTAGAGAAACGCAAATAAATAAAAACCCCACCGATAAAAATGATCTAATCATCAGCTCTAGATTTTGCATACTCTTCATAAACACTCTTTAATCCATCTGTTAATGTTATTTTAGAAGACCAACCTAAGCCACTCATTTTATCAACGTTGAGGAGTTTTCTGGGCGCTCCATCTGGCTTGCTAGAGTCCCATACAATCTCACCCTTATATCCAGCTATTTCTGCAACGGTCTCAGCTAATTCTTTAATACTTAAGTCTACTCCCGTACCAACATTTACCCATCCTTCTGAGTTGTAGTTGTCCATAAGGAAAATAAGCGCAGTAGATAAATCATCTACGTGTAAGAACTCTCGCTTGGCACTTCCAGAACCCCAACACTCCACCTTTTCAACGTCATTTTTCACGGCTTCGTAGAATCGTCTAATAAATGCGGGCAATACATGACTGTTCTCAGGATGGTAGTTGTCCCCTGGGCCATAAAGATTCGTTGGCATCGCGGAAATATAATTACATCCATACTGTTTTCTATATGCATCGCACAGTTTCAAGCCGGCAATTTTAGCGAGTGCATATGGCTCATTCGTGGGTTCTAGCGATCCGGTTAACAAATCTCCTTCAGAGATAGGTTGAGGCGCAAGTCTGGGATAAATACATGAACTGCCCAGGAAAAGAAGTTTCTCGACTTTGTGTTTGTGAGCTGCATCGATAATATTACTGACGATGGCGAGATTGTCGAAAAGGAACTCAGCGGGATATGTGTCGTTAGCGTAAATACCTCCAACTTTTGCAGCTGCTAGGTATACGAAGTCTGGTTTTGTGTTTTCAAAAAAAGTATTTACGGCACTTCTGTCTCGAAGATCTAATTCATTAGATGTTCTTACAACAATGTTATTTTCACCTCTTGCTTTAAGTTGACGAACTATAGCGGACCCCACCATGCCTCGATGTCCAGCTACGTATATCAACTTCTCCATTTGGTTATTTTATTTGTAAAAATACATTATTTATTTTGCTACATCAAAGGCTTTTCGGAACCCATCTCCAAGCCATGTAAATGCAAGGACTAAGCTAGCAATTAAAGCTCCAGGCAATACTGCAAGCCAAGCTAGGTCTGTAGTGAGTAAATGATAATGCTCTTTTACGATGTTGCCCCAAGAGGGTACGGGTATCCGGGCTCCAACTCCGAGAAAACTCAATCCGGCTTCGATTAAAATTGCTGCCGCGAAATTTGCTGCCGCGACGACGATGATGGGACCCATAGCGTTAGGCAGCATGTGCTTAAACATAATCTTGAAATCGGACAGGCCCAGTGCTTTTGCTGCTTGGACGTATTCTAATTCACGCAATGAAATAAATTGGCCTCTAACTATTCGGGCTACTTCCACCCACATAGTGAGCCCTATAGCTACAAATACCTGCCAGAACCCCTTTCCAAATGCCAGAGTGATAGCTAATACCATTAATAAAGTAGGTACAGACCAAACAACCTGTAAAAACCAGCTCACCACTGCGTCAACAACACCTCCTTTATAACCCGCCCACGCTCCGAGAAGTAGCCCGATTAATAAACTGATTGCAACAGCAATCCCGGCTACAGAAAGTGAAATAACACTTCCTGCCATAAGTCGGCTTAAAAAATCTCTTCCGTACCTGTCGCTACCAAGTAAAAACGTGAAAGACTCTCCATCGACATTAACTTCTGTTCCTGGAGGGAGTAAGCTGAGATCTAGATGTTGGTTGTTGGCATTTTCTGATGGGTCAGGACGAAGTATGGGACCGGCAATTGCAATGCTTACCCACAACATGATCCAAGTGCCCCCGATTAGAGCGAGTTTGTTTGATATGAGTTCTCTCCAAATATTCACTGTCCGAAGTTCGGAAATTCAACGCCATTTGGCCTTAAAAAAGACAGAATATATGAACACTGTGGGTATTTGGAACGGATATGTAATTGCGAGAAGGAGCCAACTTAGTGTGGGTGTGGAAATTTGAAACCATGCGGCGACTTTTCTTGTAAAGATGATATCAATTGCTGCTCGTCCTAGCCATAAAATACTAAATGCTAGAATTGTGGACTTGAAATCTGCAATTAAAAAGCCGAGAGTTATTAATTGTGTCAGCCCGATTGTTGCAATCCAATAAGAAGTTTTAACTGCTTCCGGGTTTGTATAGTGCTTCGCTTTTGCACCCCACCGTGCTCTTTGTCTAATCCAGTTTTTAATACTTCCCGCGCTTTCTGCTTCGACACATGCTTGCATGTCATGAACCCAAAACACCTTTTTTCCTAAGCTCACAAGACTGTGTATCGCAAAGACGTCATCTCCGGATGCAATCTTAGGTTTTATTTGATCTTCGTTGGGGTAGTCACTTACTTTAATCGCAAAATTAGCCGCACTTCCCATTGCGGCATTTCCATATATAGCTGTGGATGCTGACCAACCCATCAGCGCTGCGTAGTCAAGACACTCTACTCCACTGAAAATAGAGTTTGTGTGAGGCATGATTTTTACTGGGCCAATTAGTGCTGATCCTGACGTGAAGCTAGCAGCAGATGACATGCTCTTTATCCAGGTTGAAGGTACTTTAACATCGGCATCCGTAGTTATTGCCCATTTGGTCTTGCAGTGTTTTATTCCCGTTCGAATGGCTTCTTTTTTACCAATCCCGTAGTTATTTACTACTGTAAATTCAGAAGCGATTTCTTTTGTTAAATCAGTGCTGTGGTCGTCGACAATAATTATTTCGAATGGCTTTGTTGTTTGGTCTTTTAAGGAAGAGAGAAGGGTAGGGAGGGAGTGTTCCTCGTTTTTACAAGCAATGATTACTGTAAGTGGCTCGAGTGAATTGTTGCTAACTTTATTATTCAGATTAAAACCTCGACTCCACACCCCAACAACAATGGCATGGATTATTAAGATCAAGGTTATTAAAATCATTTTGCTAGAATACGATTAAGATGATAAACAGTTTGTATTTTTCACATTTATAATAAGATGGAATCAGAGCGAATCATATTAGGTATTGATCCTGGAACTACGATTATGGGTTTTGGAGTTATTCGCATTGTGGGGAAATCGAAGGTTGAGATGGTTGAAATGGGCGCTTTACACTTAGCTAAATATCAGGACCACGCACTTAAATTAAAGAAAATTTTCGACAAATGTGTTCAATTAATCGAAACACATTCGCCTGATGAAATGGCAGTTGAAGCTCCTTTCTTCGGGAAAAATGTTCAATCCATGCTTAAACTTGGAAGGGCTCAAGGTGTGGCATTTGCAGCGGCTTTAAGTCGCGATCTACATATAGCGGAGTATGCCCCCAGGAAGATAAAAAAATCTATAACGGGTTCAGGTGCTGCATCAAAAGAACAAGTTCAGGGAATGGTTCAAAGGTTATTAAATATCCCTCCAGAAAATATGCCTAAAAATTTAGATGCATCAGATGGGATTGCCGTTGCGCTTTGCCATCATTACCAACTGACTAACCCCACTATGCAAAAAGGCTCTGGAGGTTGGAAGGCATTTATTAAGGACAATCCTTCTCGGGTGAAATCTTAGTTAGCTTCAGACGATTCTATTATTCTTGATAGTAGATCTCTAACGCTGATTCCTGCATATGCCAATTGCTGAGGTAGTAAGCTCATTTTTGTAAACCCTGGAACTGAATTTATTTCTAAAATCGCTGGGCGGTTTTCCTCTACAACTATAAAATCGACTCTTACCATACCTCTACAGTTTAGCGATTCGTATGCTTGTAGGGCGTCTAGCTGGATTTTATCAGCCAATTCATTTGAAATTTCAGCGGGCGTTATCTCTTGACTTGCACCTTCATATTTTGCTTCATAATCGAAAAACTCATTTTCTGAAATAATTTCGGTAATAGGCATTGCTATGGGACTATTGTCATCTCCTGGGACAACTCCCACAGAGAGCTCTTTTCCAATTAAAAGTGATTCTATTAGAACAGATGGAGTTCCCGTTTTAAAAGCATTGTAAATAGAAGGTAGTATATCTTCTTTTGTTAAAACTTTTGAGATACCAAGGCTCGAGCCTCCGTGATTGGGTTTAATAAAACAAGGTAGTGGTATAAGCTTTAAGATATTATTCAATTCATCCTGACCTAAAAGATTTCCTTTTTCTATTAAATAGGACTTAGCTACTAATAGCCCTTCTTTTCTCAATTTATTATTCGTGAGATATTTATTAAAAGTGGTAGAGACGGAATCTGAGGAGCCTGTAGTGAATGGAATATTTAAGTTTTCGAAATACTTTTGTAACAATCCATCCTCACCAGGAGTACCGTGAACCATAATAAAAGCGACTTCAAATGATTGTGTATCGCCTGAGGAGTCTAACCAAGTAAAATTTGATTTGTCAATATTTGAACGCCTACCATCGGAGTGGACTGCCCACCATGATTCTTCAGATTCAAGTATTACCATAATTGGAGAAAACCTCGATGTATCGATGTGCTCTAAAATTTCAGTAGCACTCTGAATTGAGATGTCATATTCACCAGAATAACCTCCAGCGAGAACAGCGATATTAGGTTTATTCATAGGAACAATTTACTTTTCTTTTGTACCACTTACGCATAGAGACTCACGAAGTTTCAACAGTCTTTTTTGTACCAAATCAATGTCCGGTCCAGTCACAGTAACATGTCCCATCTTGCGATAAGGCTTCACTTCTGATTTGCCATATAGGTGGGGGTGAACTCCAGGAATCGATTGAGCTTCGGACAACCCCTCATATACAGGCGTTCCATATGCACCAGCAGCCCCCAATAGATTAATCATACCTGCAGCATTGTGTAAAAGACTTACATCTCCAAGTGGAAGACCCACGACTGCCCTCAGGTGTTGGGAAAATTGAGAGGTCTTGTTTGCTTCAATGGTATGATGTCCGCTATTGTGTGTTCGAGGTGCTACTTCATTGACGAGCAAATCGCCATCTGAATCTAAAAACAACTCTACTGCCATAAGTCCTTCGAAATCCATTGCCTCTAAAACCTGCAAAGCAAGTGCTTGGGCTTTAGCAGCTGTGTTTTTATTAATATTAGCTGGAGCGATTAATGAAGAAACTAGATTTACTTTGGGGTCGAACACAGATTCAACCACAGGGAAAATAGATGTTTGCCCTGATGAATTCCGAGCGACAATAACTCCAAGTTCTTTGTCAATATCAACAGCTTTCTCTAATACGCACGCCTCGGGAAAACCTTTTTCGACAATGTCTGCAGTAGTTTTTAATATTTGGACTCCACGTCCGTCGTAACCTCCAGTTCTTAGTTTTTGGACTATAGGAAGACCTAAAGAGGATATATTTCCACCAGCTTCAATGAGAATAAAATCAGATGTAGGAATATTATTGTCTTCAAAAAATTGTTTTTGGAGCCCTTTATCTTGAATCAGTGCAATATGATCAGGTTTAGGAATGACTTTGACTCCAGATTTTTCTAATTTACGAAGTCCTTCAACGCTTACATGTTCAATTTCAATCGTAATAATGTCAAGATTTTTCCCGAACTGATAAACAGACTGAGCATCATTTAAATCCCCTGTAATAAATCTATGCGTGAATTTAGCGCATGGTGCTTTTTCAGAGGGGTCCATGACTTCCACCCTTAAATCTAGATCTATTGCAGCTTGAATCATCATTAGGCCTAATTGACCACCACCTAAAACCCCAATCCTTAAAGAATGCCCTGTTTGAAGATTTTTCATTATTATGCAAAGATATCAGTTAGTTTTCCGACTTTAGCTGCATGGAAAGATTTGATTCATTAATTTATTTCGGGAATCCCGTAACTGAATGGTTGATTGCCTTAGCATATATTATAGGTAGTGTAGTTGTAGCACGCTTAGTGTATAGACTTTTCTCTAAAGTTCTTAAAAAATTTACAGCTTCTACTGATAGTAAATTAGACGATATTATAGTTGACTCAATAGAAGAGCCTATAGCTCTTGCATTTGTGTTACTGGGTTTTTACTTAGGTTACTCTCATTTGCAATTTGAAGGCTCAGGTGATATAGTAGATTCAATTTTTCAAGTTGTGGTTCTTCTTGACTTCACGTGGCTTGCGGCTAGGCTGCTAGATGCGGTTGTAGCGAATGTAATATCAAGCATTAGTGCAACTTCGAAAGACTCTATGATTAATCAAATTGGACCGGTATTAAGGAAAACATTGAGATCTGGGGTTTGGATATTAGGTATAATCACAGCAATGAATAATGTTGGGTTTGATGTAGGGGCGATGCTTGCTGGTGTGGGAATAGGTGGTCTTGCTTTGGCTATGGCTGCGAAGGATTTTGTAGCTAATATTTTCGGTGGAATTACTGTGTTTGTAGATAAACCATTTAAAGTAGGGGATAGAATAATCGTCAATGGTATTGATGGAACAGTTAAAGAAATTGGTATTCGCTCATCTAGAATCATAACCCTGCAGGGTAGAATGGTCACAATCCCTAACAACAATTTTACCAGTTCACCGGTAGAAAACATTACTGCAGAACCTTCACGCAAGGTGAGTATAGCTTTAGGACTTACGTATGATACTTCCCCGGAAAGAATTCAGGAGGCAATAGATATATTAAATAAAATTATATCTGATAGAAATGACACTGAGGATGAATTTACTGTATGGTTTAATTCTTTCGGGGACTTCAG
>DUBF01000025.1 GCA_012960465.1 Rhodospirillales bacterium | reverse complement strand
GTTAAAAAATACTGGATCTGTTGCTGTAAAAGGAAGTCTAGTTAAGTATCATAATTGGCTAGGGCGCGGTGTTGTAGGTGGAATAATGCTATGGACAGAATCTGTTGTGAATCGTAAAATGTACGAGGTAGCGCCCTTTATGCTAAAATCTGATTTGGGTACAGCTAACTCAAAAGCGATAACTATGAACGCTAAATCGTGGGCGAAACTTCCAGGTGAGGTTAAAAAGGTAATAAGTGTGGCATCAATAGCCTATCGTGAGCAACTGTCCCGTACAGCAGTAGAAGTAGCTAAAATAAAGCGTAAGCAATTTACTGAAAAAGGTGGCACTATCAATATTTTAAGCCAAACTGAAAGAGCGAAGTGGGCAATGACCATGCCTAATACTGCAACAGCTTGGGCAGGGCGGTTAGAAAAAAAAGGAATTCCTGGTAAAGCTATTTTGACCGATTATATGAATGCAATGCGCTCTGCTAACCAGCCGATTCTCCGGCAGTGGGACAAGGAATAGTTTGCTGCTGTTTTGAATGGCGAGCTAAATATGTCGCAAAACGATAATAAGGCGCTGCCGGGGGGTAGCGCCTTTAACAAAACGCTGGATAAAAGTTTAACCATAATGAATACGTTAGGCTCATTATGGGTCTTCGTGTTGATGCTATTAATTTGTACCGATGCCATTGCTAGGTCATTCTTTAATCATCCATTCCATGGTGTAACAGAGCTTGTTGAATTTTCCATAATTGGAATTGTTTTTCTTCAACTAGGGGATGCAACACGTCGAGGCCGTTTGACAAGGTCGGATGGTTTTTTCAATTTGATGCATGCGCGTAGGCCTACTATTGGTAAAAATATGGCAGCTGTATTTGATTTTTTAAGTGTTATGTTTTTTTGTATTGTTCTCTGGGGAGCTGTGCCGGATTTATATGATGCGTGGGTAAATGATTACTTTGTTGGAGAGGAAGGGCTTTTTACGGCTCCGAAGTGGCCAATTAAGGTTGTGATCGTACTTGGCTGTGTTGTTACATTACTCCATTTCCTTCGGATGAGTATTTACTATATTGGATCTCGTTCGAGATCATAACAAACATATTGTTTTGATAAAGAGTAACTCTGAATGACAGGTCTTGATGTTGGTGTAATTTCAGTTATTTTAATCGTAATCCTTATTTATTTGGGTATGTACATCCCTATTGCTTTGGGATTGGTTTCGTTTGTTGGTGTTTTTGTTATTAAAGGTAATTTTGACATTGCTGTTGCACTCCTAACTGAGGCAATAGCCGATACTGTATCTGAATATGTTTATGCATCTGTACCGTTGTTTGCCTTGATGGGACTAATAGTTAGTAAGGCTGGGATAGGAAAAGATGTTTATGAAGTCGCAAATTTTCTTTTTTATCGTGTTCGGGGTGGATTAGGGATAGCCACCGTAGCCGCAAATGCAATTTTTGCATCGGTTACCGGATCTTCTATTGCTTCAGCGTCGGTATTTACCCGCGTTGCTGTACCCGAAATGCAGCGGTTCGGTTACAAACCGCGTTTTACAGTGGGGGTCGTTGCTGGAAGTTCTGTCCTGGGAATGTTAATTCCACCTAGCGCGATGCTTATAATTTACGCAATTGTAACAGAACAATCTATAGGACAAATGTTTGTTGCCGGTATCATACCTGGGATCTTATTGTCGATAGCATTCGCTATACTTATTCTAATAATGGCATATGCAGCCCCGAAGTGGGTGGGTGGAATATATGGAGGCATAGTAACGCCCGTTGAAGCGGGTGCAGCTGGGGCACTAGCTGCCTTGATAATAGCTATTTTAAAGCGGGCTATTAGTCTTGATGATTTGTGGGAGGTTCTAGTTGAAACGGGGTACATTGCAGCGACGATCTTATTTTTAATAATTACTGCTACTATGTATAATCGGATGCTGGGTGTAGCTGGCTTACCAACTCAATTTGGTGAGTGGCTAACGGGTATGGACTTTACGATCGGCCAAATTATGACACTATATGTAGTGTTGTTGCTTTTGTTGGGAACAATTTTGGACACCGCTTCGATAATATTAATTATTGTGCCACTGTTTCTAACTGCTCTTGATGCCTTCGGAATTGATTTAGTTTGGTTTGGAATAGTGACAGTAGTAGGAGCAGAAATAGGTCTTCTGACGCCACCGCTTGGGATATCCTGTTTCGTGATTAAAAGTACGATTAATGATCCAAATATTTCCTTATTTGATATATTTTCTGGTGCATTCCCTTTTGCGGTTACAATGTTATTGACTTTGGTTGTATTGATTAAATATCCGGCTCTAAGCACCTATCTGCTGCAATTTGGGCTCATGTAATTGAAGTTTGAACGGGGATTAAAAAAGGGACTATCTTCTGCATTTTATGAGGTACTGCCTTTTAAGCGGATGGTCACATGTTCGGATCCTGTCGTTTCTACCATTTCTCCCTAGAACTCCAATGTTTTTAAAGGAGTTAAAATGGTCAAAAAGTGTAGTAGCCATGTTTTTCTGTCTCGAGCGGTTTCTAACGGCCTTAAAACGGTATCAAAGTGGCTACCATCATTTATTTTAAACAATTTGCACCCTCCTTTTCAGTTTTAGTTAATGTTTAAGCTTAAACTATACTGAAATTGGTGCGATCCAGCCAACCATCAAGCCATAAACAATATGCACTTTAAGGCTGGTTAGCCAAGCTAAGGGGTGAATATGAGATAGCATAAACCCTTCTTTGAGGTAGAAGGGTACAAAGAAAATACCAGAGACAAACCAAAGTATGACACCCCATGCCGCACCTTTAAAAACAAGATTTTCAATTGGAATAAACTGCGCGACGACTGAAGAATAAAGTAGCGCAAAGAAAATACCGTTCATAAATAGGATGATCATGCCGGGCCAGTACGGCGTATTTGGTGCTTCAACGCCAGCTCCTGGGGAGACTTCTTCTTCAAAAGTGCGCGCGTAGGTTAATTTTGACATCGCCCGGCTAAAATCTAACCGCGGCAGACCAAGGCTATCGGACCAAAGTGACATTGCTACTAATCCATAGGACCCCATGAACCCTGCAAATACCGCCATTAAGAAAAATTCTAGTTCCATATTTAAAAGCTCCTGTAATTCTTAGTTATTGTCTGTATTGTACAAACTTTGCAAGTAGACGGCTTAATAGTGTGGAAATACGACTTTGGTAGTCCTGCATTAATGGTTATTAGCTGGTTTCTGCTTTGCGATAAGGTGAATATTCCATCAATCCGTTAATTTCATAATTTATTTCTCTCCGTTCTTGATCAATAAATTGCTCCACTGCTTCACGGAATTTAGGGTCAGCAATCCAGTGTGCACTATAGACCTCACGAGGTAAATAGCCCCGCTGGATTTTGTGTGGGCCTTGAGCACCGGCTTCAACCCATCGTAATTTATTTTCAATAGCAAAATCAATTGCTTGATAATAACAAGCTTCAAAATGAAGAAATTTGAAATCCTCTGAACAGCCCCAATTTCGGCCAAATATGGTGTCCGACCCGATAAGGTTTAAGGCTCCGGCCACCCGTTTTCCATTGTGTTGGGCGATGACTAACATCGCAAGGTCAGACATAGTTTCACCAAGAATTGAAAAAAATTCACGCGTTAAGTATGAATGTCCCCATTTTCGATCAATAGTGTTCAAATAATATTGATAAAATACATCCCAGTAATCTTCTGTTAATTTTTCACCCGTTAGGCGTTCTAATTGTATTCCTTGTTCCTGGACCTGACGTCGTTCTTTCTTTATTGCTTTTCGTTTACGCGATGTGAGTTCACTTAAGAAATCATCGAAGTCAGTGTAGCCTCTATTTTCCCAGTGGAATTGTTTACTTGTTCTTTTTATAAATCCAGAAGCACCCAATCTATCCCACTGGCCTTTTGGTGGGAATGTTATGTGAAGAGAAGATACTTTATGTTTCTCGGCAAGCTGAATCATTCCACTCATTAAAACTTGGTAATAACGATCGGAGGAGCCATCTTTAACCAGCATACGAGGCCCGGTTGCGGGAGTAAAAGGTATTGCAGCTTGAAGTTTTGGGTAATAGCTCCCCCCAGCACGGTTATAGGCCTCGGCCCATCCCCAGTCGAAGATATATTCACCGTATGAATGGTTTTTTAAATACATTGGCATGCATGCAACTATTTTCTCATCTTCATCATGCACTAACAGATGTTGGGGTAGCCATCCAGTTTTGCTCGTCACGGAGCCACTTTCTTCTAAAGCATAGAGAAAGGCGTGAGATACAAATGGATTACTCTGTCCAGCACAGGCATCCCAATCCTCGGATGGGATGTTGCTGATTTTATCCAAAATTTTTATAGATACTTCTTCTCTTCCATCAGGCATGCTTATTGATAAATCTCAAATTAAGTGAGAGCAAGTCACAAGATTTAGTTTTAGCCTCTGAGTTCAATTTGCTCGCCATCTGGCCCTAAAAATACAACCCGACGCCATCCTTTTTCTCTCGGTTCTCTCGCATCCGTAGGGTGAGGCGGTTGAAATAAGTCGACTTGATTTTGTTTTAATTGGGAGACGGCACCATCAAAATCATCTGTTTCCATGCACCAATGAAATCCGCCAATAGTTGGATCCTGGCGCCCGACCAACTCTAATATGGTGTCTCCCAATTTGAGATAAGAAATTTGAATGCCAGAGGGGGTGACTTGTTCATAGAAGTCTTTGAAGCCGAAATGGTATTTATAAAACTTTGTTGACGCGGCTAAATCTTTTACGTGAAGCGCGATATGATCAATCCGTTTAAAAATAGCCATTATGATATCTCAAAAATAGCATCAACTTCAACGGCAGCACCTAAGGGTAAGGCAATACACCCAACGGCAGCCCGAGCATGCTTACCATTTTCCTGAAAGACCTCAAACATGAGATCAGAAGTGCCATTGATTACTAAGGCTTGATCGGTAAAGTCTGGTGTTCCATTAACAAACCCATTCAGCTTGATGACTTGAATTACCCGGTCAAGGTCACCACCGCAGGCATTTTTCAACTGTGCGAGTAGATTTATTCCGCATAGTTGTGCTGCTTTTTGGGCATCTGCAACAGAGATGTTCTCGCCTAATTTTCCCGGATATTTTAACTCTCCCTCAAGGAATGGGATTTGCCCGGATATAAAAACAAGGTTGTCTGTTGTTATGTAGGGGACATAGTTTGCGACGGGGGCGGGTGCCTCTGGCAGTTCTATCCCAAGTTTCTGAAGGCGCGCATTGATTTTGTTAGACATTCCGTATTTCTCTCTCGATCAACTATTTAAAGTAAAGAGTAACATGCATACCTCTAGAGTAAATGCTTTAACACCATTACAGATATTTCTTTTAGGATATTGTTGTTTAGAACGCCAAGTTTAAAACTAAAGCAGAGTTAAACCTTGGCAGGTGAATAAATTAATTGTTAACTATACTTAGACAAAAAAATGGGGTGCAATGACATAGTATGGCTGGCAGGCCTATGCGCCCTTGCACCCCTAGTTCACCAGGGAGGAACTCTGAACTTTCCAGGGAAATTTTAGCAGGAAAGTCTTAATTTTTCTGGTTAGCTTATCAGTTCATAAAAATTTAATTTCCTTTTTAAACTAGTTTCTATTAATAAATTACTACTATTTTAAAATTAATTTTAACTATATTGACTTTAAGTTATTTACGAGCATCCACTGGTTGCCCCACAGGTGTTACATTTTAGACACGTACCATTTCTAACAAGGGTAAAATTACCGCAGTCACCGCAAGCATCACCCTCATACCCTTTCATGCGTGCTTCTTTTACTTGATCCGTTTGTGTGTTAGGCGTTTTGGTTGGTTTAGTTGAGATAGAATCTTCTTGAACTGTGTTGGGACTGCGCAGTGCGACAGCAAGATTATTATCGGTTACCATCAGCGATTCTTTATTTGGTGTGGCTTCCATTGTGGGGCCGTTCGGGCGAGCCTTAATATTTGCCGCAACTGAACTTGAACGGATAAAGCCTTGACTGGTAAGGCGTTCCATAACTTTTTGTGTAGCTGAACTTAGGATGTCTTCCTCTCCTTCTCCACGACCGATGCTATCAGGCATAAGGTCATCTGGCTGAACATGAGCTAGATCGTTGCGTCCAAGGTATGAAACGGCCAATTCGCGAAAGAGATAATCTAAAATTGAGGTTGACATCTTGATTGAATCATTGCCCTCAACCATACCAGACGGTTCAAAACGAGTAAAAGTGAAGGCCTCAACGAATTCTTCCATTGGCACGCCATATTGCAATGCGATCGACACGGCGATTGCAAAGTTATTCATAAGACTTCTAAATGCGGCGCCTTCTTTGTGCATATCGATAAAAATTTCACCAACACGACCATCTTCATACTCACCGGTTCTCAAATATACCTTATGGCCGCCGACTGTTGCTTTTTGTGTGTAGCCCTTGCGACGATCCGGCAAACGAAGGCGTTTAGCCATGTATTGTTTAATAACCCGCTCAGCTATTCTTTCAGCTTTAACTGTGGCGGGCTGTTCTGAAATATTTTCTATTATATCGTCATCTTCAAGGAACTGAGCATTTAACGGTTGAGAGAGTTTTGATCCATCTCGGTATAATGCGTTCGCCTTTAATCCAAGCTTCCAGGATAACATATAGGCATCTTTGCAATCCTCAATCGTAGCTGAATTTGACATATTTATTGTTTTAGAAATACTTCCTGAAATGAATGGTTGGGAAGCAGCTAACATTCGAATGTGGCTTTCTATAGATAAATAGCGCTTACCCATTCGCCCACAGGGGTTGGCACAGTCGAAGACTGCCAGATGTGCTTTCTCTAGCCCTGGTGCCCCCTCTAACGTCATGGCACCGCAAACAAAGTTATTCGCTGTTGCGATATCCTCTCTGGAGAAGCCAAGCTCTGATAGCATATCAAAGGCTATGCCATCGAGTTGTTCTGGTGTAAAGCCAAGCAATTTCTCGCAAAAATCAGAGCCTAGCGTCCATTTATTGAACACAAATTTAATATCAAATGCATCGCCAAGAGCTTTTTCTAATAGCGTTATTGCTTCGTCGGAGAAACCTTTCTCTAGCAATGCTTCATGGCTGATAGAAGGAGCGCCACTTAGTGTTCCATGTCCAACGGCGTATTGAATAATCTCTTCAATTTGTCCTTTTGTGTAGCCAAGCTTCTTTAACGCGACAGGCACGGTATGATTGATAATTTTAAAATATCCACCGCCAGCAAGTTTCTTAAATTTCACTAATGCAAAGTCGGGTTCAATACCCGTAGTATCACAATCCATCACCAAACCAATTGTTCCGGTTGGGGCAATAACGGTCACCTGAGCGTTTCTATAACCATGGTTTTCTCCCAACTTTAGAGCATCGTCCCAGGATTGGCGGGCCATTTTTATTAGGCTTTGCGTTGGCACGTGTTCACTGTCTTTCAGTGGAACGGGCAAAACAGCTAGGTCCTCGTATTTTCTAGTTTCGCCCATGGCTGCTCGGCGATGATTTCGGATAACCCTTAGCATGGGTTCTTCATTAGAACTGTAACCTGGGAATGGCCCTAATTGAGAAGCCATTTCAGCAGATGTTTTATAAGATATTCCCGTCATTAATGCTGTAATTGCGGCGCATAATGTACGACCTTTTTTGCTGTCATAGGCAATACCCATTGACATCAAAAGGCCGCCAATATTGGCAAAACCAAGACCTAAGGTTCTATATTCATATGATAATTGGGCAATTTCAGGAGAAGGGTATTGTGCCATCAAAACTGCTATTTCTAGATTTATAGTCCACAGTCGTGTGGCATAGGAAAATGCCACGCCATCAAAAACACCGTCTTTATCTTGAAAAGCTTTTAGGTTTAGAGAGGCAAGATTGCACGCTGTATTATCTAGGAACATATATTCTGAACAGGGGTTTGAGGCATAGATTCGGTCCGTATTAGAGCAAGTATGCCAATCATTGATCGTTGTATCATACTGGAGCCCTGGATCAGCGCATGACCATGCAGCCGCACCAATCTTACCCCATAAATCACGTGCGTTGATAGTTCGAGCAATTTTACCATCTTTTCGTTGAATAAGGTTCCAATTTTCTCCTTCTTCAACAGCCCGTAAAAATTCATCTGTCACACGAACAGTATTGTTCGAGTTCTGTCCGGCGACGGTTAAATAAGCCTCGGAGTCCCAATCCGTATCGTAGGAATCGAATTCTATCTCTGTGAAGCCTTGTTTGGCGTAGTCAATGGTCCTTTGAATATAATTATTTGGAAGCATGGCTTTACGAGCAGAAATCACTGCTTTTTTTAAAGAACTATTTTTACGAGGATCAAAACGTTCCTCGGTATCACCTTCTTGGCAGGCTGCCAAAACGGCATTAAGATTTATGTGAGCAGCTTTCGATCCAGCAACCAATGCGGCAACTTTCTGTTCTTCTTTAACTTTCCAGTTTATGAAGTTCTCGATATCCGGGTGATCTGCATCCAAGATTACCATTTTTGCAGCTCGTCTTGTTGTGCCGCCAGATTTAATCGCACCGGCGGCACGGTCGCCAATTTTAAGAAAACTCATTACCCCCGACGATTTGCCTCCCCCAGACAACGGTTCATTTTCGCCGCGTAGATTTGAAAAGTTAGTGCCAGTCCCAGAACCATACTTAAATAGACGGGCCTCGCGGACCCAAAGGTCCATAATACCGCCATTATTAACTAGATCATCATCGATACTTTGAATGAAGCAGGCGTGTGGCTGAGGGTGTTCATAAGATGATTTGGAGCGGACGAGTTCTCCTGATTTAAAATCAACATAGTGATGCCCTTGAGATGGACCATCAATCCCATAGGCCCAGTTTAACCCGGTATTAAAAAACTGAGGAGAATTCGGAGCGCACATTTGTTTACAAAGCATGTGCAGCATCTCTTCATAATATGCTAGAGCATCCTCTTCGCTATCGAAATAACCAGCCTTCCATCCCCAATATGTCCAAGTGCCAGCTAGGCGGTGGAAAACTTCTTGAGCGCTGTTTTCGCCTCTGAATTGTTCTTTTTTTGGTAGTTTGGCAAGTTTTTTTTCATTTGGGATACTGCGCCACAACCAAGATGGCACATCATTTTCTTCTACTTTTATTGAGAAGTTGGGGATACCTGCTTTTCTGAAATATTTTTGTGCTAAAACATCACACGCGACTTGCGACCAATCAGCCGGCACTTCGATATTTTCGTGAGAAAATACTATAGTTCCGTCTGGATTACGGATCTCACTGCTGGTTTTACGGAATTCTATCTCTGCGTATGGTCCCGATTTTTTTGTAGTAAAATTACGTGGTATTTGCATGTATTCCCCGAGGCCTATCTGGTATAATAAACTATATAAATCTTAAATAGTCTTCAACTTCAGTACTGTTAGCATAACTATCAACAGGCACAACATTGAGTATAAGTGTTTTTGTTGAAGCACCAAATCTAGACCTGCTGAATTTTTGGTGCAAGGAGAAATATCAATATATTGTTATTTAGGTGTAATAAATTTCCATATTGAGATTATAGCAAACAAAAATATATATGAATCAATGAGTTAGAATTATTTAATTAACACAACCACTAATTGTGGACAACTTTATTGATATTTAACAGTATCTTATCAGCATAAATACATATTTTAGTTTATAATTAAAGGGCTAGGTGGATTATATTATTCGGACTAAATTTATCGAATTGAGGGAATCAATTTTTTTATTTCCCTAGTCAAATCATCTAATGGTTCAAACCAATTTCCTTCGGATTTTTGTTTGAATATCCGGGCGGTTGGATACCAAATATTTTTCTTTTCGTGCTTCACATTCCATCGCCAATCTGAGCTTTTTGCGAGTAAAATCCATACCGTTTTGCCAAGTGAACCCGCTAAATGAGCCATTGCCGTATCAATTGTAATCACCAGATCAAGGTTATAAATTAGTGCAGCTGTGTCCTCGAATGATCGGATATTGTTACTAAGGTCTTTAATTGAATTTGCCTCATTTATTTTTTTCAGCTCAGTCTTATTTGGCCCTGTTTGAAGGCTATACAATTCAATCCCAGAAATCCTCAGTAGGGGTTTAAACGCATCTATTGAACAAGACCTGTTGCGATAAGGATCAGATTGGTGTCGAGGCTTTCCCGCCCAAGTAATACCAATCTTAATTTTATCTGTGTCATCTATCACATGGCTAGGTTTAGCCGATAGATAAGGTGAACTTGGAATATTAGTTCCTGAAATACTTAAAATGCGCGGAAGACTAAGTAACGGAACGTGTCTGTCATAGGCCGGTAGTTTTTCATTTATGTTTATTACTTTGTCAACAGACGATAGTGTTGACAGTAGATCAATCAGAGGGGTATCACAGGCTAAAATCAGTTTTCCGTCTTGAATATCAATCATGGAAAGAAACCGTGCAAACTGGATAACATCGCCGGATCCTTGTTCGGCATGGACCAGTAAAGTCTTGTTAAGGAGTTTCTCGCCGTTCCAAGAGACACCATTGAACCGTCGTTTAGACTGTGCATTACTTTGGTTTTGCCAACGCCATTCATATTCAACCCAAGCCTTTTTATACTCGCCTTGGAAAAGCAATGTTTGGGCTAAATTTTCATGAGCTTCGGCAAAATGCGGTATCTTTTCTATAGCTTTTCTGAAATACCTTATAGCGTGATTTTTGTTGTCGAGAATATGATTGGCGACCCCAAGGCTATTGAAGGCTAAAGCCAAGGAAGCGTCAGATTTTTCTGTATCGCCTGTAATGAGTGATTGAAGTAGATCTATTGTCTTCTGTGGTTTACCAGCCGAAAGGTAGGTGTTTGACAGATTTACAATGGCTTCTGTAGAGCTTGGTGCTATCGCTAAAGCTCGTTCTAAAACGCTTATTGCTTCTATCGTTTTACCTTGAAGTTCTAATAATCGCCCTAAATTGCTTAATGCAGCGATATAATCGGGGCGGAGTTTGACTGACTTTTCATACGCGTCTATAGCATCGGTAGTTCTTCCCATTTGTTCTAAAGAAACGCCAAGTGAAAAATGTACTGTTGGATGTTCAGGAGCTATTTTTGCTGCGACTCGGGCAGAGGTTAAGGCTCTTTCCCCCTGCCCATCATGGCGAAGGGCAATTGCTAAATTATGGTGGACTTCAACGTAATTTGGTCTAAGCTTTAAAGCGGATCTATAAAAAGTTATGGCTGATTGCCAGTCGCTTTGTTTTTCGCATTGTCGAGCCTTCGAAACTAGGCGTTCTGAAGCTTGGATTATTTTCTTGGTCATCAAATTTTGTAACGGTAAGCTTAAGACTAGGCAAGAACCAGTTGTTTAGTATATTAACTGAAATTTATTAAAGTTTTCGCATTCTTGTTGACTTAGGCCGTCGTTAGTTTCATTTGATAAAGGGTGGGATGTATTCAAGTGAGTAAGTTATAGCGAATTAAGATAAATTTAGCTGATTGGCATGGAAGCGAAGAATATATGAATTTGGGAACTTGGTTATATACTTTATTTAATGGTATACTTGTTGGCGTAGACCAATTTGGCAACCGTTATTATCGGGGTAGAGGCAGGAAGCTAAATAAACGCGAGCGCCGTTGGGTAGTTTACTACGGTCTTGCTGAAGCTTCCAAAGTTCCAGCTGAATGGCATATATGGTTGCACCATACCGTTGAAGAACCATTGACTGAAGCTGCAGCTAAATCGCGCTCTTGGCAACAAACTCATATGCCTAACTTAACTGGAACGTCTGACGCCTATCTACCAGCCGGACATGAGTATAAGGGTGGCCAGCGCAATAAGGTTGCCGGCGATTATGAAGCGTGGGCGCCAGAGAAATAATACAAGAGTGGATTTTATGGAAGAAGGTGTTTCCTGTATGTTTTCTTTTAAAAGGAATTATCTTTTATGAAAAATTTATTGATTCTAGCTATATTTGTCGTTGTTTTGGTGACTGGTAATGTACCCGTGGCTGGAGCGGTCCAATTTGATATAGCAGTATTGCAAGGCTTGGATAAAGTTACAGCGAGAGTTTCCACGTTTAATGCTCCCATAGATGCCACTGTAAAATTTGGTACACTCGAGATTATTGTTAGGAAATGTGATAAACGTCCTCCAGAAGAAACTCCAGAAAGTGCGGCATTCATAGACGTTTGGGAAGTACGTCCCGGAGAATTGACAATGAGTGTTTACCGCGGTTGGATGTTTGCCTCGAGCCCCGCCTTGGCCGCAATGGAGCATCCTGTTTATGATGTTTGGGTCTTGGACTGTAAGGATAGTCGGCGTGGTTTAAAAAAATAAACTCGCTACCTAAGCTTGTTACTTAAAAGTTTCTCAATGTAAATTTGGTGAGAAAGTTCGGAGCCGTGAGTATTGAATTTTGTGTTTATCAACAAAGCCTTATCAAGTTGATCCAGGTAGTTGCTACGAGAAATTTCAATGGCTCCGAGACTAATTAAATGATCTGTAGTAAACTGCGTGTCGAGTAAGGCAAATCCATCTTCATTGAGGCGGGCGATTAAGTGAATCAAAGCAATTTTGCTCGCGTTCGATTCATGAGAAAACATACTTTCACCAAAGAAAGCCCCTTTAAGTGATATGCCATACAGACCACCAACGAGTTCCTCGTCTTGCCAGCATTCCACTGTTTGAACATAACCTTCCTTAAATAACTGGGTATATAGAGCTATGATTTTGTCGTTGATCCATGTCTCATGTCGGCCTTTGGTTTGTTCGGCACATCTCATTATAATGCCTTTGAAATCAGTGTTATAGCGGATATTAAATTTATTATGGCGCACCTGTTTTTTTAAACTCCGTGAAACAAGCAGCCCATCAAGGGGGATGACACCTCGCAGCTCCGGATCAACCCAAAATAATTCATTATCATGACGGCTTTTTGCCATTGGAAATATGCCCACGGAATAGGCTTGCAAGATAATTTCCGGTGTTAGTTTAATTTGTTTCGGAGATACATTTTTTGGATTTGTCATCGTGACAGTCTTAATTTATTTTGATGATTGTCGATAAACAAGTAATTAAAGCCCAGAAATTAGTTCAAAAACTTTGATCTAAGATATTAGTTTGGCTGTAGCATCTATTGCAAGTTTATAGCCTTGGCTACCAAAACCACAAATAACGCCGTCGGCCACTTGGGAAACAAATGAAACGTGCCTGTACTCTTCCCTTTGGAAAATATTAGACAGGTGTACTTCAACGATCGGGAGATTTGTTGTTCGTAGGGCATCTAAAATCGCGATGGAGGTATGAGTATAGGCCCCTGCATTTAAAATAATTGCGACATGGTTATTTTTTGATTGTTGGATCCAATCGACCAATTCACCCTCAGAATTACTGTTACGAAAATCAATTGAAAGGCCAAGTTTTGATGCCTGGTCGGCACAAATTTTTTCAATATCGCCAAGGGTCTGATCGCCATAGAACTCCGGTTCACGAGATCCTAACATATTTAGATTAGGACCATTTAAAATTAATATGCATTTCTTCATCATTTGTACCCTAGAGATACCGCATTTTTAGCATGGTATAGATTAAAAACAAAATTAAACGAGACCAATGAATAACCCATTAATTTATGTATTATTGTAGATCTAGTATTTAAATCCGGTTGAAAGCTTGGAAATGGCAACACATAATAATATATGTATTTCAAAATATTTGAGTAATGGAAAATCTATGAATGTAATTATAAATGGTGAACAACTGAGTGTGGACGGATTAAAGACCGTTGAGCAACTCTTAGGCAATTTAGGCCTTGATGGCCGTAAAGTAGCAGTGGAAAGAAATATGGAGATTGTCCCAAAATCTCAATATAATGATGTTTTACTGGTAGAAGGGGATAAATTTGAAATAGTACATTTCATTGGTGGAGGATCTCGCGACAGTGAAGAAAATAGAATGAAAAATAGTTTAGTTGAAAAAGAAAATGAGGATACTTTCGAAGTCGCGGGCCGCACGTTTTGCTCTCGGTTGCTGGTCGGGACTGGAAAATATAAAGACTTTGATGAAACCGCAGCAGCGATCGAAGCCTCTGGAGCTGAGATTGTTACGGTGGCCGTTCGTCGCGTAAATATTACGGACCCTGGTCAGCCTATGTTAGTTGATTTTGTTGATCCTAAAAAATATACATATTTACCAAATACCGCAGGCTGTTTCACTGCTGATGATGCAGTCAGAACACTACGTCTCGCCCGAGAGGCCGGCGGCTGGGATTTAGTAAAACTTGAAGTTTTAGGTGATGAAAAAACGCTTTATCCTAAAATGATTGAGACGCTTGAGGCGGCAGAAATTCTTCTTAGAGAAGATTTTAAGGTGATGGTTTATTGTAGTGATGATCCAATCATGGCTAAACGTTTAGAGGATTTGGGTTGCCATGCTATTATGCCATTGGCAGCACCTATAGGGTCGGGTTTAGGCGTTCAAAATCCTGTTACTATCCGTTTGATTAAAGAGCAATCTGCAGTACCAGTTTTAATTGATGCTGGAGTAGGGACGGCGTCAGATGCAGCGATAGCCATGGAGCTGGGTTGTGATGGAGTTTTAATGAATACGGCAATCGCTGGGGCTAAAGATCCAATCAAAATGGCGCGCGCGATGAAAGCTGGTGTCGATGCAGGACGCTTAGCTTATTTAGCTGGCCGTATGCCGAGAAAAAAATATGCCGATCCATCTTCGCCTCTTGCGGGTCTAATATAGTCGTGTCTTCGGTTGGTTTACCGAATAGTTTATGAGTAAACCTAAAAAACATATTGATATATTTTTTTCCCAAGCACAGGAGCATCATAATGCCAGGCGGTTTGCGGAAGCTAAAAAGATATATGTCGAAATTTTAACGGTAAATCCTGATCATCCAGATGCACTCAATTTGTTAGGAACAGCTTTGGCTCAAAGTGGTGAGCCTGAAGAAGCTGTTAAGTATTTGCAACGAGCGATAGATCTTCGCCCTGATCTAGCGCCATATAGAGTTAATTTGGGAGTGATTCTGCAAGATTTAGGAAGGAATGGCCAGGCAGAAGAATGTTATAAACATTCGATCAGAATCGATGACACGTTCGGTGAGGCTTACTACAATCTTGCGAAACTTTACAAACAAATAGGAAAACCAGATGTGGCGCTAAAAACATATGAGCACTTGTTGTCACTCAATCCGGGGCGTCAAGATGCCTTGGTTAATATGGGTAATATCTATTTTGATAAAGGTTCACTTGAAAAATCCATAATTTGTTTTCGAACAGCATCTACGGTCAGTTCTAAAAATAAGCAACTGACTGATCAGGCATTTATTAATTTGGCTAATACTTATCGCAGACAAGGAGAAGATCTTAAGGCTATTGAGACCTACAAGCAGGTTTTAGATAACCAACATTTCTCTGGCCTGCGGATAAAACAAGCAATAACTTTGCCTGTGGTTTACCGTGATCAATTTCATATCAAAGATGTTCGTCAAAGATTTGAGAGAGAATTAGCGTTAATATTGGAAAAAAGGTTGGTGGTTGTAGATCCTGCATTAGAGATTGCTACTACAAATTTTTTTTTAGCCTACCAAGCTATGTCAAATAGGGCCTTACAAGAAAAAACTGCGAAGATAATGTTAAGAGCCTGTCCAGCGTTAGATTTCATCGCGCCGCATTGTGAGTTTTCTGCAGACCGAGATGGAAAGATAAAAATTGGTTTTATATCAGCTTATTTTCGACGCCATTCAATTGGGCGTTTAATGTGGGGATTGATACAGAATATTCCGAAAGATGAATTTGAAGTAACTGTTTTGACACCGCGCGAACATGACGATCCAATTGCACGCAGCATCCAAGGTATTGCCGATAAAGTTATTGTTTTTCCCGATGATATTTTCGAGGCTCAGAAAACCATAGCAGCAGAAAAACTCGATATTTTGTTCTATGCTGATCTTGGGATGGATATTCGAACTTATTTTCTTGCTTTTGCCCGACTTGCGCCGGTGCAATGCGTAACATGGGGGCACCCAGATACAACCGGAATTCCAAATATGGATTATTTTATTTCTAGTGATTTGATTGAGGCTGACGGAGCTGAAAAACATTATAGCGAAACACTTTATAAATTAAACGTTTTACCCACATATTATTATCCGATTGATATTTCAAGTGATGGTAAAACTAAAAGTGAATTTGGATGCCCGTCAGATATAACTTTATATCTCTGCCCACAAAGTCCACTTAAACATCACCCAGACTTGGATTTTATATTTGGTGAAATATTAAGGGCTGATAAAAATGCGATGATTATGGTTGTCGAGGGAGCCGTTAGCGATTGGACCGAGCATGTTCAACAGCGTTGGGGAAAAAGTATCCCAGAGGTGTGCTCTAGGATAAAAGTTATTACTCGTCAAACCCCTGAGAATTTTATTGCACTTCAGAATGCTGCAGACATTATTTTGGATACGCCGCATTTTAGTGGAGGTAATACGTCATTTGAGGCTTTCGCGCTTGCTAAACCGGTAGTCACTCATGATGGAGAATTTATGCGTGGAAGGGTCACTGCCGGTATGTACAGGATGATGGGTATTGATACATGTATTGCTAACAATCTCGAACAGTATGTAAAAATTGCCTTAAAACTTGGATTGAATAAGGGGCATCGCGATGAGGTGTCCCGGCGTATAAAGTCATCAAACAAGGTGCTTTTTGAAAACTCTAGCGTAATTGAAGAATTTGAGTTGTTTTTTAAATCTGTTAGAAAATAGTATAGTTTGCTGGCGGCCTTCGTGTTGTTGAGTTTGCCAATCCTGCACAACCAGAAGAGATGGAGCATTTTATACTCAAACTACGCAACGGTAATACAGCGCCGCAAAGTAATGATGTAGAGGTTGACGATAGGGGTATTCTATATTTACTTGATCGTGATAGAGGATTAGATATTTTAGAACTTACTAGTTAATCGGAAATATACTATCTATGGAAAACCAAGTGGGCATATTGCGCAAAGAACGCAAAGTTATTAATTTAGTTTCAGCTGCTCATTTTTTCTCGCATTTTTTTATACTGACCCTGCCTCCTTTGTTTTTAACAATCAAAGAAGATCTAAACATCACCTTCACCCAACTTGGCATGATGGTCTCAGTATATGCAGTTGGATCTTTTGTTGGTCAATATCCAATGGGAGTGTTCGCCGATAAATATGGTCCAAGATGGATCTTGATTTGCGGTATCTTGACAGTATCGGTAGCTTTCGTACTCATGGGCTTGATGCCGGTTTACTGGGTTATGGTTGGATTAGCTTTAATGGCCGGTTTAGGGGATAGTGTTTTTCATCCAGCAAACTTTGTTGTTCTAACGGCCTCTGTAGCTCCAGAAAGATCGGGGCGTGCCTATGCTTTTCATGCGTTTGCAGGGTTTGCTGGATTTGCCGCAGCACCTATTGTGGTTGATGCATTTCGAGTATTTTGGAATTGGCATTTCGCGTTGATTTCTGTTGGATGCTTGGGGGTGATTATGACTTTAGTTCTGATATCCAATAAAGATCTGTTGATTGGTGAGAAAAAAAGATCTCATTTAGACCAAGTTCTAGCGCCTTCAGGAAAACCAGCTCAAGTTATGGGTGTATTGGAATTTATAAAATTTCCACCTATTTTAATATTATTTTTCTTTTATGTCGCAGTAGCCCTTGCTGGGTCCGGGATTCAACAGTTTTCACCCTCGGCTTTACCGGTAATGTATGAGGCGGACGTTTCGGCTGCGAACCAGGTTTTATTTGTCTATATGGTAACCATATCCATAGGTATCTTAGCTGGCGGATATATCGCAGATAAAGTAACCCGGCTCGACATGGTTGCGACAGTTGGTTACTTGATAGGTATTATTATGATATGTGTTGTGGCACTGAAAGCTTTACCTTTTATATTTGCAGCCGCCGCATTAGCTATAGCAGGATTTATGATGGGTATAGTTATGCCTTCTAGAGATGTTCTGGTTCGTGCTGTTACCCCTAAAGGCAATGCAGGTAAGGCTTTTGGTTTTGTTAATTCTGGTTTTGGATTTGCAGGTATAATAGGCCCGCTAATTTTTGGTAGAATTATGGATTCTGGACAGATTACTTGGATATATTATGGTGCAGCAATATTTATGGGTTTAACAATTATAACAGCCTTGGCTGCTGGACGTTTTGCAAGGGGTAAGATAATTTACTAACCTGCGGAATAAGTTTTACCAGTCATTTCTAAGTTCGCGTAGTTTTATAAATATCGTTTTTTCATCTAAATTTTCTGGTAAGTCCGAAAATTTATTTCTAAGTTGAGAAATAATACTTTCGCTATCTAAACGAAAAAAGGTGTTCACTTCTTTTTCCAAGCCGAGGTTGGTTACCATTGGTTGGTTAGGATCATAGCCTTCTAGGCTTGATAGAAGCTCCTTTGCTTTTTCATTATCAGGTTCTCGATCCAACGTGAATTCGAGATTATTAACTAGATAATCGTGACCGGGATAAATTGAGGTATGATCTGGCAATCGAGCAAGTTGTGCGCTGAAGGTTGAATAGAGTGCATCGGGATGGCCCCCACCTTTGCAATTACCAGCACCTGCATTAAACATTGTGTCACCGGCAAAAAGGGCGGGAATTTCTGTTTGAGAAAGAAGACAAATATGGCTCATAGTGTGGCCGGGCGTATCCAATGCTTCAAGTTCTACTGATTTCCCAACTTTAACGATATCGCCGGCCTTGAGCCCAATATCCATCCCTGGAATTTGATCATTTGCTTGAGCGTGAGCAATAACCTTTGCACCCGTTGCATTAACAACGGCTTGGTTACCATCAATATGATCATGGTGATGGTGTGTATTGAGTATTTGTGTAATCTCCCATCCTTTTGCTCTAGCTGTATTTAAACATTTCTCAGAGTCCAAGGGGTCGATAGCCAATGCTTCGCCCGTTTCAGGGCAAGCGATGAGATAATTGAAATTGCGATAGTTGTTTGCGGTCCATATTTGTTCGACAAGCACGGCAATCTCCAGATCAGAAATAATTAAAATTTAAAATATCGTGTTATAACGAATTAATTATTATTGTAATCTATTTTTAAGCGTTGTTCTATTTATTCTCTAAGTTTATTCTCATTCTATGCCAGTAAAAATTACAAAATCGACTTTGTCTGAAGGAGCACGAGAGCTTTGCAAGCGCGATAAGGATTTAGCGCGTATTGTTGATGAAATTGGCTTGCCGGGCCTGAGATCACGAACTCCAGGTTATAATGCTATCCTTAAAATTATATGCGGTCAGCAAATTTCAACTTCAGCTGCGCATGCCATTAGTGAACGTCTGGCGGCAATTGAGAGCCCAATGACACATAAAACTGCGCTTAAAATAGGTGCCGATAGATTGCGATCTGCAGGTTTGAGTACACCTAAAGTGGGATATGCACTTGGCATTGCTAGGGCAATTGAGAGTGGTGAATTTAGTTTTCGAAGGATTGCCTGCATGGTTGATGAAGCGGCGATTGAAGAAATGATTAAACTAAAGGGAATTGGACGGTGGTCTGCTGAAGTATATTTGCTATTTGCACTACGTCGGCCTGATTTATGGCCCGTTGATGATCTAGGTATAGTTAAAGGTTATACGCACTTAAAAGGTTTGAACGAGTATCCTAATCGCAAAAAGTTGATGAAAATTGGCGAGGCCTGGAGGCCGTGGCGCAGCGTTGCAGCACGTTTACTATGGCATTATATAAATTGGGTCGAACGCAAAGGTTAAGGCTATTTGTAACATCTTGCATAAAGTATAATATAAATTACTACCGCAAAACTTTGAATAAGAGACAGTTATATTTTATATTCTTAAAATTTTGAAGATCAGAAATTAGAACGTCATTTAAATTAAATCCAATATTTTAATTCATGGACGTAGTATCTAAATCAGACGAAACCAGATAACATATAATTTATTCGGAAAAAATATGAGCATTCCAACTATAGACTTATTCAGCGATACGAAAACGAGACCTAGCAAGCCAATGCTTAATGCAATGATTGCTGCTGAAATGGGAGATGAGCAGGCAGGCGAGGATCCTACGACTATTGAACTTCAGGAACGTGTTGCAAGCCTCCTTGGAAAGGAGGCCGCATTATTCGTTCCATCAGGCACTATGTGTAACCAAATAGCCATTGCCGTTCAGTGTCAACCGGGCGATGAGATAATTGCTGATAAAACTGCTCATATTATTAATTTTGAAGCTGGTGGAGCCGCAGTTATTGCCCGTGCGATGATTAGGCCATTGGAGGGTCTGAGGGGGCAATTTAGTCTTGATCAGGCAAGAGATGCGATACGCGCTGGTTTTAGGCATGCGCCGTCATCGAAGATGATTTCTGTTGAGCAAACTGCTAATCTTGGCGGCGGCAGCATATGGCCTCTGGACGTTTTGAAATCATTTCAGGCACTATCCGTTGAACATAATCTTGTCACGCATATGGATGGTGCCCGGTTACTGAATGCGGTGGTCGCTAGTGGAGTGTCGGCGGCGGACTATGCGGCGACCGTCGATACCGTGTGGATTGATCTTTCAAAAGGACTGGGGTGCCCGGTTGGTGGTGTGATTGCGGGTAGCAAGGGTTTTATTGACCAGGCATGGCCTTGGAAACAACGTCTTGGCGGATCAATGAGGCAATCGGGAATTTTAGCGGCAGCTGGATTATACGCGCTTGATCATAATGTGGAACGTTTGGAGGTAGACCACTTAAATGCTAAAAATTTAGCTAATAGATTGGCCCAAATTCCTGGTATAAAAATTGATCCAATGACGGTGGAAACTAACATTTTGATAATTAATGTTGCTAATTTAAAGGTATCGGCGTCTGAGATTTCGGAGCAATTATTATTGAATGGTGTACGAATTGGTGCCATGGGTCCTGATAGTATGCGAGCAGTTACGCACTTAGATGTGGATGAAGCCGGTATTAATCGGGCTGCAGATATATTCGCAAAAATCTGCAGTTAGCTGATCCTAAAACTAAGTTTCGAGTGCGCTGAACGAAGAGCTGTCTCGACGTCTTCTGGTTGATCAGCTTTTGCGAAAATGAAACCTAAATATTTGTTTCCATCAGGTAAGGGTATTAATTTTTCACCTATCGTCATACTAATCGTAATATTGGTAATTCCGTTAACAGCTTGTGCTTCCAGGGTGCCATCAATACGTTCTAGGGTGCCAGCTTTTGGAATAGGGATCATCATTACCCCAGATGCTTTAGCCTCCCGATTTACTTCTATTGGCTCATTTATCGCATGACGTAAAATTATATCTTCAAGCGTTAAATCTTCATCAAATTGCAAACTGCGGGAACATAGACCTCCAATTGAGCGTGCAGCCATATCAATTACCCATGGCCCCGTTTTATTATTTGATTGCCCGCTCGGTTGTACTCGAAGTTCTATATGTACAGGACCTTCTACAAGTCCGATTGCGCTGGCTGCTTGTTCGGCCATACGCTTAATTGATTCCTGAGTCTCAAGGGGTTTTTGAGAGGGTGTGATATAAATCGTTTCTTCGAAGTATGGACCTTCTAATGGATCGGGTTTGTCAAAAAGCGCTAACACTGTCAGTTTGCCGTCAATCATTAATCCCTCGAGCGCGACTTCCTCACCTTCAATATAATCCTCAATTAAAATTTTTGGTAGAATTACTTTTTGAGTGTTTTTCTCAATATTTAATAAAAGTAATTTAATCCGTTCAAATGCTCTAACAAACTCTTGTCGTGTGTTGGCACGGATTACGCCTTGACTGGCTGCGAGGTTAAGGGGCTTGAGGACACATGGAAAATCTATTTTCCTAGCTATTCGGATGGGATCGTCATCTAATCTAAGGGTGTTATATTTTGTTAAAGAGAGGTCAGCTTTACTCAGTGCCTGGCGCAATAAAAGCTTGTTACCTGTTGCCATAACGGCTTCAGGACTATTGCATTTGAAACCTAATTTTTGTGATGCTTTGGAAGCGATGGTTCCTGTTTCATCGTCAACTGCAACGATTGCTATTATGGGAAAAGAATTATGAAACTTTTTAATTTCTTCTACAGCAACATCTGGATTGGAAAATTCAATGGTTATCGAACCGGCTTCATTAAGGGGTTCTAAGACTTGACGTTGGTTAGAGCCAACAGTTACGTCAATACCTAATCGATGTGCTGCTGTAACAAAATCACTTACTCGATAGGACGTCGATGGTATTAATAGTAAGAGACGCGTCATTATAGACGTGAAAGTTGTTCTTGGGTTGGTTCTGCGCAGCAAAACCAAGGTTCACTCATGCTGGGTACGGTGATATTTGTTAATGGAAGTTGATATGGAAAGGTATCGTCATTTAGCCCACAGGCTCTGCGCGTTGTAGCGTAAATGGTTTTGAAAGTTTCAACTCGCAAAATACCATCTGCAGCTCCAGTTTCGACAATTTTTTGTATTTCCCTGCACAGATCTTCAACGCTTTCATCAAGGTTACGCCAACGGTGACTTAAGGCCTCCTGATCATAACCTAATAGATGAGGCTGAATGTCTGGAATATCTAGCAGATAGGATTTGTTCGGAATAAGCAATCGGATTGCGAGTTGGATGGGAGCGACGTTCTCAATTAATCCAAGTTCTGCAATTGTATCCAGTAATCGAAGAAACCCTCGTTTAGTTGTCCAAGGTGTAAACGGTACAAATGTTGGCGAAAGCGGAATACCAATTTCTTTATTATTTTTAGCTACTTGTATGAAGTCATCATGGGTATGACCTTTATCTAAAATCTGCAGAATATCTTCCTCAACAGATTCTACCGCTGTCGTAATGAATAAGCACCCTGTTTCTTTTAGTTTTGGAAGGAGTTTTTTATGTTTTAGAAGATGTTCAACTTTTATGGTTGCATCGTAACTAATTTGGGGAAATTCATTATGTAATGCTGAAATGATTTTTATGGCATGAGTAGGCCCGTTTAGAAAATCAGGATCACCAAAGCTGATATGTTCAGCACCCTGCGCAATTTGCTGGCGAATGTCTGCTATAACCAAATTGCTACTTATAACCCGAAAACGCCCCTGATAAACTGGTACGACGGGGCAATGACGGCATTTATGTTTACAACCACGGCTAGCTTCCGTATAGCCGACTATTTTTGTTGATCCATCACCAACGTTTAAATGAGCATAATTACTCAAATTGGGTAACCCATCGCGCAAGGGTTGATTAAATTTTTGATTTTCTGTTGAAGTTAGATTAAGAAGTATGGGCGCTTTTCCATCGATTAAATTATTATAAATTTGAACTAACCCATCTTCAAATTCACCGCCTATAAAGCTATCTCCGCCAATCGTTTTTAAATACTCGGCGTTTAATGGCGCGTATAATCCATAGAATACTATATGAGCAACTGGATTTAGTTCTTTCAGACGGGGTAGTAGGGCAACCGATAATCTAGTTGCTGTATGCATTTGTAAATAAAGTCCAATTATATCTGCTTTCTCAACAGCACCTTCCTTGATACTTTCTACTGCTAGATCATTGCAAGTGACTGTTGCACCAACCGCGGTGAGTTTTGCTGCGGGTGAAGCTAAGCTAAACGGCTGATGACCAAGGTCGTAGGTCGAAATAAGAAGAACCTGCATTGATTTATTTAGCTGGTGCTCCGCCCTTACCTGGTGAATAGTACGGGTTTGATCCTTCAGCGTGGTCCGTTACATCAAGTACGGCAATAATATTTGGAACAACATTTTTAATCTCAACTTCAACACCTTGTTTTAAAGTAACATCTGCCATGCCACATCCCTGGCATCCACCTTCAAGCCGAACATAAGCCCTGTCATCTTTAACATCTATTAGGGAAATATGACCTCCATGACTGGCGATCGATGGATTGATACGCTCGTCAAGGACCTGGAGAATGGCGCGGCCGTCGGGAGTATCAAGACCTGGTTTAGGTATTGCATCGTGATAGTCTTTAACCGCACGGACTTCCGGAATGTAATGACTAAAAATATTTGTCATGCCACCAGTTAAGCCTTCTGTCGGGCCAACAAACTCGACATAAATTATTCCGTCAACAAAACCTTTGTACACAACGTCACCGCCCATTTGTTCTGCAGCTGGCGTAACGCGGTCTGCCATTAACTCTTTGATTTTATTAACGGATTCTGTATCTTCTTCGCGCGGCTCAAAGAGAGCGTCGAGTGCTGATTCCAATTCAGTGTCGGCTTCAGATTCTTCCACGTTAATGATCATTGCATCACCAGCAGTATAATGATCCATTATAGCGCCTAAAATCAATGGCTTCATTAGTTGCCAGTCAAATTCCTCTTCTTTGGTGACGGCTATAAAATCGGTATACATCATTACGGTATTAACACCCTCAATTTCAAAGAGGCGTGTTGCTAATGGAGAGCGTTTTGCAGATTCTCCATTAAGAAATTCAGCAGACCCTGCTGTTAGAACAGTCTCACCTGGGAAAAATTTCATGCGGGATTGATCAGGCATTGCTTCAGTTTGAATAAACATTTTTTAACTCCGAAACTATTACTAACTATCTTTAGTGACTTTGTCTTTAATTTAGGACAAGCAGAAGATCATTGCTAGTTAATTGTTTTAGTTCTGTATTTCATGAATTTATATTTTAAGGATAATAACGACAGATACCAAGTTTTACCAACCAGGCTAGAGTTAGGATCAGATCCGTGGAATTGATGGTTGGTAGAAGATTAATTAAGGATTCAATCAGGATAGGTGAGCCCCGCTTTAAATTATCGAATAGAACAGGCATTTCTTCGAGTTTGATCAGTGATTCAGGGTAAACATATCCGGTTTTAAGAGATATTATCTTTATTGCTTCGGACCAATTAGAAATAACTAGATCAATTCTTCCCTTTTCCGAGAATTGCCTAGATGGAAAACTTGCGAACATATCGAATGGATCAGGTCGAGAAGGGTGAAATGGAGAACCAATTGCTAGTGGGTTTAGTTCTTGGTCTAATTCCCTACGTTTTGCAAGCTCCGACCATAAATCTTCATACGCTGAAATAATTATTGGCCAATTATAAGTTGAATTAGCTCTTTCTTTTCCAGCAGCGCCCATCTTAAGCCGCAAACTAGGGTTTTCAATTAACCGTTTAAACGCAATAGACAACGCTTTAAAATCGACCGAAGTTGATTGTTGAACTGCGCCTAGATAGTCGCCGTAACTATTTTGACCAGAAAAATATTTGTAGGCCAATTCGCTTCCAAGACCTTTTCGTGGTGTTAACGTTGGAATTGTATAACCCTCAACCCCATCTCGGACGGTATCTCGATAGCCATCCCAATCCGATACAATAACCGGCAACCCAGATGCCATGGCTTCAATAGGGGTAAGCCCGAAACTCTCCTGTACATTATCTATTAGCGAACAAAAAATATCTGCCCCGGCCCAAAATCCATCCGGATATTTTGTATCTCCATGGCGAACAAATGAAACACGGGCTTTATTGCAAACTTTTGCGGCAGATTCTTTGAAAGCTATTTCGTTGAATTCATCATTGAAGTAGCCACAGAAAATGAGTCTTAATGGCGTTTTTGTATCTACAGCTGCTTTTTCGACACCAAGCATCAAAGGTAATGGGTTTGCCTTGGCAATATAATTAAGTCGCCCAGTAAATAAAATCGCAATTTCTTCTTTTTCTAGCGCAAGCGCATTACGTTGTTTAATACGCTTTTGTTCTCCCGTGATGGTATCAAAGTGATTAGTATCTATGCCTAGCGGTATAACGGGGAATTGGACCGGGCATTTAAAGCTACTATCCGTCCGTTGTTTTAAATATTGTTGCCAATGATCAATAATGTTTAATATTGCAGATTTGATGGAGTTGGACGGACATACCAATGCATCCCAGCTTTGCGTGGGTGCCATTAGGTATTGGCCGATAACTTCCATTACGCTGTCAGTCGAGCTAGTGTGCATTAATCCACTTATACTGTAGCGCCGCTGGCCAAATTGGCGACGTGACCAAATGTGTTTTAAAATACCTGGGTCATAACGGAATAAATGGCCTGCTTGTTCAAGTAGAACAGGATCATTTTGGTTCACTCCAAAGCAACTTTCTGGACTAATTCGTTCCATCTCAGCGTAGAGTTTGAATTGTTTTAGCGAGGTTTCATTTGGACAAACGCAAGGAAATGTTTTTTGCGCACTAAATCGGAAAAAAGCACGCATAAATTCCCGTGTTGCTATATCAATCCCTAAAGGGCGGCTATTGTCGCCCTGCTCGCCATCAAAATTTATTGCTGTTACCATTTGGCCGTATATACTCTAGCCGTAAGAAGTTTAAGAGAACGCTTTAAACGTGATAAGTGTATACGTATCTTTTACGCCCGGTAGCGTTTGAATCTTATCATTAATGAAGTGGCCGACGTCTTCGCCTTCATCCAAATAACATTTTATTAAAAGGTCAAATTGCCCAGATGTTGAATGAATTTCAGAGATCTTTTCTACCGATTCGATGGCTTTTTCAGCAACGCTGTACACGTTGCCGAGTTCACACTTGACTTGGACAAAAACAGTTTGCATTGATTTACTCCAGAGCAAAATTCAGGAACCAGGCTATAAAATTCTATTCTAAATCAGTATAGTGTATATAACTATCTTTTGCGGGGAGCAAAACTGAAATTTTTTTTGATTGAGCTGAAAAGCCACAAAAAATAAATTACTTCAGGGGACGCAACAAAAAAGCTGGCATGTGACCATCCCAACCATCATCGTCGATTTGGTTTTCACTGTTAGTAGTTTCCGGTGATTTTGGTGTTAGTCTGTCTACTTTTTTTGGGCTCTGATGATTTTTTTTCGCTTTTTCTATCGGCTCACCTTTTGTTTCCTTTTTAACCTGATTTTGTTTTTTAGCAGTGTCGCCAGAATTTTCTTTCGATTGAGTGAACGTCTCTTGACTGTAAATCTCAACTTGAGGGATTGGTTTGCCCGTTAAAATTTCAATTGCCTTAATGTATTTTTGATCTTCTTTCCAAGCGAGTGACAGTGCCCGACCATGTTTCCCGGCCCGCCCTGTGCGGCCAATCCGATGAACATAATCTTCAGGGTGGATAGGTATATCAAAGTTAAAGACATGGCTTAGTTCATCGATGTCGAGGCCGCGAGCTGCAACATCACTGCAAATCAAAAAATCATATTCATGGGCTTTAAATTTCCCCATTGTTTCCATGCGGGCTGACTGCACCATGTCGCCATGCAAAGTAGCAGAATTGAAACCATGTTTTTTAAAAGACTTATTGAGGATATCAACATCCTTTTTTCGATTACAGAATACCAGCGCATTTTTGACACTTTCTTGTTTTATAAGTTTGCGAAGTTGCGCGCGTTTTTTCTTTTGTAAACCAGCGAGATCTCGTTTAGTATTATGGGTTATCATTAAAAGGCCTTGGGTGATTGTATTGACCAAGGTTGCAGGTGGGGAAATTGTAATTTCTTTTGGATTAATCAAGAAAATATCAGCTAAGCGCTTAATCTCTGCAGGCATGGTGGCCGAGAAAAATAAAGTTTGGCGAATTTTAGGTATGACAGAAACAATTTTTTCAACATCTGGAATAAAGCCCATGTCAAGCATTCGATCAGCTTCATCAATCACTAATATTTTTACATCGCTAAGCAATAGACCTCCCCGTTCATAGAGATCAAGTAAGCGTCCTGGTGTAGCAATAAGAACGTCGACACCACGGTCTAGTAGTTTACTTTGTTCGCTCATTGAAGACCCTCCAATAATGAGGGCTTTGTTGAGTTTATTATATTTTCCGTAGGTATCAAAGTTTTCGGCAACTTGCGCTGCAAGTTCCCGTGTTGGTTCCAAAATGAGTGTGCGCGGCATTCGTGATCGCCCACGCCCATTTGCTAGGATATCGATCATTGGGAGAGTAAATGATGCTGTTTTTCCAGTTCCTGTCTGAGCGCAGCCAAGGATATCACGTCCCATTAGCACAACTGGTATGGCTTTCTCTTGGATGGGAGTTGGGTCCGAGTATCCCGCGTCGAATACAGCATCAAGAACTTCTTTACTAAGACCTAGGTCAGCGAAGTTCATGGGCGATAATCTAGAAAAACTAAATAAATGGACAGAAGTTTACTACTCATAATATTTAAGATGCTGGGCGGCATAAGTGAATTTAATGTAAATGTCAATGCAAGTAATTATTAAATATTAAGCTATCAGATACTTTTTTGTTAACGAATATTAATATAAGAATTTTTAATATTCTCTAAAACTAGCTGGATAGTATTTCAATATGTGCGCTAAAGGCCTTAACAAGTCACTTTTTTATGATAAAGGTGGGATAAATGTTAATGTTGATTCTATTTAGTCACGATCAGAGCGTTTTACACCAGAAATATTATCTGTTATTTGAGGGAAAGTGTATATACTGAATAAAAACTTTAAATTTAGTTAATTAAATTTATCCGAAATGAGTAACCTTTGGACGCTATTAAAGAGTTTGCGTTATCAAGTATATAGAATAGTAACAGATAGCGATTGTTTATAGGGAGTTGAGAGTATGAAGGATTCTATTAATTTATTTAATGGTTTTTTGTTGCGTAAAATTTTTGCAATATTCTTTATAACTGCTTTGGTAACAGGTTGTTCAACAGTGCCAGATGCATTTAATCCCGTTGAATGGTATAAAGGTGCCCGTGATGCTATTATCGGTGATGGCGCTGAAAAAAAAGAGAAACTTGGAAAATCTTCTAAAGAGGTAACCTCTTCTCGATCAAATAATGGTTTTTTAAAATTGTCTTCAGTGCCTCCGCGACCAAAGGTCTTGAGCAACGAGGAACGTAAAAGTATATCTCGCGGATTAGTTTCAGATAATGATGCGTCACGAAAATATTCAAACAAAATTGTTCGTCGTCAAGGTAAGACTTCAAATTTGTTCGTACGCTCAGAAAAGAAAGTTGAGCCATTGAGGGCATCCTCGTCAGCGCAGGAATTTTCAAAGCCAATAACGCAGATTGAGCCTATGCCGTTATCTAAGCCAAAACCTAAAGCAGCGACAGCGTATTTAGTGCCGCCAAAGCCTGTTGAGTTAAGCTTCTTACAGAATAAGGCTAAATTGAAATTTAAAACAAAGAAACCGCTAATTCCCCCAAAATTACCGATATCCGTACCATCTAAAATGAAGAAATTACCCGCCATTAATCCAAATCCCCCAAGAATTGGTGTTGTTCCTGGCTTAGGCGGAAGTTTGGATCAAACTCAAACTATTATCATTTCTGGATCCGGTGTTGAGAGAATGAGTAATTCTGGTGCTGTTGGACGATCAACCTATAGACAACCTCCCTCAAGTTCAGGTGTTTCTGGTTTGAATTTTTCGGGACAATTCAATAAGCATAATCTTCAAAATTCGTATCAAGTTGCCACGATCCTATTTCCTAATGGTTCTTCAAGAGTTGGAAAACGCGACCGTCGTGTCCTACGCCAAGTGATCGCTCAGTATAGGAAAGTGGGTGGTAGACTTCGGATTGTAGGTCACGCCAGTCGACGGACGGTGACTAATGATCCAATCCTTCACAAAATGACTAATTTTCAGGTTTCTGCTGCAAGGGCTGAGCGGGTAGCAAATGAATTGGTGAAAATGGGAGTGAATGCAAATAAATTATTCGTTGGATCAGTATCTGACCATGTGCCACGCTATTATGAGTATATGCCTTCGGGCGAAGCTGGGAACCGCCGTGCAGAAATTTTTATAGACTTTTTATAAAATGCTTTTGATTATCTAGAGGAAATTTGGAGAGCATTTAGCGTTTGGACCTGTCAGCACGGGTTACTCGAAGACAGATTAGTCCTCGGATCATTTGTAAGCTTTTATTAGTTGTTAACCTATAATTTAGACTGGCAGTTTGAGTAATGGAACAAGAATTCCATAGAATAAAACGACTACCTCCTTATGTATTTAATGAAGTAAATGAGATGAAAGCGCGCGCGCGCGCGGCGGGCGAGGATATTATCGACTTTGGTATGGGTAACCCAGATCAACCAACGCCTCGTCATATCGTTGATAAAATGATTGAGGCTGTTGAAGACCCTAGAACCCACCGCTATTCTGCTTCTCGTGGTATCCCGGGTCTACGAAAGGCTTTCGCTGCTTATTATTCACGTCGGTTTAATGTTAATATTGATCCCGATACAGAAGCTATAGTTACGCTGGGTTCCAAAGAAGGTTTGGCTAATCTCGCTTCGGCTATTACCAGCCCAGGTGACGTGATACTAGTTCCAAATCCAAGCTATCCTATACATATGTTCGGATTTATAATTGCTGGTGCTGCTCTTCGGAATGTTCCAGTTGTGCCAGACGATGACTATTTGAAGGCCTTAGAAGTGGCTGTAATCCATAGTGTTCCAAAACCGACGGCACTTGTATTAAATTACCCAAATAACCCAACGGCGATTACTACAGATTTGGACTTTTATGGTCGCATTGTCGATTTTTGTAAATTTCACGGTATCTATATTTTATCTGATCTGGCATACTCAGAAGTCTATTTTAATGGTAAACCCCCACCTTCGATATTAGAAATACCGGGTGCTCGTGACATTTCGGTTGAATTTACTTCCATGAGTAAAACGTATTCTATGCCGGGTTGGCGTATTGGCTTTGCGGCTGGAAACAAAAAACTAATTGCTGCTTTGGCGCGCATTAAATCATATTTAGACTATGGGGCTTTTACGCCGATTCAAGTCGCGGCGACGGCGGCTTTGAACGGTCCTCAGGGGTGTGTTGATGACATGCGTTTAATCTATAAAGAACGATGTGACGTTTTAATTGATAGCTTTAGCGCAGCAGGTTGGAATATTCCTAGACCATCTGCAACAATGTTTGCTTGGGCGCCCATCCCCAATCCTTTTAAACAATTTGGGTCTGTTGAATTTTCTAAACTTTTACTAAGCGAAGCTCAAATTGCTGTATCACCGGGTGTTGCATTTGGAGAACACGGTGATGATCACGTTCGAGTGTCGCTGGTGGAAAATCGCCATAGAATTCGACAAGCAGCTCGTAATTTGAAAGCGTTTCTGGGAAATCAAAATAGACTGGTCGAAGAACTAAATAAGGAACGAGTAGTAGTATCTTGAGTAATTCGCCTTTAAAAATTGGTGTGGCTGGTCTCGGAACTGTTGGCGCAGGTGTGGTTAAACTACTTAGGCAGCAAGCTAGTCTAGTTTCGTTAAGAAGTGGTCGTGATATAGCTATAACAGCTGTTTCTGCACGTGATCCGTCTAAAGACCGTGGCTTTAATCTAGCTGATTTAAAATGGAGCCCTGATCCGCTCGAGCTTGCTATTGATAAAAACGTTGACGTGGTTGTGGAACTAATCGGCGGCGAAGATGGTATAGCAAAAGAATTGGTAGAAACGGCAATAGCTAATGGTAAGCATGTGGTTACAGCGAATAAAGCCCTAATCGCTCACCATGGTACTGAACTTGCTCGGTCCGCAGAGATTGCTAACGTTATCATTGCCTTTGAAGCTGCTGTTGCGGGTGGCGTTCCGATCGTAAAAGCTCTTAGGGAGGGTTTGGTTGGTAATAAAGTATTGCGTATTTTTGGTATTTTGAATGGTACCTGCAATTATATACTTAGTGAAATGCGCCGAACTCGTAAAGAATTCGGTTTGATGCTCAAAGAAGCACAAGATCTGGGCTACGCTGAAGCAGACCCTGCTCTTGATATCGATGGTGTGGATACCGCTCACAAGCTGGCAATTCTAACTAGTCTAGCTTTTGGTTGTGAAGTGAATTTTAAAGCTGTGCATATTGAGGGTATTAGTCGGATTTCGCCGCTTGATATAGAATTTGCAGATGAGCTTGGCTACCGAATTAAATTGCTTGGTATTTCGCGCCAGACTGAATTTGGTATTGAACAACGCGTCCACCCCTGCATGGTCCCGATTGATGCCCCTATTGCTCACATTGAAGATGTTTTTAATGCAGTGATCGTAGAAGGTGATTTTGTAGGCACAACCATGTATGAAGGACGTGGGGCGGGTGAAGGGCCGACAGCTTCTGCCGTGGTCGCGGACATAATTGATATCGCAAGGGATAAAAAGTTAAACACATTTACAATACCAGCGATAAAGTTAAAGAAATTAAAAAATGTGCCGATCTCCGAGCATGTTGGGTCCTACTATGTTCGTTTTATGGTGTTAGATAAGCCTGGCGTTTTTGCTACCATCGCTAGTGCTCTTAAGGATAATAATGTCTCTATGGAGGCAGTATTGCAACGTGGGAGATCTCAGAACGAGGCCGTTCCGGTGGTTTTAACAACTCACTCAACGGCCGAATATTCGATGTTGGCGACGTTAGGTTTGATAGAAAAAAATGAGGCTGTGGTGGAACCACCGTGCATGATCCGAATAGAGTCCTTTTAATGGCTAAAGAAATATAAATTAAAAAAGGTAAAAATTATGGGTGAGTACACTTCTAAAATGGATCGAAATTTAGCACTTGAGGCAGTACGTGTGACAGAAGCAGCCGCAATCGCTGCTTCACGCTTGATGGGGCGAGGTGATGAAAAAGCTGCGGACCAGGCTGCAGTTGATGCAATGCGGAGCGCCCTAAATAGCCTTCATATACAGGGCACTGTACGTATCGGCGAGGGCGAGCGTGACGAAGCACCAATGTTATATATCGGTGAAGAAGTTGGCACTGGAAATGGACCGAAGATCGACATTGCCTTGGACCCGCTTGAAGGGACAACAATCACTGCGAAAGGCGGTCCAAATGCTTTGGCAGTTATAGCGATGGCTGAGGAAGGCGGTTTTTTGAATGCGCCTGATACTTATATGGATAAAATAGCGGTTGGTAATGGACTGCCAGAAGGTGTTGTTGACCTTGATGAAACTGTCGCGAATAATCTTAAAAATTTAGCTAAAGCCAAGGATGTTGAAATTGGTGATTTGGTTAGTTGTGTGCTTGATCGTCCTCGGCATGAAGAAATTATAGCTAAAAGTCGGGAGAGTGGAGCCCGAATTATGCTAATTGGGGATGGTGATGTTAGCGGTGTTATAGCAACGTCTACCGAAGAAGCTGGAGTTGATATTTATATGGGTACGGGCGGAGCGCCTGAGGGTGTGCTGGCAGCTGCCGCACTCCGATGTATTGGCGGTCAAATGCAAGGTCGCTTGGTTTTTCGTAATGACGATGAACGCGGGAGAGCTTCGCGTCTTGGTATTACGGAGTTCGATAAAAAATACAACCTTATGGAACTCGCTGGTGGTGAGACGATGTTTGCGGCCACAGGGGTTACTATGGGATCTATGTTGAAAGGAGTGCGTCGTTTTAAAGGTGGTGCGATGACACATTCTCTCATTATGCGATCTAAATCCGGAACCGTTAGATATATTGAAGCTGAGCATAATTTTAGCCGTGAGACTGGATGAAAACCCGCAGATATATAAATAAATGACAAAGACTTTATCGGATAAAAATTTTCTTGATGTCGAGCGGTCTTTTAGCGGAAAACGATGGCTTGAAAGACAAGTTAATGATCGGCAAGCGCTTGCAATATCTCAGCAATTTCAGATCCCAGATATAATTGGACGTTTTTTAAGTGCGAGGGGCGTATCTGCAGAGCTCGTAGACGATTTCCTTGACCCAAAGCTAAGTTCATTGTTGCCTGACCCCGCACATTTGCTGGATATGGATGTCGGTGTTGTTCGTATCATCAAGGCGATTACTGGAAATGAGAAAATAGCTATATTTGGTGATTACGATGTGGACGGCGCGACCTCATCGGCATTGCTCGCACGGTTTTTCGGATCCATTGGAGTAAACTACCAAATATATATACCTGATAGGATTGCAGAAGGGTATGGACCTAATATAGCCGCTTTTGAGAAATTAAAGAGTGATGGCGCATCAGTCATTATTACTGTTGACTGCGGTACAACTGCTTTTGAGCCCTTGTCTTTTGCGGAGGATATTGGGTTAGATGTTATTATCGTTGATCACCATATTGCGGAGGTAATCCTCCCGCATGCCGTGGCGGTGATTAATCCCAACCGACTTGACGAAGAAAGTAGACATACTCAATTAGCAGCCGTAGGTGTTTCTTTTCTGCTAATTGTTGCAATAAATAGGGCCTTGCGAAAAGATGGATTCTTCTTAAAAAATTTATCTTTTCAAGAACCAAATTTGATGAACTTATTGGATATTGTTGCGCTTGGCACTGTTGCCGATATGGTGCCGTTAACTGGGGTCAACAGAGCCTTAGTTGTCCAAGGTTTGAAAGTGATGGCCAAGCGACGGAATAAAGGATTGTCGGCTTTAGCCGATGTTGCTGGCATGGATGAAGCGCCATCAACTTATCATTTGGGATTTTTAATGGGTCCGCGCGTTAACGCTGGTGGACGAGTAGGCGAATCCAATCTAGGTGCTAAGTTGCTTTCTACCGAAAGTTCAGAGGAAGCTATCAATATAGCTCAAAAGCTAAATAATTATAATGCAGAACGCCGGGAAATCGAGGATATTGTTTTAAAAGAAGTACTTGCACTGGCCGAACTAAAAGCTGAAAAGAAAATTTCTCAATCGCTTGTTTTTGTGGCGGGTGAAAACTGGCACCCGGGAGTTATTGGTATTATCGCTAGCCGCTTGAAAGAGCGCTATGGTCTGCCGGCGTGTATTTTGACTGTTCAGGACGGTGTGGCGACAGGTTCAGGTCGTTCAATTACAGGTGTTGACCTTGGTGCTTGCGTAATATCTGCCCGCCAAGCAGGTATCCTCACTAATGGAGGTGGACATGCCATGGCAGCTGGATTTTCTTTGGAGGCTGAAAAGTTGGATGTCTTTGAAAAATTTCTTTCTGAGCGGATAGGTAAACAAATTTTTGAAGAAGGAATTATGCCAACACTCAGTGTTGATGGATTAATCACAATCGAAGGGGCTTCAATGGACTTAGTTGAGATCCTAAATAAAATGGCTCCTTTCGGGACTGGTAATGCAGAACCGAGGCTTGCTTTTTCTGGTATTAGGATAGCTAAAGCTGATATTGTCGGGTTTAATCATGTTCGTTGTTTCATAACTGGAATCGATAGTAAAAAACAGTTATCAGCGATCGCGTTTCGTTGTGTAGATACGGACCTTGGCCAAGCTTTACTCAATCACAATGGCTTGCCGCTTCATGTTGTCGGTCGGCTTAGGGAAAATAATTGGCAGGGTAGATCCTCGGCTCAGCTTTTAATTGACGATGCTGCGCCAGTCTCTAGCCATTAGATCTGTTAAATGCGCCAATCTCCATTTTATATCGTTTTTATTATGTGTTTAGCGGAAGTGCTTACTATGCTTGGCGTGTTTACTTTTCCGGCTCTTATGCCTGAATTTATTGAGATATGGCAGCTTTCAAATACTGAAGCAGGATGGATCGCTGGAATTTTGTTGGGCGGTTATGCCATTAGTGTTCCGGTTTTAGTTAGTTTAACCGATCGAATTGATGCTCGATTAATTTACTTAAGTGGAGCTACTCTTACTGCGACCGCCTTGTTCGGATTTGCGTATTTTGCCTCTGGATTTTGGGGTGCATTATTACTCCGTACGCTTGCAGGGGTCGGTCTGGCTGCAACATATATGCCTGGTTTGAGGATTTTGGCGGACCGTTATAGTGGGGGGAAACCAGCTCGAGCGATAGCTTTTTATACGGCGAGTTTTAGTCTTGGCACCGCAATTTCTTTTTATTTTTCTGGGGAGGTTAATACTATACTCGGCTGGGTTAATGTTCATAAAATAGCTGGATTTTCTGCATTAGCCTCAGCTTTTTTGGTTTTATGTCTTATGAATAAAACCGTACCGCAAAAACCTGATTCTAAAACGAGACTATTAGATTTTAGGCCAATAATCCGTAATCGAGAGGCTATGGGTTACATTTTAGCTTATGGCGTCCATAGTTGGGAGTTATTCGCTATGCGCTCATGGTTGGTCGCTTTTTTAGTCTATTGCTTATCTGTGCATGATTTGGGTGAAATTCAACTTATACCTACTACAGTAGCAACGTTGACGGCTTGTGTTGCTGCGATTGCTAGTATTGGCGGCAATGAAATTGCTGATCGCTATGATCGTCGCCGTGTAGTTATGGTTTTTCTTTTTTCTGCCGGTATACTAGCGCTCTTTATTGGATTTTTGGCTGCGTTACCTTATTGGATTATTGTATTTTTTGTTATTCTTTATGCTGGATTAATCCAGCTCGATTCAGCGGCGTTGACGGCTGGCACACTATTGGCTGCTGAAAAAGGGCGTCGTGGGTCCACCCTAGGTCTCCATGCCCTTATCGGCTTTGGTGGCGGTGCAATAGGGCCGTTGATTGTTGGTATGGTATTGGATATTTCTGGTGGTGGTATAACTACGATCTCCTGGGGTCTAGCATTTGCCTCGATGGGTTTTGTTGCTTTTTTAGGTCCAATTGCTTTGTGGAAGTTGCGTGGGCATTCAAAATCTCAAGCAAACTAAGAATTTTCTTAAAATTATTTAACTTATCATGTCAAAATAATCTTGATTTCATTTGGTGAGGCGTATAAACCGTCGCTTGAAAACTTCAATTAGTGACCCCTTCGTCTAGTTAGGTCTAGGACGCCAGATTTTCATTCTGGTAACACGGGTTCGAATCCCGTAGGGGTCACCACCTTTTCAAGAACTTCACATGTAACACATTGGTATCCATGCAGTTTTAATTTACGCCTGTATGGAAAGTAGTACATGTGGAAGTACAATTCAGTCCCTTATGTTTATAAAAAGAGAGATATGATTATTTTATTTAGGGTCGTTTGTATTTCTGAGGGGGTCTTGAGATGTCTGACGATGGACAATCAGCGATAATTTAATGGAGATAGTGAAGTCGAAAAATTTTTGGCAATCTCAAAGCTATGCAACATGCTAGTCTAGTGAATCTGATCAATCACTGTTTGCTTAATTTCCGTCGATGAAGTTCGAGGATTATACCGAATTTGAATAATCTGCTTTCCTTCTGCCTTTAAATAGGCTTCTACGTCCAGATTGGGCAATTCGCGGCCCCAATCTCCACCGATCACAAAGATATCGGCCTTCAACTCCCTACAACCTGATACATATTCAAGTTGGTGGTAAGGACGCACAATATCGACACACTGCAATGCTTTCAACATTTCCATACGTTGATTGAGTGGAATAACAGGTACATGTGGCTTATAAAGGTTGACTACCTCATCAGACGCAACTCCAACTGCAACGACATCACCCAAAGTCTTACAGTAGCTTAGCAAAGCTAAGTGTCCCACATGCAATAGATCGAAAGTGCCTACGGTATAGACAATCATTATTGGTTTAGACCTTTAGGTATGATCGATCATTTATGGTATGCTAAATCGGTGTGGTAATGATCGAACTTGCGAGCTGCACTGGGAATGGATATTTGTCCATCTAATCACCTATACCGCCAAACACTAGTTATAGTCGAAATTTATTAGTATTGAAACCCCCCTCTATTTGTAGGAGCAGCCATGACAGCTGAAAACTCTAATCCGCATGAGCAGCAACCCAAATCTATTCTTTCTTATGTATGGGATCTTCCCAATGTATGTTCTCTTGCCGGACTTGGTTGCACCCTTCTTGCTATATATTTCATTATTTTAGGCGTCTTCTCTGCAGCAATGATAGGAATGATATGGGCCGTTGCTTTTGACTGGGCCGATGGGCTGGTTGCACGTAGGATGAAGGGACGAACCGGCTCAGACCGATTGTTTGGCGGTCAGTTGGATGTGTTGATCGATATTGTCAGCTATGGAATTACGCCTGCAATATTTCTTTTAAGTTATGGAAAATTCGAGCCTATATTCCTACCGGGTGCATTTTTAATGCTTGCAGCCGCAGCGATACGCTTGAGTTATTTTAGTACTTTCGGCCTTGCTGATGGAGGCAAATATATTGGACTGGCCATCGATAACAACAACATAGTAATCGTTTTTATATTTCTATTTGAGGGCCTGTTTAGTTCAGAAATATTTTCTGTAATTCTTTATTCCAGCGGGCTGGGGCTCGCGGCATTGAATGTGTCACAAATCAAAACACCTAAGCTTTCTGGAAACCCAATTAATGTTGTTCTTCTCGCGGCTTATACCCTTGGTGTGACAGCAGTCTATGGTTGGAAACTTCTGTAGATAATTGAACTGGATAATATGGGTCTATGGAAAGCCATGAGTTATACAGCTTACGGACCACCAATGGAGTTTTATGACCAACTCAATAGTGCAGATTCTGACCAAATCGGTCTGTGCTTAATCCAAGGCGATTCACCTGGATCGAAATTTGAAATACCTATTTGACATATACTTGAAATATTAAAGTTGGTAGTTTCAACGTCTAAAGCACAAAAGTCCAATTTGTTCTCAGTCGCGTTTACTGATGTTCTGATCATATGCAAAGGAAACTAGTAATAAGGTACAGGGTCAGTTGAATTATAGTCCCGTCGGATAGGGGATTTTCTGATTATAACCTACAGACATAGTTCACCATTTGCTCCTTTGGACATTAAGGTTCAGTTCCTTCTGTTTTTTCTTGGTCAGACTATGAGAAACTATACTGTAGGATTCGGTGAGATACGATCTTAAGTCTTTGTGCGAAATTCTCTCTTCGTTATAATATTGCAACCAGCTCATCCCCCTTGATGCCAGGTAAGGAGCGGGTCGTATTCCCGGTTCGTGCTTCAAACATTCAAAAGTGATCTTGGACACTTTAAAAGTTATACCGGAGTTTTTTTTATTGTCCCAACGACCAATTGCAAAAACCTTACCTCCAACCTTCCAAACGTGCGAACCACGCCACTGAATACTGTAAGTTGTAGAAAAAAGTGATGTGCACAACATATTAAATTCATTAAGGTTCATTGTTAATTATCCAGGTCAATCCCTAGCAATTAGGGGAAAGCAGAGAGGTCTATCCAAGCTTCTTAGCTAAATCTTCTGCTCTTAAATGTGTATATCTTTGTAGCATTCTAAGATCTTTGTGTCCTGTGATTGTTGCTACTTCCATCACATTTAGGTCTTTCTCAAACCTCGTCTCAAGTATCCCCGACCCTAAATAAAAATAATCATATCTCTCTTTTTATAAACATAAGGGACTGAATTGTACTTCCACTTGTACTACCCCCATACAGGCGTAAAATAAAACTGCATGGATACCAATGTGTTACATGTGAAGTTCTTGAGAAGATGGTGACCCCTGAGAGAGTTAAATGCAGCGAAGGGGAATGTACAAAAAAGGCTTTAGTAAGGGAAAATTATTTTAGTATTTTTTGAATCAGGAGGAAATAAATTAAAAAAGATGATAAACCACTTATTAACATTGCGAGCGCTAGATAAGTGGCATCATCATGGACTGCAAAACTAAGTAAAAACCCCATAAATGCAGACGCGATCATTGAGATAAATCCTAATAAAGCGGATGCTGTTCCCGCTGAGTTTTCAAATGGTTGGAGAGCGAGAGCATTTGACTGTGGAACAACCCAGCCAATTCCAAAAAAATAGATTGCTGTTGGTATGATTATAGCAAAAGGCCTGTCAATTTCCATTATTGAAAATCCCAACATCATCACCCCTCCCCAAACAACGATGACGCTACCGATCGCGAGAAGGCGAAATTGCCCAATGCGTGTAACTAACTGACCAGCGATTAGGTTGCTTATCACAAAAAAAAGAGCCAAAAGAGCAAAAGAAAGTCCGTAACCCAAAGAACTTATACCGAATATTTCGCGCAGTACTGTCGGCGATACCGTAACATAAGCATAAAAGCCTGCCGTCGCAAAACTACTACATAAAGCATGGCGCAAGAATACCGGGTTGGTAATGATCTTAAACCAGTTGTTCAATAGAAACGGAGGATTAACGGCTCGAGGATTCTTTCGTTTAATTGTTTCTTTATAAGAAAATATCACAAATGAAAAAACCGTCAGACCAAAAATGCTCATTACCCAGAATATTGATTGCCATGGCATAAGCTGAACAATTTTTCCTCCAAGAATTGGGAAAACTATGCCGGCTAGACCCATAATCGCCGTAGCATTTGCAATTATTTTACCAAATTGTTCTTTTTCAAATAAATCTCTCGCGACTGAGAGGGATAAAACATGACCCCCTGAAATTGCGAATCCCTGAATAAACCGCCAAAAAATAAAAAACTCGATTGAAGAAGCCAAACCGGATGCGAAAGCTGAACTAGTAAAAATAATCAAAGTTAATAAAATTACCGGCTTTCGACCGTAACGATCGGCTAGAGGTCCTAAGATCAGCCGGCCTAAAGCATTACCAAGAAAAAGTGCCGACATCGAATTCATAATTTGATTTGAGGTAGTATCAAGACCTCGGGCTATATTTGGCACAGCAGGTAAAAACATATCCATGCCGACGGGATTAAACATAAGTAAGCAGCCTAACAAAAGCGTTAAAACACAGATTTTACTTTTCATTGGATGTGGCATTAAATGTTCTTCCTTATGTCTTCTGGTAAACCTATTTCTATCCCACGATAAATATAATCCATCGTAATCCTAAATTTCTGCATTATAGAGAGGGCAATAGAGGGATCAATTGACATCACCCCACGTTCCCATTGGAAGAATGCCTATATCTTAACATCTTTTTATTTGCATAGTCCTAACCTAGTCTGGGTAAAATGCCTTGCCAAGTGTTAGGTAGTTTCGACGGGAGTGGACTAAAGAGATTTAAATGCGACGGCACAAACCCCGTGTTTAATCGCTGTGTGAATTTTCTTTTATTAATAACCGGACTTGTCTTATTGATAGTTTAGCATTGTGAAAATAGTTTGTTCTCCAGTGTAGCGTCAACCACTCTTCATCTAGCTGAGAAGCCAGAGAAGCTGATTTAGTTTTAGCAACCTTTAGTGACTTTGTTCGAAGAGATAAAGTTATTTTTGATGATCTGTAATGATCTTCCAAGTCTTTTGGAACACGGCGTGAGAAATAATAAATATCTCTCTTTTGGTAA